>JBEVHL010000286.1:0-5966 GCA_040511255.1 Mycobacterium sp. | reverse complement strand
GGGCGTCAGCCGGGTCGAGGGTCGCAAGATCTTCGTCGAGGTCACGCTGAGCGACGGCGACGATGTGCTCACCGAGGGAGAGGCGCTGTTCGTGCTGCTCAAGCCGGGACAACCGTGAAAGAACAACTCAAGGCGGTGCCCCGCAAATGGACGCGCTGGCGGGACACGCTGCGCGAACGTCCGGTGGCCAATCGCGTCTACCGCATCGTGGTCGGGGTCGTCGGCCTGGCCATCTTCGCGGTCGGCATCGTCGCGATTCCGTATCCCGGGCCCGGCTGGGCCATCGTCTTCATCGGTCTTGGCATCCTGGCGTCGGAGTTCGAATGGGCACATCGGCTGCTGTCGTGGGTCCGCGAACGCTACGACGCGGTGATGAGCTGGTTCGGACGTCAGGGCCTGTGGGTCAAGGTGCTCGGGGTGGTGCTGACCACGGCGGTGGTGCTGGCGACGCTGTGGTTGTTCGGCGCGCTGGGTTGGGTGGCCGGACTTGTCGGGATCGACTGGCCCTGGCTCAAGAGTCCCCTCGGCATGGGGTCTTAGCGGCAGACCCCGATAGCATGGTCGCGATCCTCTGTGACCTATGAGCTTGGAGAAACCCGATGAGCGCCCCAGTCCAACCCGCCCCCGCAACCCTGCTCCGGGTTCCTGCCGGGACGACGGCGGGTGCGGCCGTGCGCGAAGCGGGTCTGCCCAGCCGGGGAGAGCCCGACGCGGTCGTGGTGGTCGCCGACAGCGAGGGCGCGCTGCGTGACCTGTCCTGGGTGCCCGACGCCGACGTCGACGTCACCCCGGTGGGCGCGAACACCGAGCAGGGCCGCAGCGTCATCCGACACTCCGCCGCGCACGTGTTGGCCCAGGCGGCTCAGGAACTATTTCCCGAAGCCAAGCTCGGCATCGGACCGCCGATCACCGACGGCTTCTACTACGACTTCAAGGTGGAAAAGGCCTTCACGCCGGAGGACCTGGCCGCGCTGGAGAAGCGGATGACCAAGATCGTCAAGGACGGTCAGCTGTTCTCCCGTCGGGTCTTCGAATCCAAAGACGAGGCCCGCGCCGAACTGGCCGGCGAGCCGTTCAAGCTGGAGCTCATCGACGACAAATCCGGCGACCCCGACGTGATGGAAGTCGGCGGTGCCGAACTCACCGCCTACGACAATCTCAATCCCCGCACCCGCGAACGTATTTGGGGCGATCTGTGCCGGGGCCCGCACATCCCGACCACCCGCTACATCCCCGCGTTCAAGCTGACCCGCAGCTCGGCGGCGTACTGGCGGGGCAACCAGGACAACGCCAGCCTGCAGCGCATCTACGGCACCGCGTGGGAATCGCAGGAGGCCCTGGACCGCCACCTGGAGTTGATCGAAGAGGCTCAGCGCCGCGACCACCGCAAGCTGGGCGTCGAGCTGGACCTGTTCAGCTTCCCCGACGAACTGGGCTCCGGCCTGCCGGTCTTCCATCCGAAGGGCGGCATCATCCGCCGCGAGCTGGAGGACTATTCGCGGCGCAAGCACGAGCAGGCGGGCTACGAGTTCGTCAACACCCCGCACATCACCAAAGAGCATCTGTACATCACCTCCGGCCACCTGGAGTGGTACGCCGACGGGATGTTCCCGCCGATGCACATCGACGCCGAATATGACGACGACGGCGCCCTGCGCAAACCCGGGCAGAACTACTACCTCAAGCCGATGAACTGCCCGATGCACCACCTGATCTATCGGGCGCGGGGCCGGTCCTACCGCGAACTTCCGTTGCGGCTCTTCGAGTTCGGCTCGGTCTACCGCTACGAGAAGTCGGGTGTGGTGCACGGCCTGACCCGGGTGCGGGGCATGACCCAGGACGACGCCCACATCTACGTCACCCGCGAACAGATGCGCGACGAACTGACCTCGCTGCTGCAGTTCGTGCTGGAGTTGCTCGCCGATTACGGGCTCAACGACTACTACCTGGAGCTGTCCACCAGGGATCCGGCGAAGTCCGTCGGCTCCGACGACATGTGGGAAGAGGCCACCGAGACGCTGCGGGAGGTCGCCGAGGCGTCAGGCCTGGACCTGGTGCCCGATCCGGGCGGCGCGGCGTTCTACGGCCCGAAGATCTCGGTGCAGGTCAAGGATGCGCTCGGCCGGACCTGGCAGATGTCGACCATCCAGCTGGACTTCAACATGCCGGACCGCTTCGAGTTGGAGTACACCGCGGCCGACGGCACCCGGCAGCGGCCGGTGCTGATCCACCGCGCGCTATTCGGCTCCATCGAACGGTTCTTCGGCGTGCTGACCGAGCACTACGCCGGCGCCTTCCCGGCCTGGCTGGCGCCGGTCCAGGTGGTCGGCATCCCCGTTGCGGACGCCTTTGTCCCGTATCTGGAAGATGTTGCCGCGCAACTGAAATCGCATGGTGTGCGGGTCGAGGTCGACGCCAGCGATGACCGGATGGCCAAGAAGATCGTCAACCAGACCAATCAGAAGGTGCCGTTCATGCTGCTCGCGGGTGAGCGGGACGTGGAAGCGGGGGCAGTGAGCTTCCGCTTCGGTGACCGCACCCAGATCAACGGCATCCCGCGCGACGAGGCGGTCGCCGCCATCGTCAAGTGGATCGGCGACCGGAAGAACGAGGCGCCGACCGCGGAACTGGTCAAGGTGGGCAACGCGCAGTGAGCGAAGAGCGGGCGGCCGAGCCTGACGAGCCGGGGACGATCATCGACACGGGAGTGGGGGAGCCCGATCACCTGCAGCGGCTGTGGACGCCGCATCGGATGACCTACATCGCCGAATCCCCGATGAAACGGAACGACGCGGCGCCCAGCGAGCCGTTCACCGACATCCCGCAGCTGTCCGACGAGGACGGTCTGGTGGTGGCCCGCGGCGAACTGGTCTATGCGGTGCTGAACCTGTACCCGTACAACCCGGGGCATCTGATGGTCGTGCCGTACCGGCGGGTGTCGGAGCTGGAGGATCTGACCGACGCCGAGAGCGCAGAGCTGATGGCGTTCGCGCAGAAGGCGATTCGGGTGATGAAGACGGTATCCAACCCGCACGGGTTCAACGTGGGGCTCAACCTCGGCAAGTCCGCGGGCGGATCGCTGGCCGAGCATCTGCACATGCACGTCGTGCCGAGGTGGGGCGGCGACGCGAATTTCATCACCATCATCGGCGACTCCAAGATCATCCCGCAGCTGCTGCGCGACACCCGCACGTTGCTGGCCACCGAGTGGGCCGCGCAGTCGTGAGCGATTACTACCTGTTGACCAGGGCGGCCTACGCGAAGCTCAGCGGTCCGGTGGCCCGGGGTGCGCTGCGGGTCGGGTTCACCCCGGACAGCATCACGATCATCGGCACCGCGGGCACCGTCATCGCGTCGCTGACCCTGTTCCCGATCGGACAGCTGTGGTGGGGCGCCTTCGCCGTCTTCGTGTTCGTGCTCGCCGACATGCTCGACGGCGCGATGGCCCGCCAGAGCGGTGGCGGTACGGCGTTCGGCGCGGTGCTCGACGCCACCTGCGACCGGATCGGCGACGGCGCGATCTTCTGCGGCCTGCTGTGGTGGGCGGCGTTCGGCATGCACAACACCGCCCTGGTGGTGGCCACCATGATCTGCCTGGTCTGCTCGCAGGTGGTCTCGTACATCAAGGCGCGAGCCGAGGCCAGCGGGCTGCGCGGCGACGGCGGGCTGATCGAACGCCCCGAGCGGCTGATCATCGTGCTGGTCGGAGCCGGACTGTCCGGGGTGTGGTTCCTGCACATCCCGTGGCTGCTGCACGTGGCGATGTGGCTGTTGGCCATCACCAGTCTGGTGACGCTGGCGCAGCGGGTGCACAGCGTGCGGGTGTCGCCGGGAGCGATGGACCCGCTGCCGCAGGCCGGTGCGCCGGTCGAGCCGCCCGAAAGCGAGTCCTGATGTCGGTGCTGCCGCCGCTGACCGACCGGCTCAGCGACTGGGGCTACGCCGCGGGCTGGCAGGTGGTCCGCGCCCTGCCGGAGGTCGCCGCCCGCAACGCCTTCGACGCCGGCGCCCAGTTCGCCGCCCGCAACGGCGGGCCCGCGCAACTCCGCAAGAATTTGGCCCGGGTGGTCGGGGTGGCACCGGCGGACGTACCCGATTCGCTGATCCGGGACTCGCTGGCCTCCTACGCCAGGTATTGGCGGGAAGCGTTCCGGCTGCCGTCGATGGACATGGACAAACTGGCCGTCCGCATCGAGCCGTGCCTGCTGGGCAGCAACCACATCGACGACGCGCTGGCCGCGGGCCGCGGGGTGGTGCTGGCGCTGCCGCACAGCGGCAACTGGGACATGGCCGGGGTCTGGGTGGTGCAGCATTACGGCACCTTCACCACGGTCGCGGAACGGCTCAAGCCCGAGTCGCTCTACCAGCGGTTCATCGACTACCGCGAGACACTGGGCTTCGAGATGCTGCCGCTCACCGGCGGCGACCGGCCGGCGTTCTCGGTGCTGGCCGAGCGGTTACGCGACAACCGCATCATCTGCCTGATGGCCGAGCGCGATCTGACCCGCAAGGGGGTGGAGGTCGACTTCTTCGGTGAGCTCACCCGGATGCCCGCGGGCGCGGCGAAGCTGGCGCTCGAAACCGGCGCCGCGCTGCTTCCGGTGCACTGCTACAACACCCCCGACAGCTGGGTTTTCGACGTGTCCGGTCCGCTGGACACCAGTTCCGGTGACGTGCAGGCGGTCACCCAGGCGATGGCGGACAGCTTCGCCGCCGGCATCGCCGCACACCCGGCCGACTGGCACATGATGCAGCCGCAGTGGGTGGCGGACCTGTCCGACGAGCGCCAAGCAAAGTTGCGCGATCCGTAATGCGTATCGGCATGGTGTGCCCGTACTCCTTCGACGTACCAGGCGGCGTGCAATCGCACGTTCTGCAACTCGCCGAAGTGATGCGGACCCGCGGCCACGACGTCAGTGTGCTGGCACCCTCGTCACCGCATGTCACCCTGCCCGACTACGTCGTCTCCGGCGGCAAGGCCGTGCCGATCCCGTACAACGGGTCGGTCGCACGGTTGCGCTTCGGGCCTGCCACGCACCGCAAGGTCAAGAAGTGGATCGTCGAGGGCGAATTCGACGTACTGCACCTGCATGAGCCGAACGCGCCCAGCCTGTCGATGCTGGCGTTGATGATCGCCGAGGGGCCCATCGTCGCGACGTTTCACACCTCGACCACGAAATCGTTGACGCTCAGCGTGTTTCAGGGCATCCTGCGGCCCTGGCACGAGAAGATCGTCGGCCGGATCGCGGTATCGGACCTGGCGCGGCGCTGGCAGATGGAGGCGTTGGGTTCCGACGCCGTCGAGATCCCCAACGGTGTGGACGTCGAGTCCATCCACTCCGCACCGCTGCTGGCGGGCTATCCGAAGCCCGGCAAGTCGGTGCTGTTCCTGGGCCGCTTCGACGAACCCCGCAAGGGGATGGCGGTGCTGCTGGGCGCGCTGCCGCAGCTGGTGGCGCAGTTCCCCGACATCGAGATTCTGGTGGTCGGACGCGGCGATCAGGACGAATTGCGGGACGAAGCAGGCGAATTGGCGAACCATCTGCACTTCCTCGGTCAGGTCGACGACGCGGAGAAGGCGTCGGCGATGCGCAGCGCCGACGTGTACTGCGCGCCCAACACCGGCGGGGAGAGTTTCGGCATCGTGCTGGTGGAGGCGATGGCCGCCCGCACCGCCGTGGTGGCCAGCGAGCTGGACGCCTTCCGCCGGGTACTGCTCGACGGCACCGCCGGTTGCCTTGTGCCGGTGGATGATTCGGCTGCGCTGGGGACGGCGCTGATCGGCATCCTGACCGACGACGCGGCTCGGCAGCGGTATATCGACGTCGCCACCGAGACGGTGCGGCAGTACGACTGGTCGGTGGTGGCGCGCCAGATCATGCGGGTGTACGACACGGTGGCCGGGTCGGGCACCAAAGTTCAGGTGGCTACTTGATGCTCCCGTGGCTGATCGTCCTGGCGGTTCT
>JBEVHL010000285.1:0-4692 GCA_040511255.1 Mycobacterium sp. | reverse complement strand
TTGAGCAGGTGCCATGGCGATCAGACTATTGGGGTCACCGCTTGTTCACGGCTACTTCGCGGATTGTGTTCGGGGGCGGAACGCTCGATCTCCGGCCACCTATCGACCTGTAGTTGTCATGATTTCCTGACAGTCGGCGGTCGACACATGCCCAGGCGTTCGCGGTTACGCGCACACCTATCGACCTGCAGCTCTCATGATTTCTTGACGCCGGCGGAGGGGTGCGTCCTTCCCGCCGGCTGCTGACCATCACACTGCGACGCGCGCGGCGGTCCGGCTGTTGAACAGTCCGACCACGCCCGCTGCGACGCACGCCAGCGCGACAAGCCCGGCGAACCACGGGAACACCGCATCCAGCGGCCATCGGGTGGCGGCCCAGCCGGCGAGGATCGTCGGCACGGCCATCGCGGTGTAAGCCCCCACATAGAACGCCGACATGGTCTCGCCGCGCTTGTCGGCAGGTACCACCGTGGACAAGTGCCGCAGCGACCCGCCGAAACCCAGCCCGAATGTCGCACCGAGCAGCGCGGCGGCGGCGAAGACCAGCGGCCATGAATGTGTCAGCAGCACAGGCACAGTCACGATGAGCGTGATCGCCATACCGAAGTCGCCGATGATCGCCGCACGCCGGGCCGGCACCTTGGTAGCGGCCAGTTGAGCGAGGGCGGCCGAGAACGCGGTGACGCCGACAACGCCGCCGGCGAACATCAGGTTGTCGATGTGGGTCTGGTGCGCGGCCAGCGATGGATACAGCGACAACAGCACACCCAGCACCGACCAGGACGCCATCGCGCCCAGTGCGGAGAACCAGAAGTCTGACCGGATCTCCGGCGGCACTGCGGGTTTGGTGATGCGAATCGGTCCAGCAGACCGGGTCAGGTGCGGTTCGCGCAGCACGATCACCCCGGCACCGACGATCACGCACACCACCACGACCACCGCATACGGGGTGCGCAGCGGGTGCGGGGCGTACTGCGCCAACACCGACGAGCCGACGATGGCCACCGTCATCCCGATGTTGAACGCCACTCCACTGAGCTGTCCCGAGCGCAGGCCGTGCGCCGGCCGCAGGTCCAGCAGGGCAGCGGCAGCGGCGACCACGATGGACCCGACCGCGGCGCCGTGGATGGCGCGCGCCACCAGCAGCAGGGCCATGTTGTCGGCGACCAGGAAGACCCCGAGGCCGACGATCAGTGCGGCAATAGCACCGAGCAGCACGGGTTTACGGCCGACGACATCAGAGATCTTGCCGGACACCAGGACTGCGCCCAGCGCTGCGAAGGCGTAGACGGCGAACACGATGGTGGTCGACAGCGGCGAGAGGTGCCAGACCGTCTGGTAGATCCCGTACAGCGGGGCGGGCACGCCGGAGACGCCGAGCGCGACCCCGCTGAGGACGAGCAGCAGCGAGTACGCCCAGCGTTGCGTGTCGATGCCGAGCGAGTGGTCAGCCGTCGTCACCGTCATGACATGCCCCCATGGGGTAAGTTTGATGAGTATCGAACTTGACCGAGCGTACGCGAGGTTTGATGATCATCAAACTCACCACCGCGTGAGGAGGGGCACAGGATGAGCGAACAGCAGACCACCGACGTCGCGAGCGCGGCTGTGGGTTCGGTGCACCAGGTGCTGGTGGCGTTGCAGGACCCCATCCGCTTGGAGATCGTGCGCCGACTTCGTAACGCCGGTACCGCCCTGCAGTGCGCCGCGCTCTACGACGGCATAAACAAGTCGACGGCGACCCATCACTTCAAGATCCTGCGGGAGGCGGGACTGACGGAACGGTTGGTCGCCGACGGCCTCACCCATCAACGTCTGCGCACCGACGAGGTCGACGCTGCACTGCCGGGCTTGCTGGATTCTATTGTGGGCAACGCCAACCGGGAGATCGAACAGGCCTAGCCGGCTAGGTGGTGGCCCGGTCGCCTGCCCTGCCGAACACCATGGACTCGTCGATCCGGTCGAACCGATGGTCGATAGCGTCGACGACGAAGTTCTGCCGGACGTTCCAGGGGCGTTTGGTCCCCGATCGCGGCAGTGCATGCGGTGCGCGTAACACGTAGCCCGCCTGCAGATCCCAGGTCGGCTTCTCTGTCATGGGTTCGGCGCCGCGGTGCGGATAGGCATAGGTGTAGCCACGGGAATCCATGTGTTGCAACAGTTTTGCCACCGATCGGGCGGTCATGTCGGCGCGTAGCGTCCACGAGGCGTTGGTGTAGCCGACGCACCACGCCAGGTTCGGCACGTCTTCGAGTAGATGCGCCTTGTAGACGAAGCGATCCTGCGGTTTGATCTCGGCGCCGTCCAGGCTGATCGCGACGCCACCGAGGGCCAGCAGTTGCAGGCCGGTAGCGGTGACGATGATGTCGGCGTCGAGATGTGCCCCCGAGGCCAGGGCGATCCCGGTGGCGTCGACGTGGTCGATGTGGTCGGTGACCACCTCGGCCCGGTCCTCGCTGATCGCCACGTACAGATCAGCTTCGGGGATGGCACACATCCGCTGATCCCACGGGTTGTAGGTGGGCGTGAAGTGGGTGTCGATGTCATAGCCCGCGGGCAGGTTGTCCACGGCCATCTTGCGCAGTATCCGCTTGAACAGCCCCGGTGCTTTGCGGGCCAGATGCACCGCCCCCGCGGTGTACAGGGCGTGATACCACCGCGCCACGGAATGCGCCTTGGCGAACGGCAGCATCCGTCGTAGCACCCTGGTGCTGCGTTCCACCCGCGGGACCGATCCGATGTAGGTGGGGGAGCGTTGCAGCATGGTGACTTTGGCGGCCGTGCGCGCCAGCGTGGGGATCAAGCTGATCGCGGTGGCGCCGCTGCCGATCACGGTGACGTTCTTGCCGGTGTAATCGAGGTCCTCGGGCCAGAACTGGGGGTGGACGACCGTGCCGCCGAACGTGTCGAGACCGGGGATCTCGGGGTTGTAGGGCTCGTCATAGCTGTAGTAGCCGGAGGCGAAGAAGACATACCGCGCCCGGACTGTACGTTCGACGCCGCCCTCGGTGACCGACAGCGTCCAACACGTGGTCACGGAATTCCAGTCCGCGGCGTCCACCCGGGTGTTGAACCGGATGTGCGCATCGATGCCGTACTTGCGGGCGGTGTCGGTGACGTACTCGCGGATGTGCGCGCCGTCGGCGATCGTCTCGTCCCGCCGCCACGGCTCGAACGGAAAACTCAGACTGAAGATGTCGCTGTCGGAGCGAACGCCGGGGTAACGGAACAGGTCCCAGGTGCCGCCAATGCGCTCGCGCTGTTCGAGGACCGCGTAGGTGAAGCGTGGGTTTTTCTCACTGATGCGGTAGGCCGCGTCGATCCCCGAGATGCCCGCCCCGACGATGACGACATCGAAGACCTCGATGCCGTCCTCGTCGGAGGTGGGCTGCGGGAGTGCTTCGGGTGTCGCGGTCATGCAACCTCGCTTCGGGGACAAGTGTGGTGCTTGTCACTTCAGCGTAGGCATCCACCGGTTGGTTGGGCTAGTCGCCTACCGGTAGTTGACGAACTGCACCGCGACCTCGAGGTCGGCACCCTTCAGCAGAGCCTGCACGGCCTGCAGATCGTCTCGCTTCTTGGAGCTGACCCGGATCTCTTCGCCCTGGATCTGAGACTTGACACCCTTGGGGCCCTCGTCGCGGATGATCTTGGTGATCTTCTTGGCGTTCTCGCTGTCGAGGCCTTGCTTGATGGTGCCGGTCAGCCGGTAGGTCTTGCCGCTGGCCTGCGGATCGCCGGCGTCGAAGGCCTTCATCGAGATGTCGCGGCGGATCAGCTTTTCCTTGAAGACATCGACGGCGGCCTTGAGCCGTTCCTCGGTCGAGCTGACCAGTTCGATGTTCTCGTCGCCCTTCCACTCGATGGTGGTGTCGGTGCCGCGAAAGTCGAAGCGCGTACTCAACTCTTTGGCTGCCTGGTTCAGCGCGTTGTCGACCTCCTGGCGGTCGACCTTGCTCACGATGTCGAATGATGAATCCGCCATTGGATCCGCCTCTCCTGATTGCGGGGCGCTGCGGCCCCGGTGGCCGTTTTCGTCTTCGGTACATCCTCGTTGTACCCTGCTAGTCGCACCAACCCCGGGTACCCGGGTGCGGCGCGAATCCGGCAGGTTGCCCGAGCGGCCAATGGGAGCGGACTGTAAATCCGTCGGCTAACGCCTACACAGGTTCGAATCCTGTACCTGCCACCACCACCAGCATCACGAATCAGGCCCGGTTTCGACTGGGCCTGATTTCTTTTGCCGAACCGTGTGTTCAGTGGGAGTCAGTGTCCGGTTACCTGGCCAAAACGCACAGCTATGGCGTCGGCCAGTTCAGAATGTAACTCGCAGTGATATGTACGACGGACGGATTTGCACAGGCGGCTGACGCAAATCCCCACGTCGGTGAGTTCTCGCTCGGTACTTTTGGGATCGCGAATCAGCCGCGTCACGGAGGGACCATCGCTGATATGGCGGGACAACGTGGGGAGGGTTCCAAGCCCCCGGGTGAGGGTGGGATCGCTGCTGAGTTGGTCGCCGCCGGCTTCTTGGACGCCGTCGAAGTCGGCCGAGGCGGTGCTGGAATTGTCTACCGCTGCCACCAGACGTCGCTGGCACGAAGCGTTGCCATCAAGGTGCTCATGTCCGATTTCGATCAGGACAGCCGGGAACGCTTTCTGCGCGAGGGGTTGGCAATGGGGAAGCTGTCC
>JBEVHL010000284.1:0-7120 GCA_040511255.1 Mycobacterium sp. | reverse complement strand
ATCCTGGCCGTTACCCACGACCGGTACTTCCTGGACAACGTCGCCGAGTGGATCCTCGAACTCGACCGTGGCCGCGCCTACCCTTACGAGGGCAACTACTCCACCTACCTGGAGAAGAAGGCCGAACGCCTGGCCGTCACCGGGCGCAAGGACCAGAAGCTGCAGAAACGACTGCTCGAAGAGCTGGCCTGGGTCCGCTCGGGCGCCAAGGCCCGCCAGGCCAAAAACAAGGCGCGGCTGAGTCGCTACGAGGAAATGGCTGCCGAGGCGGAGAAGACCCGCAAGCTTGACTTCGAAGAGATCCAGATCCCGACCGGACCGCGGTTGGGCAACATCGTCGTCGAGGTCAACCACCTGGACAAGGGCTTCGAGGGTCGCCTCCTGATCAAGGACCTGTCCTTCACGCTGCCGCGCAACGGCATCGTCGGCGTCATCGGCCCCAACGGCGTCGGTAAGACCACGCTGTTCAAGACCATCGTCGGGCTGGAAAACCCGGACAGCGGCACGGTCAAGGTCGGCGAGACGGTCAAGCTCAGCTACGTCGACCAGAACCGCGGCGGCATCGACCCGAAGAAGAACGTCTGGGAGGTCGTCTCCGACGGTCTGGACTACATCGAGGTCGGCCAGAACGAAGTGCCGTCCCGCGCGTATGTGTCGGCGTTCGGTTTCAAGGGCCCCGATCAGCAGAAGCCGGCGGGGGTGCTCTCCGGTGGTGAGCGCAACCGGTTGAATCTGGCGCTGACGCTCAAAGAGGGCGGCAACCTGATCCTGCTGGACGAGCCGACCAACGACTTGGACGTCGAAACGCTGAGCTCGCTGGAAAACGCGCTGCAGGAGTTCCCCGGTTGCGCCGTGGTGATCTCGCATGATCGCTGGTTCCTCGATCGCACCTGCACCCACATCCTGGCGTGGGAAGGCGACGGCGACAACGAGGCCAAATGGTTCTGGTTCGAGGGCAACTTCGGTGGCTATGAACAGAACAAGTTGGAGCGACTGGGCGCCGACGCAGCGCGCCCGCACCGGGTCACCCACCGCAGGCTGACACGGGACTAGTGTGGGCGGCTGCGTACCAGCGCCGGTACGCAGCTGATTCAGGAGCGATCCGTATGTCGGTGAATCCCGGTTCCACCAACAGCATCGACGGCACCGTCGAGTGGGCGAAGCTCACCCCGGACGGCGCCGAGGCCATTCGAGACGCGTACTGCGGCACCTTCCGGGGGCCGCACGGCGATGCACCGCAGACCGACGCCGATTCCGCCGACACCGGTCCGGTGCACCGGGACACCACCGCAGAACTGGTCTCCCCGGCACTGCTGGCCGCCCACTACGGACTCGGCCGCCAACGCCGGGTCGGGGACACCAGGGTCGCGGTGTACGGCTCGGATGACCCCGGCGGTTTCGGCCCGGCACTTCAGGTGGTCACCGACCACGCCGCCATGCTGATGGACTCGCTGACCGTGCTGCTACACCGCCTCGGCGTGGCCTATGTGGCCATCATGAACCCGGTGTTCCGGGTGCACCGCAGCCCCGACGGTGCCCTGGTCGACATCCGCCCGGTGGCCGACGGGGCGGACCTCGAACACCGCGCCGACGGCGGGCTGGAAACCTGGATCCACATCCAGCTGTCCCCGTCGGTGGATCGGAAGGCCCTCGCCGAGGCCGAGCGGCAGCTACCCAACGTGCTCGCCGACGCCCGGCAGGTCGCGCTCGATTCCCCGACGATGAACTCCGAACTGCTCAGCCTGGCCGACGAGTTCGACACCAATGCCGAGGGCCGATTTGCCGGCACCGATCGCCGCGACGTCGCCGCGCTGCTGCGCTGGCTGGCCGACGGGCACTTCGTGCTACTCGGCTATCAACGCTGCCCGGTGCGCGACGGCCGCTCCTCGGTGGACGAGACCAGTCGGCTGGGTGTGCTGCGGCTGCGCGACGAGGTGCTGCCTCAGCTCACCGACAACGACGATCTGCTGGTGCTGGCGCAGGCCACGATTCCCAGCTATCTGCGCTACGGTGCCTACCCCTACATCGTGGTGGCCCGTGAACATCCGGGCAGCGGCGACGTCCGGGAAGCCGTGGAGCACCGTTTCGTCGGTTTGTTTACAGTGGCGGCGATGAACGCCAATGTGCTTGAGATTCCCCTGATCTCGCGGCGGGTGCACGACGCGCTCGCGCTCGCCGACCGGGATCCCAGCCATCCCGGGCAGCTGATGCTCGACATCATCCAGACCGTGCCCCGCTCGGAGTTATTCGCCCTCGACGGTGAGCAGTTGCACGCCATGGCGATGGCCGTCATCGACCTGGGTTCGCGGCGGCGCACGCTGCTGTTCGCTCGGCCGGATCAGCTCGGCCACTTCGTCTCGTGCCTGGTGTATCTGCCCCGCGATCGCTACACCACCGTGGTGCGGCTGCAGATGCAGGACATCCTGGTCCGGGAATACGGCGGCGTCAGCATCGACTACTCCGCCCGGGTCAGTGAATCGCCTTGGGCGCTGGTGCATTTCACCGTCAAGATGCCCGATGGCACGCAACGCCAGGACATCGACGGATCGCTGGCCAACGAGACCCGCATCCAGACTCTGCTGACCGAAGCCACCCGCACGTGGGGGGATCGGCTGATGGGTGCCGTGCAGACCGGGTCCATCGACCAATCCTGCGCCGAGCACTACGCAGCGGCGTTCTCTGAGGTCTACAAACAGGCCGTGGCACCGCTGGACGCCATCGCCGACATCGCGATCATCGAAGAGCTGCATGATAATTCGGTCAAGCTCGTCTTCGCCGAAGGCTCGGACGGCCGCAACGCCGAGCTGACCTGGTATCTGGGCGGCCGGTCGGCATCGTTGAGCGAGCTGTTGCCGATGCTGCAGAGCATGGGCGTGGTCGTGCTGGAGGAGCGGCCGTTCACCGTGACCCGCGCCGACGGCCTACAGGTGTGGATCTACCAGTTCCGGATCTCGCCGCAGCCGACCATCCCGGCCGCCACGGTGGGCCAGGCCGACGATGTCGCGCAGCGCTTCGCCGACACCGTGACCGCCATCTGGCAGGGCCGGGTCGAAATCGACCGGTTCAACGAGTTGGTGATGCGGGCGGGGCTGACCTGGCAGCAGGTCGTCATCCTGCGTAGCTACGCAAAGTACCTGCGGCAGGCGGGTTTCCCGTACAGCCAGTCGCATATCGAGACGGTGATCAACGGCAACGCCCACACGGCACGCTCACTGGTCCAACTGTTCGAGGCGCTCTTCGACCCCAATCAGGCCGACGCCGACAAGGCGCAGAACGCCCAGGCCGCCGCAGCGGCGGTAGCGACCGATATCGATGCCCTGGTCAGCCTTGACACCGACCGGGTGCTGCGGGCTTTCGCGAAGCTGATCGAAGCCACCCTGCGCACCAACTACTTTGTCTCCCGGGCCGATTCGGCCCGCAGCCAGGGTGTGCTGGCGTTGAAGCTGAACCCCGGGCTGATCGACGAACTTCCATTACCGAGGCCCAAGTTCGAGATTTTCGTCTACTCACCGCAGGTGGAGGGTGTGCACCTGCGGTTCGGCTCGGTGGCCCGCGGCGGGCTGCGCTGGTCGGACCGCCGCGAAGACTTCCGCACCGAGATCCTCGGTCTGGTCAAGGCGCAGGCCGTGAAGAACGCGGTCATCGTGCCCGTCGGGGCCAAGGGCGGATTCGTCGTGAAGAATCCGCCGCTGGCCACGGGTGACGCTGCCGCCGACCGCGACGCCACCCGCGCCTCGGGTGTCGCCTGCTACCGGCTGTTCATCGCCGGACTGCTCGACGTCACCGACAACGTCGAACCGGCAACCGGGCGGGTCATCGCCCCCGACGAAGTCATCCGCCGGGACGGCGACGACGCCTACCTGGTGGTCGCCGCCGACAAGGGCACGGCGACGTTCTCCGATATCGCCAACGACGTCGCCAAGTCCTACGGCTTCTGGCTGGGCGACGCGTTCGCCTCCGGTGGGTCGGTCGGCTACGACCACAAGGCGATGGGCATCACCGCCAAGGGTGCGTGGGAGAGCGTCAAGCGGCACTTCCGCGAAATGGGCGTCGACACCCAGACCGACGATTTCACCGTCGTCGGTGTCGGCGACATGAGCGGCGACGTCTTCGGCAACGGAATGCTGCTGTCCGAGCACATCCGGCTGATCGCCGCCTTCGACCACCGGCACATCTTCATCGACCCCGATCCGGACACCGCAGCGTCGTTCGCCGAGCGCCGCCGGATGTTCGACCTGCCCCGCTCCAGCTGGGACGACTACGACAAATCGCTGATCTCCGCCGGCGGCGGCGTGTTCAGCCGCGAACAGAAGAAGATCCCGATCAGCCCGGAGGCACGGGCCGCACTGGGCCTGGACGCCGAGACCACCGAGCTGACCCCACCCGCGCTGGTCCGCGCGATCCTCAAAGCGCCCGTCGACCTGTTGTGGAACGGCGGCATCGGCACTTACATCAAGGCGGAGACCGAGTCGGACTCCGACGTCGGCGACCGGGCCAACGACGCGGTCCGGGCGAACGCAAACCAGGTGCGCGCCAAGGTGATCGGCGAAGGCGGCAACCTCGGCATCACCTCGCTCGGGCGGGTGGAGTTCGATCTGGCCGGCGGCCACATCAACACCGACGCGATGGACAACTCGGCCGGAGTGGACTGCTCCGACCACGAGGTCAACATCAAGATCCTGGTCGACTCGCTGGTCACCGTCGGCAAGATCGAAGCGGACAAGCGGACCGAACTGCTGGAGTCGATGACCGACGAGGTCGGCCGCCTGGTGCTGGCCGACAACACCGAGCAGAACGATCTGATGGGCACCAGCCGTGCCAACGCGGCCAGCATGCTCAACGTCCATGCCCGGCAGATGCGGGATCTGGAGGAGCGCCGCGGGCTGAACCGTGAACTGGAGGCGTTGCCGTCGAGCAAGGAGATCCGCAGGCGTACCGAGATGGGCCTCGGGCTCACCTCACCAGAACTCGCAACCCTGATGGCGCACGTGAAATTGGCCCTCAAAGACGATGTGCTGGCCAGTGACCTGCCCGACCAGGAGGTTTTTGCCGCCCGACTGCCGGAGTACTTCCCTGCGCAGCTGCGTGATCACTTCGGCCCCGAGATCCGCAGCCACCAGCTGCGGCGGGAGATCGTGACGACGATGCTCGTCAACGACCTGATCGATTCCAGTGGCATCAGTTACGCCTACCGGATCACCGAGGACGTCGGGGTCAGCCCGGTCGACGCGGTGCGCACCTTCGTCGCCACCGATGCGATCTTCGGGATCGGCGACGTGTGGCGCCGGATCCGCACGGCCAGCGTGGAGAACGCCATCCCGGTGCACGTATCCAACCGCATGACACTGGATCTACGTCGGCTCGTCGACCGGGCCGGCCGATGGCTGCTCAACTACCGGCCCCAGCCGCTGGCCGTCGGCGCCGAAATCAACCGGTTCGCCGCCAAGGTGGCGACCCTGACCCCACGGATGTCGGACTGGCTACGCGGCGACGACCGCGCGATCGTCAACAAGGAGGCCGCCGAGTTCGCCTCCCATGGTGCGCCGGAAGACCTGGCCTACATGGTGTCCAGCGGCCTGTACCAGTACAGCCTGCTCGACATCATCGACATCTCCGATATCGTCGACCGCGACGAGGTGGAGGTGGCCGACACCTATTTCGCCCTGATGGACCATCTCGGTACCGACGGGCTACTCACGTCGATCTCCGGTCTACCGCGAGATGATCGCTGGCATTCGTTGGCTCGCTTGGCGATTCGCGACGACATCTACAGCTCGCTGCGGGCGTTGACCTTCGATGTGCTGGCCGTGGGCGAGCCCGACGAGAGTGGTGAAGAGAAGATCGCCGAGTGGCAGCAGACCAACGGCTCTCAGTTGGAGAGGTCCCGCAGGACGCTGACCGAGATCTACGATGACGATGAACGCGACCTGGCCACACTGTCGGTGGCGGCGCGTCAGATCAGGAACATGACACGAACGAGTGGAACTGGGGCATCCGGGTGAACGCAGGTCCGCGCACCGGCTTCGTCGCGCCGGTACCGGTGCGGTGGTCGGACATCGACATGTACCAGCATGTCAACCACGCGACGATGGTCACCATGCTCGAAGAGGCGCGCATCCCGTTCCTCGCCGATGCCTTCGGCGCCGACATCACCACCACCGGCCTGCTGATCGCCGAAGTCAAGGTGACCTACAAAGGCCAACTGCGGCTTGCTGATTCGCCGCTGCAGGTGACCATCTGGGTGAACCGACTGCGCGCGGTCGACTTCACCCTGGGCTACGAAGTGCGCTCGGTGCATGCCGATCCGCAGTCCAAGCCGGCGGTGATCGCCGAGACTCAGTTGGCCGCATTCCACATCGACGAGCAACGACTGGTGCGGTTGTCGCCGCACCACCGGGAATACCTCGAGCAGTGGTTGCGGTAGCCGAGCGGGGAGTGTGGCTGGCCGATCCGGCGCAGCGCACGGATCTGGCCGCGTTCACCGAGCGGACCCTGCGACTCGACGACGCCGCCGTCATCCGGCTCCGTACCCGCTCGGATTCCACGTTGATGGCTTGGGTGGCAACGGGTTTCGATGTGCTGGCGGGCCGGGCCCTGCTGGGCCGGGTCAGGCCGCACGATCTGTCGGTGGGTGCTGACGAACTGGCCCGCGCCGTGGCGGCGGCAGATCAGTCCGGTTACATCGACCCGGGTTTCGCGATGGATTCGGCCTGGCGTGGCGTGCTGCCGCCCGATGCCGGTTTCGTGCACCTCGACGATGTGCCTGCGCGGGTGATGCTCGATTTGGCGCAGCGCGGCGTGGCGCTGGCCCGTGAGCACGGCAGCGGCCAGGGCCCGCCGGTGTCCCTGCTCGATCAGGAAGTGGTCAGCGTCAGCTCGGGGGACATCAGCGTCGGAATTCCGATGCGGTGCGTATTCGCCCTGACGGCAATGGGATTCCTGCCGCAATCCCCGACGACCGGTGACGAGTTCGCCCCGGAGTCGGTGGCGGCCGACGAAATCGTGCGGGTGCGGGTGCTGCCGGCCTGGCTACGGATCGACGCCCGCTTCGGCTCGATCTACCGCAGGCGCGGCGACCCGAACCTGGTCCTGCGCTGAGTAGTGATTTCGGCGCGCCGCC
>JBEVHL010000283.1:0-2903 GCA_040511255.1 Mycobacterium sp. | reverse complement strand
ATGGTGTCGGTGTACAGCGAGTTACCGCCGTCGATGATGATGTCGCCTTCTTCCATCGCGTCGGCGAGCTCATTGATGACGGCGTCGGTCGGGTCGCCGGCCTTGACCATGATGATGACCCGACGCGGCTTCTCCAGTGCGGCGAGGAACTCCGGGATGGTCTCGCTGCGGACGAAGTTGCCTTCCGAGCCGTGCTCTTCGAGCAGTGTGTCCGTCTTGGCGATGGAGCGGTTGTGCAGCGCGACGGTGTAGCCGTGGTGGGCGAAGTTGCGGGCGAGATTCGAGCCCATGACGGCCAGGCCGGTGACCCCGATCTGTGCGGTGCCTTCAGTGGAAGTCGAGTCCGGGGCAGTCATGTAAAGCCTTTCGGTTTAGTTGTGGCACAGCACTTTTCGTGGAAGCTAACTGGTAAAGAGGCGTTCCAGCTCGGTCAGCCATGGCACCGCGACCGCGATGGTGGGGACGACGAGCACGGCCACCGCGCTCAGGTAGGCGCCTACCGCGAACACGATACTGTTCGGCTGTCCGGCGAGGCGCTGAACCCGGAGCACCGTGGTGGGTCCGCCTGCGGCCAGCGCGCCGGACGGTGCCCGGCCGGAGGCGCAGGCGACCAGCGCCCGGGCCAGGGGAGTGGGCCCCGCAGCGCGCACGGCGGCGTCGTCGGCGAGCAGTTCGATCAGCAGGCGTACGGCGTCCAGTGCGCTGGCGCTCCGGACGAAGCGCGGGAACGCTGCGTGCACGGCCGTGAAAGCTTCCAGCACCAGATCGTGGCGGGCCCGCAGGTGCGCCCGTTCGTGGATCAGGATGGCCTTGACCTCGTCGTCGTCGAGCGCGGACAGGGCACCCTCGCTGACGACGACGCGGCTGCGCACGCCGGGCAGGCAGTAGGCCAGCGGCTGCTTGACATCGAGGATGCGCAGTTCGCCGGCGCGGATACATTCGTGCGCGGCCGCGGAGCCGTGGCCGACCCCGACCAGGTCGACGACCATCCGGTGGTAGGCCCGCCGGCGGCGGGTGGCGATGGCGACCTGCATCACGGCGACGATCAGCCGGGCGCCGATCAACAGGGTCAGGGCGAAGACGCCGACGTAGACGAGCCACAGCGGCAGGCCAAGGTTGGCGATCTCCCGCACCGCGGTGGCGGTCGGATGGCCGTCAGGTCCGGGGGCGAACAGCCTGCTCGCGATGGCCAGGCCTGCACTGAAAGCCGATAGCACGGCGGCGACGGCGACGGCTTGCCATAACACCAGGGCAGCTCGGGGGGCCCGCATCGGCCACGCCGCCCGCGCCAGCATCGCCGGCACGGGGCCGACGAGCAGGAGCG
The DNA here is from genome assembly GCA_040511255.1 of Mycobacterium sp. Lineage (GTDB taxonomy): Bacteria > Actinomycetota > Actinomycetes > Mycobacteriales > Mycobacteriaceae > Mycobacterium. The sequence continues at coordinate 1,579 of JBEVHL010000283.1, read as the reverse complement.
CAAGAAGCGTGAAGGCCAGCGCGGACACGCTGCCAGTGTCCCTCAGTCGGACGCCGGCCCGCCAGCCGACTGCACAATGCTGTGCTTGGACTCCAGTTCGGCCAGCGCGCGCCGGAGTGCATCAGCCTCTTCGGCACCCACCCGCTCGACGAAGTGCACCAGCGCGGCCTGCCTGATTCCGGTGTCGGAGGCCTGGTCGAGAGCGTCTACCAGCAAGCCGGCCACCAGCTCGTCGCGGCCGTTGGTCGGCGCGTAGCGGTGCGCACGATCGTCGCGGTGTTGGACCACCAGATGTTTCTTGGCCAGCCGCTGCAGCACGGTCATCACAGTTGTGTAGGCGAGGTCGCGATGGGTGGACAGGGATTCGTGCACCTGTCGCACAGTCTGGGGTTCCGGTGTGGACCACAAATGGTCCATCACCGCCTGTTCCAGTTCCCCTAGGCGAGCCAGTTTGGCCATGATTCGTTCATCTCCCGAGCCTCGTCGCCAGAATACTCGGTTTACTACCGAGCGTCGTATCTAACGTGGTGCCTTTCAACCGCGCCGCCGTCGCCACGATTCCCAGGCCCCGATAAAAGCGCACTATCTGGCGCCTTTTGTGGTCTCCGTCTTGTGAGAGCGCTCACAGCACTCGACCGCTAGTCGCCGAACTTCTATGGTTAGGCTTACCTATCATAGGAGGAGGTGCCATGACAGTCGTGGTCGAAGATCCGCTGATCGCGGGTATGGCGATAGATCGGATACTGCCGCTACACGAATCCAGTCGACGGTTGCGGGCGCTGTATCCGGAATGTCCACGGGTGTACGGCGTCGCGATCATGTCCGACGTGTCGAAGCGACGGTGGTGGCCACTGGCCTCCGCGCTCGCCGGCGACCGCCTCCAAGAAATGTTCGACGCGTCCGCGGCCGAGATGGACAGTCGGACCGCCGCGGCCCAGCAGTTGGCCGCCACCCTGGCGCACGCCGTCATCGGTCGGGTTGTTGCCCTGGTGGTGCTGGAAGGCCGCGCCTGGGATACCGGGCTGGAGAATCTCTGGGTGCACGTCGACTCCGAGGGCGCCATCGACTGGCTGGGCGTGCTCGATCCGACGGTGCGCGTGCTGCCCTCCGATCCGTGCGTCGGCGTGCAGGGCTCGGGCGAGGGCACCGTGCAGTTGCCCAGCGAGGCGGCACTGACCACGTGGATCGCCCATCGCTGCCACCGGTCGATGGCACCGTTGTTCGCCAAGCTGTACGACGTCAGTGGCGGCGCGGTCAGCATCGCCTCGATGTGGCACACCGTCGGCACGGCCATCGTGGTGGCCGCGACCCAGGTGCCGATGCTCGCGGGTTCGAGCGAAGCGGTCGGCATGCGCCGGGGACAGGCCATGCTCGACGCGCTGGTCGGCTTCGGTCTGCCGGTGCGCGGACAGCGGGTGCTGGCGACGTCCACCCTCGGCGGACGCCCATTGCGGACCAATCGGCACGAAGGGCTTGCAAAATTAGGGCAGCCTTGCCTATATTGAGTGAGTCGAGACGAACGGACCGAGCCGGAGTCCTGAGGGCTGCAGAGACCCCCGGTCCACTCGAAAGGGCGAGC
>JBEVHL010000282.1:0-2615 GCA_040511255.1 Mycobacterium sp. | reverse complement strand
GATGGCGACCCGCAGATGGTGTTCCAGGACGCTGGCTCGTCACTCACGCCGTGGCTGACCGTCGGTGAAACGCTGGGCGAACGGCTCATCGGCCGGAAATTGTCCAAGGAGGACGTGCGCGAGCAGGTCGCCGAAGCCCTGGCCGCCGTTGGTCTGCCGCGCGAGGTTGCCAAGGCCTATCCCGGTGAGCTGTCCGGCGGGCAGCGACAGCGCGTCGGGCTGGCCAGGGCCACGATGATCCCGCCGTCGGTGCTGCTGTGCGACGAGCCCACCAGCGCACTGGACGCCTCACTGGCCAAGAGCGTGCTGGCGTTGATCCGCGATCTGCGGGCGCGCCTGGGCATGACGGTGCTGTTCGTGACGCACGACCTGGCGGTGGCCCGACTGATGGGGGACCGGATCGCGGTCATGGCGGCCGGCCGCGTGGTCGAACTCGGGTCCGCCGAGCAGGTCATCAGCGCGCCCCGCGAGACCTACACCCGCACCCTGCTGGCTGCTGTCCCGCAGATCGTCGGAGAGGAGACGGCATCATGACTGCGATTCCTGTGGTCACCCGGGGCCGGATGCGTCCGATCTCCTTCGGCGGCGCGCGACTTACCCGGCCCGCCGCGTGGGCGCTGGTCGGAGTTCTCGGGCTCGTCACGGTGATCGCGGTGTTCGCCCGTCAGCTTGCCCCGTACAATCCGGTGCAGCCGGTCGGTCCGATCAACCTGCCGCCGGGCAGCGCCGGACACCTGCTCGGCACCGACGGGATCGGTCGAGACCTGTTGTCGCGCACGCTGATCGGTGTCCAGGTGAGTTGGCTTTCGGCCTTGGCCGTAGTGGCCAGTGGGCTGCTGATCGGCGGCGCCGTCGGGCTGATCGCCGGAGCCGCCGGCGGCAGGGTCGACAACGCCCTGATGCGCATCACCGATCTGTTCTTGGCGCTGCCCGGTGCGCTGGTCGCAATCGCGATCGTCGCCGCGCTGGGCTCTGGTCTGGTCAACACGCTCATCGGGGTGGCCATCGTCTGGTGGCCGTATTACGCCCGCATCATCCGCGGTGAGGTCAAGGCACTGGCGGCCCGCCCGCACATCGAAGCGGCCCGCCTGACGAAGGTCAGCCGGCGACGAATCCTGCTGCGCCATCTGCTGCCCGGCGTGGTGCCGACCGCGGTCATCACGGCGAGCCTCGACATCGCCAATGTGGTGCTGCTGCTGGCGGCCCTGTCGTTCCTGGGCCTCGGCCAGCAAGCGCCCGCTCCCGAACTCGGCGCGGATACCGCGCGTGCGCTCAGTCAGCTGCTGAGTCAATGGTGGGTGCCGGGCATTCCCGGCCTCGTGGTGCTGTTGCTCAGCCTGATCGCCAATCTCGGCGGCGATGCCATCCGCAATCTCATCCCGGTGCGGAGGTAGTGCGATGCTGACCTTCCTGCGCCGCCGACTCCTGGCTGCCGTGGTGATCCTGCTGACCCTGTCAGCGGTGATCTTCCTGCTGCAACACGTGTCTCCCGGGGATCCGGCCCGCGCCTACGTCGGCGCCAACGCCACGCCCGCGACGGTGGCCGCCGAACGTCAGGCCCTGGGCCTCAACGACTCACTGCTCAGCCAATATCTGCGTTTCCTGCGTGGGCTGTGCACCGGAGACCTGGGCAGGTCGCTGCGCACCCGCCAGCCGGTGACCGCGGATCTGGCCACCTATCTGCCTGCCACCTTCGAACTCGTGATCGCGGCATTCATGATCGCGCTGATCCTCGCCGCGTTGTACGCGGTGTCGGGGGCGCTGCGTTGGCCGGGCGGCGCGATCGGCCGCGGGGTGCTGCTGCTACTTGCGACAGCCCCGCCGTTTCTGTTGGCGCTGGTCGGCATCATCGTGTTCTTCGGCAAGCTCGGGTGGTTGCCGAACCGGGGGGTGGGGGACTTCGAGGATCCCGGACCGTTCGGCATGCAGGCGCTCGACACCTTGTTGCACGGACAGAGCGACGCCTTCGCCGATGCGCTGCACCACCTGATCCTGCCCGCGACGGTCCTGGCCATCGCGCCCGCCGTCGCGATCGGCAGGGTGCTGCGCTCGTCGCTACAGGGCGTCCTCGACGTCGACTATGTGCGCACCGCCAGGGCCAAAGGGTTGGGCGAACCGCAGGTGGTCGGCCACCACGTGTTCCGCAACGCGATCGGTCCGGCGCTGTCGATGGCCGGGCTTCAGCTCGGCGTGATGTTCGCCGGAGTGGTGGTCGTCGAGCAGGTGTTCTCCTGGCCCGGCATCGGCAACTATCTCGCGGCGTCCATCCCGGTATCCGACTTTCCGGCCATCGCCGGTGTGACGCTGGTGCTCGGGGCCATCTACGTGCTCACCAATGCCATCGTCGATCTGCTGCAAGCCGCGGCAGACCCTCGGATCACCGCCGAATGATCATCTCCGCCAACCTAATTCCGTTCCGATCAAAGGAGAGCTCGCTATGACCACTCGAATCTGCAGAGCGCGGACCGGCATCATCGCCGTCGGTGCCGCCCTGACCCTGGGCCTGGCCGGCTGCAGCTCCGGCACCCCCAATTCGACGGGCGGTGGCGGTTCGGGTGGTGCGCCCACCGACGGCGTGCTGACCGTCGGACTGCTCGGCGACATCGGCCAGCCGC
>JBEVHL010000281.1:0-12815 GCA_040511255.1 Mycobacterium sp. | reverse complement strand
ACCCAGACCGATGGTGGTGCCGATCTGCCCGAGCACCACCAGATCGCTGACGATGAACGAAGACATGGTGGCGGCGAACACCAGACCCGCCGCCGTGACGACCCCGCCGGTGCCAGCCATGGCCCGGATGGTGCCGGTCTTCAGGCCCGCGCCGATCTCCTCTTGGAACCGGGATATCAACAGCAGGTTGTAGTCGGCGCCGACGGCCAATAGCAGGATGATCCCAAGGGGCACCACGATCCAGTAGAGCGGTATGCCGAAGATGTACTGCCACACCAGAACTGACAATCCGATGGACGCGCCCAACGAGAGTGCGACGGTACCCACGATGACGATGGCGGCCACCATGCTCCTGGTGATGAACACCATGATGAGCAGGATCAAGGCCATTGCCGCCAGTGCGCAGATCAGCAGGTCGTACTTGGCGCCATCCTGGATGTCCTTGTAGGACGACGCGGTGCCTGCGACGTAGATCTTGGCATCCGACAACGGTGTCGCCTTGATCGCGTCGAATGCCGCATTCTTGATGGCGTCGATGTGCGAGATGCCCTCCGGTGTCGAGGGATTGCCCTCATGCGTGATCGTCATCCGGGCGGCTTTGCCGTCAGGCGAGAGGAACAACTTCAGGCCGCGCTTGAAGTCCGGGTTGTCGAACGCTTCCGGGGGCAAGTAGAAGGAATCGTCGTTCTTGGCTGCGTCGAAGGCCTGTCCCAGCGCGGTTGCGTTCTTCAGCGCCTCCACCGACTGGGCATCGGTGCCTGCCGTGGTGGCGTAGTTCGAGCGCAGCAGGTCGCGGTTGGCTTCCTGGACGTCGAGCTGGGGCGGGATCAGCGAAACAAGTTGCGGTTGCAGGGCATTGAGCTTGTCCAGGCTCGCGGTGATCTTGCCGAACTGATCACTGAGCTTGGAGATGCCGTCCAGGGAATCGAACACCGATCGCAGTGCCGCGCACGAGGGGATGTCGAAGCAGTGCGGCTCCCAGTAGAAATAGTTGCGCAGGGGCCGGAAGAAGTCGTCGAAGTTGGCGAGGTTGTCGCGCACTTCGTTGATGGTCGCGACGGTTTCGTGGAACGCCTGGACCTGTTCGTCGGTGGCGGCGGCACTCTGCTTCTGCAGCTCGAGTTGCTGTTCGAGAATGTCGATGGACTTGCTGGTCTGATCGACCTGCTTCATGATGTCCTGCGCTCTGGCCTGCTGGTAGCTCAGGTTCATGATCGAGCTAGCACTGGTCGCACTGATCTGAAACGGTATGGAGCTGTGCGTGATCGGCGTGCCGAGTGGCCGCGTGATCGACTGCACCAACGAAATGCCAGGGGTGTGCAGCACCGCCTTGGCGATGCGCTCGAGGATCAGCATGTCCGCGGGGTTGCGCATGTCGTGATCGGTCTCGACCATCAGCAGTTCGGGGTTGAGTCGCGCCTCGGAGAAGTGGCGCTCGGCGGCCGCATACCCCACGTTGGCCAGTGCCGAGTCGGGCAGATAGGGACGGGCGTCGTAGCTGGTCTTGTAGCCCGGCAGGGCAAGCACACCGATCAGGGCCAACGCGATCGACACGACGAGAATGGGCCCTGGCCACCGCACGATCGCGGTACCGATGCGCCGCCATCCGCTGGTGCGCATCTTGCGCTTGGGTTCCAGCAGCCCGAAATGACTGGCTATCACCAGCACCGCGGGTCCGAGAGTGAGGGCGGCCGCCAACGTCACGAGCACGCCCAGTGCGGCGGGTAGCCCCAACGTCTGGAAGTAGGGCAGCCGGGTGAAACTCAGACAGGCCACTGCCCCGGCAATGGTCAGTCCCGAGCCGACGATGACGTGCACGGTGCTGCGGTACATCGTGTAGAAGGACGCCTCGCGTTCCTCGCCTGCAGAGCGCGCCTCGTGGTAGCGGCCGACGACGAAGATCGCATAGTCGGTACCCGCCGCGATCGCCAGGAGCGTGAGCAGATTGGTCGAGTAGGTCGACAGGCCGATCCACCCCTCGTTCGCCAGGAAGGCGACCACCCCTCTCGCAGCGGACAATTCGATGAGGACCGTCAACAGCACGATGATCATCGTGACGATCGAGCGGTAGACGACGAGCAGCATCACCGCGATCACCAGGAAGGTGATCATCGTGACTTGTGCAGTGCCCTTGTTGCCGACCTCGAAGTTGTCCGCGATCAGTGGGGCGGCGCCGGTGACATAGGCCTTGACGCCAGGGGGTGGCGGGACGCTGGCGACGATGTCGCGGATGGAGCGGACCGATTCATCGGCCAGTGCCTCGCCCTGGTTGCCTGCCAGATACACCTGCACCAGAGCGGCTTTGCCGTCCTTGCTCTGCGAGCCCCCCGCCGTCAGCGGATCTCCCCAGAAGTCCTGGATGTGCTGGACGTGTTTGGTGTCCTGGCCGAGACGTTTGACCATCTCGTCGTAGAAAGCATGCGCGTCGGGGCCCAGCGGCTTGTCGCCTTCGAGCACGATCATCGCCGCGCTGTCCGAGTCGAACTCGTGGAACACCTGGCCGATGTGCCTCATCGCCATGATCGAGGGGGCGTCGGGCGCGTTCAGCCCCACCGAGCGCTCTTCGCCGACCACCTCGAGTTGCGGGGCGAAGACGTTGGTCAAAGCGGCGATGGCCACCCAGATGAGCAGGATGGGGACGGCAAACCGACGGAGGTTTCGCGCGATTCGCGGCCCCTGGGCGCCGTCGACGTCCTGAGCGTCGACATCTTTCACGCTGTGTTCGCTCATGCGGACTTGTCCAGGCAGGCGATGTATCCGTTCACGTTGCTGGTGGACCTTTCGTCCTTGACGATGCCGTTGACGGTGATGCGGCACCCGATGGGCTCTGCGTCGCCCTGTGCCCGCAGATCCGCGAACAGTGTGGGATCAGTCGTGGTCAGCAGCGTCGACCACGGCAGGGACACGTTGTCGACGCGTTGCGGTTGGGCGTCCTTGTCCAGGAAGTTGATGGTCGCCACGGATCCGGGGGGTCCGAAGACCTCGAACAGCACGCGCTTGGGGTTGTAATCCGGGTTCTCCAGCGAGTCGGCACTGGGCCGGGAGACCACGTTGTTGGAACCGAAAATGCCATGCAGCCGGAACACGGCGAACGACACCACGGCCAGGACCACCACGGCCATGATCACCGCCCAGTGCCGCTTGGCGATACTGCCGACCGATCTCGTCTTCACCCGTGAGCCTTTCGATAATCGGCGACACGGCTTCACGCCCGCGACGATCCCTGGTACGACTGTGAGCGTCCCGAATCGAAACGGTACGGTACGGGACCGGTGAAGGCAACCGCTGACATCACTTGGAGTATTTCAATACAAGGCCAGGTCAGACACTATGCGGACCACGTTGTCAACCGCTTCTGCCGATTTGCGTTTACGGTGGAAGTCGTGACACTCAGCCCAGCCCCCGCTGTCTCACGGCCGTCCGGACCGCGTTGGACCGCGCGAGAAGCAGAGCTGTTGGCCGTCACACTGCGGCTGTTGCAGGAGCACGGCTACGACCGGCTGACGCTGGAAGCGGTCGCAGCGGAAGCCAAGGCCAGCAAGGCCACCATGTATCGCCGTTGGCCCTCGAAGGCCGCGCTGGTGCTGGCCGCATTCACCGAAGGCATCTGCGTGGCGGCGGTCGCGCCACACTCTGGCTCGCTACGCGGCGACCTGTTGGCGATCGGCGCTCAGGTGTGCGAGCAGGCCTGCCAGCACGCCAGCGCCATGACGGCGGTGTTCACCGAGGTGTCGCGCAACCCCGCCTTGAGTGCGGTCATGCAGGACGAGTTCGTCCATCAGCGCAAGCTACTCATGACGCAGGTGCTTTCCGATGCCGTCGATCGTGGCGAGATCGACGCAACGGTGATCAGCGACGACATCTGGGACCTGTTGCCGGGCTATCTACTGTTCCGCTTCCTCATCCCCGGCCGGCCGCCGACGCAGGAGACGGTTCGCGCGCTGGTCGACGAGGTGCTGATGCCCAGCCTGACCCGCACCCGGTAGTTACCGCGGCGCATGTCATCCGACGATCGACTTGACCTTGGCCACCAGATCGTCGGGCGTGCTGGGTTCGTAGTCCTCGCCGTTGATCCGCACGGTGGGAGTCGCGTGGATTCCGTTCGACTCGGCCAACCCTTCCACCATTGCGGCGTGCCTGCCGTCCTTGATGCAGTCGAAGACGCTGCCGGTGGCACCAGCCTCTCGCGCGGTCTCGGCCAGTTCCGCGTCCGTCGGGAACGTGGATCCTGTCTCGCTGGGTTGTTGGGCGAAAAGAGCGGTGTGGAAACGCTCGAAGATGTCGGTCGATTGGTCGGCGACGCAGAACGCCGCCGCCCCGGCGCGGGAGGAGTAGTTCTGATTACTCGGTCGGTCCAGGATGGCCACCGGGTAGTAGTCGACGGCGACCGCGCCCGAAGTTTCCAGAACGGCGATCGTCGGGCCGAACTCTTGTTCAAAGGCTCGGCAGAACGGGCACAGGAAGTCTTCGTAGAGCGACAGCACCACCTTGGGTTCACCCGTCCCGGGCTTGGTCACCAGCTGCTCCGACGACACCCGGATTGCTTTGGCCGCAACAGGATTCGATTGCTTCTGATTCGACGTCACGTAGAAGAGCACCAGGACGACGGCCACCACGACGATGAGGGCGGTGAGGCCGATCTGCACGATCCAGCGACGTTTCGAGCCGGTAACCATGTCGTTGAGCCTACGAGCGCCCCCGGAATTACTCCATGCCGGCGCGGCCCGGGGTCCAGAACGGTTTGGTGCGGATGTCGCGTCGGTCCCACCCGCGCTCAGTGACCAGTATTTTCCGCAGACTCTGGATGGTCCGGGCTTCACCGGCGAGGTAGGCGACACCTGGCTGATCCGGCAGCGGTAACGCGCGCAGTGCGTCGGCGAGAACGACGGAGTCCGCTGCGGTCGCCGTACCGCGCTCGACGTGAGTCAGCTTGCGGGCCAGCGGCAGGTGATCGGTCTCCGCTGCGCCTTCGACCACGCCGTACACCTCCGCGTCCAACGGTAGGGAGCGCAGCATCGCGGCGTACGCGACCGACGCTGTCTCCTCGCCGGCGAACAGATGGTAGGCGGCATCGGGGCGGATGACGAAGTTGCCTTGCGGTCTGGTGAAACTGACCTGATCGCCGATGGCCACGGTGGCCGCCCAATTCCTGGCCGGGGTAACAACTTTCGGGTCGCCATCGTGTTCGAGCATCACCAGATCAAGGGTGCCGACGTCCGGGTCGGCAGCGTAGATGGAATAGGTGCGGAGCGCGTCGTGCCCGTGCAGTCGCAGGAGCGAGTCGAGCAGGCCGGCGACCTGCAGTCGAGTGTGTTGCCCGGGAACCCACTTCAGGCCTCGCAGGCGCGGTCCGTGCAACCGGATGCGGCGCAATCGCGGTGTCAGCTGGTCGATCTCACTGACGTTGGCGGACAGGAACACCGCGTCGCGCAGCGTGTTCACGAGCGGAATGGCGTCGGTGAGGGATGCCACAGCATTCTCCTTGATCAGGTTGTGCGAACGGACAATTGGTTGCCACGTCCTGGTTCGAAGGGCAGGGCAATGGTGCGGTAGCCGTTGTCGGAATTGCCCACGTAATTCAGATAGTCACCGGATTCGTCGAGGGCGTTCTCCGCGATCACCAGCGCACCGGGGCTCAGGTGAGGTTCGAGAAGTTTGAGCACCGGCAGATACAGGCTCCATGCACCGTCGAGCAGGACGAGGTCGACGTTGTCGCCGATGCCGTCGCTCAGCGTCTCCAGGGCGTCGCCCACCCGGATCTCCGCCACGCCGGCAAGCCCGGCAGCGGCCAGATTCTCCTGTGCCCGTGCGGCTTTGGCGGGTTCCAATTCGGTGCTGATGAGCTGACCGCCGCCACTGTCGCGCAGAGCGACGGCGAGGTAGATGGTGGACACTCCGAACGAGGTGCCGAACTCCACGATGTGCGTGGCTCGGCGGGCCCGGGCGCAGATGTAGAGAAACCGGCCGAACTCGGCTGACACGTTGAGGTAGTTGTCGGCGAAGCCGTGGTACACGCCTCGGTAGTCGGCTGCTTCCAGTGCCAACAGGTTCGCGATCTCATCGCTGTTGTCTCCCATCGCCTCGGACCACTGCGCTTCCAGTGGCCCGTCGGCGGCTTTCGCCTCGTCGAACAACCGGGCCAGAACGTCGGCGACCGGTGGGGAGGTGAGCGTGTCCATGGGTGTTCTCCTTGCTTGGTCCCGAGGATGGATACCAAGTAAGGGTGACCTAACAAAGCTGGACGCACCACCGGTAAAGTGCCCAGGGATGCCGCAAACCCGCCAACCTGCCGCCCCGCCGCCGTTGTACCCGGCGGGGCCGCCCCATGGCAAAGGTCGGCTGACGCATGGCTCCCACATCGGTCGCCACACCCACGCCGAGGGTCAGCTGGTGTACCCCGCCTCCGGCGCCCTGGCCACCACCACCGACCGCGGCACCTGGGTGGCGCCGGCCAACCGGGTGACGTGGACACCGCCGGGATTCGCCCATTCGCACCGCATCTACGGCAGGACCGATGTCCGCATCGTGGTGATCCCTGCCGACCTCTGCGCAGCGCTGGTGGGGCACCCCAGTGTGTTCGCGGTGAGCCCCCTGCTCCGCGAGGCGATCCTTGCGCTGACCGACCGGCAGGAACTCCGTCCCGGGTCGGACGCCCGGTTACGGGCGGTGGTGATCGACGAACTCGTCGACACCCCAGAACAGTCGCTGCACCTTCCCGAACCTCGCGACGACCGGCTGTCCGCGGTGGCCGACGTGCTCTACGCCGATCCCGCGACGGCCACCACCCTGGGTGAGCTGGGTCGGCAGGTCGGTGCGAGTGAGCGCACCTTGAGCCGATTGTGCCACGCCGAATTCGGCATGAGCTTCCACCGGTGGCGCACCATTTTGCGCATCCACCACGCGCTGATGCACCTGACCAACGGTCGGTCGGTCACCGACACGGCCACCGAGTGCGGGTGGGCCAACCCCACCAGCTTCATCGAGGCGTTCACCGCCGTCGTCGGGCAGACCCCGGGCCGCTACAAAGCCGAACTGGGTGGGAATCCAGAAGGCGACCGCGACTAGATGTGCCGGTTGGCCCAGCCGTCGTCGTTGTGGGCCATCAGATGCAGTTCTCGTTCCCAGGCGCGATCGCGCGACATGTCCAGCCTCTTGCGGATGAGCAGTGCCAGCAGCAGGCTGCAGATCACGATGACGGCCCAGACGCTGCATGCGGCGGCGACCGCGCTCAGTTCGGCGTCCTGCGCTGTCTGCGGCTCCGCGACCACCTTGCCGGAATCATCCAGCCAGATGGTCATCGGCTGGCCCACTTTGACGCCCATCGGGGCGATCACCCGTTCGGTGTGCAGCTGGTTGCCTTGACGCCATTGCGCGGGGATATACACCGGATTGTCGAAATCCGCGGGCATGCTGGTGCTGCCCTCCAGCGCCACCGCCTGGACCGGATGTCGCGTTTGCGCCTGCTCGTCGGCCATCCGTACACCCGAGTCGTAAATCTGGCTCCCCGCCTGGGTGGCTACCGGAAGGGCGAACAGCGCGGTGACGAGCACGGCCAGGGCGGCGAGCGCTTCTAGTCGGTCGCTCATCCGGATCAGGGGGTTCGACCCCAGCGCGCGCAGATGCCAGGTGAGCCGTCGAGCAAACAGTGTGACGCCCGTTACTATGCCTCGACCCGGGGATACTTCATTTCTCGCAAACACTGTTCCCATGCTGACACCGGATGCGCTGACCCGCCAGTTATGTCAGCCCAGGGCGATGGATATCACAGCGCCCCGACGGATCCGAAAAACGTGCGGCGGCCGATGTCGAGATCGGCGGGTCTGCTCCGTCCCAGGGATGTGCGACCACAATGGGTCGCGAATTCGAAGGGAGAATTTCATGGCCAAGTACCTGTTGCTCAAGCACTACCGAGGCGCGCCGGCGGCCGTCAACAATGTCTCGATGGACCAGTGGACGCCCGCGGAAATCGAGGCGCACATGCAGTACATGGAGGATTTCGCGGACCGTCTGAGGGACAACGGCGAGTATGTCGACAGCCAGGCACTCAGAGCAGAAGGTGCCTGGGTCCGCTACGACGGTGAAGGCAAACCGCCCGTGACCGATGGGCCGTTCGCGGAGACCAAGGATCTGATCGCCGGCTTCATGGCCATTGATGTCGATTCTTACGAGCGGGCGATAGAGCTGGCCGGCGAGTTGTCCGCGGCCCCGGGCGCGGGCGGTAAGCCCATCCACGAGTGGCTGGAGGTGCGGCCGTTCATGACCGCGCCGACGACCGTCACGGAGTAATGGACGTCGCTGCGGTGGACGAGGTCCGGTTGCGGGAGCTGATCCCCGGCGTGCTGTCCGCCCTCGTTCACCGCGGGGCCGATTTCGCGACCGCCGAGGACGCCGTGCAGGAAGCACTGCTGCGGGCCGTCGAAGTCTTTCCGGAAAACTATCCTGACGATCCCAAAGGCTGGCTCGTCACCGCGGCATGGCGCCGCTTCGTCGACCTTGCCCGGTCCGACACCGCTCGTCGGCGCCGCGAGGTTGCGGTGACGGAAGAGCCGCCACCGGGACCGGGCACTGACGCCGACGACTCGCTGCAGCTCTACTTTCTGTGCGCGCACCCGAGCTTGAGTCCCACCTCGGCGGTGGCCTTGACACTGCGCGCTGTCGGCGGTCTCACCACCCGGCAGATCGCGCAGGCGTACCTGGTGCCCGAACCGACGATGGCCCAGCGCATCAGCCGGGCCAAACGCACCGTGAGCGAGGTCCGGTTCGACCGCCCCGGGGACCTGCACACCGTGCTTCGCGTGCTCTACCTGGTGTTCAACGAGGGTTACAGCGGCGATGTCGACCTGGCCGCCGAAGCCATCCGGCTGGCCCGACAGCTGGCCGCAGCCACCGACGACCCCGAGGTCAGCGGGCTGCTCGCGCTCTTCCTGCTCCACCACGCGCGGCGACCGGCCCGGATTCGCGCCGACGGCACTCTGGTCACGTTGGCCGAACAGGACCGCGGTCTGTGGCGGCGCGATCTGATCGCCGAGGGCGTGGCCCTGCTGCAGGCCGCGCTGGCTCGCGACCAGCTCGGGGAGTACCAGGCGCAGGCCGCGATCGCGGCGCTGCACGCCGATGCCCAGAGCGCGGGCGAGACCGACTGGGTGCAGATCGTCGAGTGGTACGACGAGCTGGTCCGGCTCACCGGCAGTCCCGTGGTCCGGCTGAACCGGGCGGTCGCGGTGGGTCAGGCCGACGGGCCGCAGGCGGGGCTGGCCGCATTGGCCGAACTCGATCCGTCGCTGCCGCGGTACACGGCGTCGGCTGCCTATCTGCACGAGCGGGCCGGCGATATCGCCACGGCCGCGCAGCTTTACACCGAGGCCGCGGCGCAAGCCCAGACGCTCGCCGAGCGCAACCACCTCACTCTGCAGGCGGCCGCGCTGCGCCAACGGATTACCGGCTAACCGGTACCCGCGAATTGCAGCCCACCCCCGGCCGAATTGGCAGGTAACGGCGACGACATCCACAGCCGCCGAGCGCATTCTTGAAGAGTCACAAGCAATTCCGCTGATATCGCACCCGGCGATACAGCCTCTCACAGGAGACAATCATGAAACTGCGTTATCTCGCACCGGTGGCCATCGCCGCTTCTGCGGCAGCAATCGGACTGGCGCCGATCGCCATGGCCGACGCCACCGTCCAGCAGACCTCGGGTAGTGCCCAGATCACCGCCACCCCTGGTCAATCCGCGCACAACGCCGCACAGCTGCAGCAGCCGTTCGGTGGCAACACCCCCGCGCTGCTGTTCCACCACTGATAGTCGCTATGCCCTGATGCGCCGGATCGGCCCGCCGGGCCGACCCGGCGCAGGCATGTTGGGGCAACAGTAAATTCAATCGGGATGAGGAACGTCGGATCGCGTCAACGTCATCAACCGGCTCCGCCGCCGGTGATCTTCGATGATCTCTGCGACCCGCACCGCCAGCCGGTGCGGCCGTGGCTGCATCTCCGTGACGACGAAATCGAGCCCGTGGTGCTCGAAGCACAGCGCCCGGACCGGGTGGTGTGGTCGTCGCTGTGGGCCGGCCGCCCGGATGCAGCAGTGCACTTCGACTTGACCGAGGCGCGGGGCGGGACCGCGCTGCGCTGGACCCTCTGGGTCGACGAACCGGAACCCGACGCCGCCCTGCTGCGACAGATGCGCAAGCGATTGGGCGAGCTCATCAACGCCAACCTGCGCTACACCTACGGCCAGTGAGCCCACTGTCTTGCGGCGAGGACAATCAACGGTGTGGACAAGGTCGTCGTCATCACCGGGGCAGGCAGTGGCATCGGCCGCGCCACCGCACGGAGCCTGCTGCAGGCCGGTCACCGGGTCGTACTGGCTGGGCGTAGACCGGAAGCTCTGGCCGAAGCCGCCGAAAACCACCCGAACGCACGGCTGGCCCCAACCGACGTCTCCGACGCCGCCGCAGTGGCAGCGCTGTTCGCCGACGCGGTGTCGACGTTCGGCCGCGTGGACGTGCTGTTCAACAATGCGGGCGTGTTCGGACCGTCCGCGGCTGTCGACCAGATCGACGACGAACAATGGCACCGCACGTGGCGCACGAACGTCGACGGCGCCCTGTTCTGCGCCCGTGAAGCGGTCCGGGTGATGACCGCACAGTTGCCACGCGGCGGCCGGATCATCAACAACGGCTCGTTGTCCGCGCACCGGCCCCGCCCCAACAGCCTCGCCTACACGGTCACCAAACACGCCATCAGCGGCCTGACCGCTTCGATGTTGTTGGATCTGCGTGACATCGACATCTGCGTGACACAGATCGACATCGGTAACGCGGCGACGGAGATGACCACCACGATCGGGAGAGAAACCTTGCAGGCCAACGGAAGTCTGGCCGCTGAACCGACTTTCGATGTCACACAGGTGGCTCGTGCGCTGACGCACCTGGTCGACATGCCGCTGGAAGTTTCGGTGCCGTCGCTGACCGTAATGGCCCGCGCCATGCCCTACTTCGGCCGCGGATGAGACACGTACGGCGGGACCTCTCCGACTTCGCGCCGCTGACCTGGTCGTGGCTGGCGTTGTTGTTCGTCACCACCCGGATCCAGCGCTCGGCGTCGCATCGTGAACGACAAATACTGCTCCGCGAACAGTCCACCAATCTCAAGCAGTTGCACCGCAAACCGGTGCGGGTGCTGTTCGCCAGCCTGCTGTGGCTCGACGGCCGGTCCTGGTGGCCGTACGCGCCGGTTTTCGCCGGTCTTCTCGCGCCGGCCGAGCGACGGCTGGGCTCCGCCCGCTTCGTCGCAATCGGACTCGGCGCGCATGTGGCGGCGACGCTGATCAGCCAGGAACTGGTGGCCAGATCGATCAGGAAAGGCAGCGAGCCGCTGGCGCAGGCGCGTGCTCGTGACATCGGAGTCAGCTATTTCGTGTTCGGTATCGGTGGCTGGTGCAGCGGGCAACTGCCCCCACCGTGGCGGCAGCGGGTTCAACTGGCCGCGGGCACGTCGGTCGGCGTTGCTGTGCTCGCGGGAGCCAGTTTCACCTCTGTCGGCCATTTCCTGGCGTTCGCCTTCGGATTGGCCGGTCGACGGGTTCGGCGGCCAGAATGAGCCGTCGGGCACGCCTAAAGCATTCGGGGCCAATCACTTTGGCCGGATAAGCAGAGTTCGAGGGAAGGCCTGACCCCTCGGGAACATGCCGTTGGTGAGCCGCAGGCCTGCAGCCCGGAACGCCGCTTTCACTATTGGTAGGAAAAAGGACTACGCTGCAGGTTTCAGCCGGTTGAACTCACAGCCGCCGCCTTACTCGGCAGGCTCCGTGATCCACGGCGGCTCGCCGGTGGTTCTACAGACGCGAGACACACCATGGATACCCTCAAAGCTTTGATCGGCACGACTCATCTCGACGATGGCGCCTTTGCCATCGCGGAGAGCTGGGTCGATCGTGCAGTCGTACTCGCACTCACCGGGGAATTGGACATGCTGACCGCTCCGGAGCTGGAAAGCGCGATCGCCTCCGCGGCGAGCAAATCACCCGCAGCCATGATCATCGACCTGAGCAAGGTGCGGTTCCTGGCCTCACACGGTTTGAGTGTGCTGGTGGCGGCCTATCTCAACATCACCCCGTCAGCGCAGTTCGGCATCGTCGCCGGCGGCGTTGCGGTGCGCCGTCCGTTGAAGCTGACCGGAATTGACACCCTCGTCACGCTGTTCCCCACGCTCGATGACGCTCTGGCGGACTTCAGCGGCGAGCCCTCCGGCGACGAGGCCGTTTCCACCGGCTAGCCGACCGCGATCCCTGGCCGAAGTTTCGTCAATTTCGGCGTTTCGCCGACCGCGCGTGGGGCATACCGCTTGAATCGTTGTCGCGCAGCGATCACTTCAGGCCAACGGCGGCCGGAACGGGGATGCACCGATGAACCTCAGTCGCACGAAGAGCGTCGAACAGTCGATCGCTGACACCGAAGAGTCCGAACATCAGCTACGCAAAGAACTCGGACCCCTTCAGCTGACGGTCTTCGGCGTCGGGGTGATCCTGGGCACCGGCATCTTCGTGTTGACCGGAGAGGCAGCAGGAGAAAAGGCCGGCCCGGCCATCGCGCTGTCGTTCGTGTTTTCCGGTATCGCCTGTGCACTGGCTGCGCTGTGCTACGCGGAATTTGCCAGCACCGTGCCGGTGGCCGGCTCCGCTTACACCTTCTCCTACGCCAGCCTCGGCGAGATGGTCGCCTGGATCATCGGGTGGGACCTGATCCTGGAATTGGCCCTGGGTGCCAGCACCGTCGCGGTGGGGTGGTCGAGCTACTTCGCCGACGTGATGAAAA
>JBEVHL010000280.1:0-10125 GCA_040511255.1 Mycobacterium sp. | reverse complement strand
CATGTGCACTGCGTCCAGGCCACCTGGATCTACCGGCGGGACATCGACCACGACGGGTTGCGCACCACCGTCGACAACCTGGCCCACGGGCTGCTGGGCCGCCGAATTGAGCGCTCGCCGTTGCCTTTCGGTCGCGATCGCTGGACCCGCTGGGAGGAGACACCCGTGGTGGCCATGGCGGCGCCGGTGAGCTCGCCCAACGCGGTCGCGGACTGGGTCGAGGAACGCGCCCGGGTGGCGATCGATCCCGAGCGGGGGCCGGGCTGGCATGTCGGGGTGCTGCCCATCGCGCAGTACGGTACCGCGGTCAGCGTGGTGGCCTCCCACAGCATCATCGACGGACTGGGCCTGACGCTGGTGCTGGCGGATGCGGCCAACGGTGTCCGGCACGATTTCGGCTATCCGCCGCCACGCTCACGGCCGAGGCGAGAAGCGTTGCGACAGGACGTTCGCCTGACCGTCGACGGTTTACCGGGTGTGGGTCGTGCGTTGCGGGCCATCCCGAAGCTTGCCCGCAGGGCCGACCCGAGCCCGGCCCGGCCGAAAGCCGACCGGCCTCGTGCTGCCCCTGCCGCGGGGCCCGATCGACCGGTGGACGTGCCGGCCGCCACCGTCTACGTCGATGTGGCGGCCTGGGACACCCGGGTGGAAGCCCTTGGCGGCACCAGCAATTCGCTGTTCGCCGGGTTCGCCGCCAAACTCGCCGAACACAGCGGGCGCGTCCGGGGCGACGGCACCGTGACGCTGACCTACCCGGTGAGCGACCGGACCGAGAACGACACGCGCGCCAATGCGCTCAAGTCCGTCGAACTCACCGCCGATCCGACCTCGGTCACCTCAGACCTGCGCACGGTGCGCGCAGAGATCAAGCACGCACTCACCTTGGGGCTGGGCAACTTCGACGAGCAGGAGGCGCTGCTACCCCTGATCCCGTTCATTCCGCTCGCGGTGGCCAAACGGGTGCCACCGGAAGCGGGCGGCGCAGCCGATTTGCCCATCGGCTGTTCCAATCTGGGCAACCTCGACCCGGCGGTGGCGCGGGTCGACGGCACCGCATCGGACTACCTGTCCGTGCGTTTGGTCGAGCAGAACCTCACCACGGGAAGTCCCGAACTTCGCTACGGTGAGCTGCACATCACGTCGGGACGGGTGTGCGGGCAGGTCTTCCTGGCGGTGCGCGCCTATGAACCGGGGCAACCGAATTCCCGTGCGCGGCTGCGCGAACTGTTGACGTCCACGCTGGCAGAGTTCGAGTTGACCGGGGTCTTCATCTAGCTAGAGGGCCCCCTCCAGCCCGTGGATGCCGAACGCGATCATCAGCGCACCGATCACCGCCAGCAGGATGGCGAAGTCACGGCGGCTACGCGCCCGCACCCAGTTCTGCAGCACATGCAGCACCGCGCGGGTTCGCTCAGGGGCGACCAGGCTGCACACCAGGGGAATGGCCACCACGATGTCGCCGACCACCACGAACGTCAGCAGGGCACCGACCTGCACCATCGGCGCGGCCCCCGAGGCAGCGATGAGAACCAGCAGCGCCATGTAGTCCACCGAGGGCACAGCAACACCCAGCCCCATCACCCCGGAGAGCCACGGCGATTCGCCGTGTACCAGGTGGCGGGCCCGTTTGGACAATTTGGCCAGCGGGCCGCCCGCTGCCCGTTCCACCGGCGCACCGCTGGGATCGACGGGCAGTGTCTCTTTGGCTTTGAATAATTTGGTGACCAGCAGTGCGGCGATCAGCACCGCGATGGCCCCCATGGCGATCTGGACTTTGGGACCGCTGATGTTCAGGCCGGTGAAGATCCCGTGGTGAAAGACCAATAGCACCAACAGTCCGACGCCTGTGGTAACCACGAACGTGGTGCACAGAAAGGCGAGCATGTGCAGCATCGGCCGGGACTTGCTGAGCATCAACGTGATGAGCCCGATACGGGTCGGTTCGAAGTTCACCGCGATGGCTAACACCAGCACGGTTATCCACATGCGGGCCAAGTTTACCCATCACACGGGGCCCGGCTCTCGCGCGGTCAGCGAACTCCGTCTCGGCGGGCGGCCGCCTCGAGGATATCGGCGGCCTTGGGAGCGCTCTGGGCAGCCGGCGTCATCTCCGCGGCGACTTCCCTGGTGCGGGCCAGGCACTCGGGGGTGAGTATCGACTGCAGTGCACTGTGCAGCTTGTCGTGCGTCATGCTCGAAAATCGCCGGGATGCACCGATTTTCAGGCGCTTGACCTGCTGTCCCCACACCGGTTGGTCCGCCACCGACCACAGCACCAACGTCGGAACGCCCGCACGCACACCGGCGGCCGTGGTGCCCGCGCCGCCGTGGTGGACCACCGCACGGCAGGCCGAGAACATGGCCGCGTAGTTCACCGCGCTAACCAGCTTGACGTGCTCGGCGGGCGGGATCTCGGTCAGGTCCCACGACCCCGTGCTGATCAGTGCGCGTTCACCGAGTTGGGCACACACCGCGGTGATCATCGCGACCAGAGCAGCGGGAGACTCGATCGGGGTGCTGCCGAAACCGAAGTAGATCGGCGGCGTGCCCGCGGCGATCCACGCCGCCACTTCGTCGTCGCTGTCGGTCACCAATTCCCGCGTGATCGAGCCGACAAAGGGCCGCGTGCCGCCCCATTCCTCGTCGAGTCCCGGAAACAGTCGCTGGTCGTACGCCTGGATTTCCACCGCGCCGCCGTCGACGATGCGCCGCACGGAGTTCACGGTGGCCTTGGGCAGCCCCAGCTCGCGACGTTGGGCGTCCTCGGCCTGCTTCTGCAGGCGCCACAACGCCCACTCCGCCACGCCGAACGCGGGCGGGATCAGCGCGCGCGGCAGGGGGACCGGCAAGAGGTGGCTGTTGGGGCGGGCCGGGAAGTAGTGCAGCGCGACCAATCGGATCCCGTGATGTTCGGCGACGTTCGCGCCGATTTCCTGATACGTGGTGCCGGTCAGAATCGCGTCGGCGCCGTCGGCCAGACCGGCCAGCGTCGACGCCATCTCGGGCCAGCCCCTGGTCATGTAGTCCTGGCCCTCGCGGAACGTGGTCACCGGATTCTGGAATTTCCACCAGTTCTGGAACGCCTCCGACTGCATCTGCTCGGCAGAATCCACGCCGTAGGGCACCACGTCCGAAAGGCCGGACGACGTGGCGAAATTCACCAGATTGGGCGGACAGGCAAAGCGCACCTCGTGACCGCGATCGAGCAGTTCCAGCGCCACGGCGAGGCAGGGCTCTACATCGCCACGGGAACCGTGGACTGCCACAGCAAATTTCATGCGGTTACCCGGTGCGCGCCCTGCGAACAATTGACCGCCGATGGCAACCGGGTCTGGTGCGGTGAATACGCCGTATTGCCGAACACGCACTCATTACAGCACAGTGCGCAGTAGCTGGAAGAGTGCGCGCAGACCGCGGTTTCACAGCCCGGCGCGCCTCAAACCGGGGTCGGCTCGAGGAAACGACATGTGCCACGATGGTCGGGTGCGGGGCATCATCTTGGCTGGCGGGTCCGGGACTCGTCTGTACCCGATCACGCTGGGGGTCTCCAAGCAGTTGATTCCGGTGTACGACAAGCCGATGGTGTATTACCCCTTGTCGACGTTGATGTTGGCGGGCATCCGCGACATTTTGGTGATCACCACTCCGCATGATGCTGAGCAGTTCGAGCGGTTGTTGGGGGACGGGTCGCGGTTCGGGGTGTCGATCACGTTCGCCACGCAGCCGTCCCCGGATGGGCTGGCTCAGGCGTTCACCATCGGTGCGGATTTCATCGGTACCGAGAAGGTGGCGTTGGTGCTCGGTGACAATCTGCTCTACGGGCCGGGGGTGGGCGGTCAGTTGTCCCGGTTCACCGATGTCGATGGTGGGGCGATCTTCGGGTATTGGGTGGCGGAGCCGTCGGCGTACGGCGTGATCGAGTTCGATGCGCAGGGGTTGGCGGTGTCGTTGGAGGAAAAGCCGTTGGCGCCCAAGAGCAACTATGCGATTCCGGGGTTGTATTTCTATGACAACGATGTGGTGGCGATCGCCCGGGAGCTGAGCCCGAGTGCGCGCGGGGAGTATGAGATCACCGATATCAACCGAACGTACTTGGCGCAGGGGCGATTACAGGTGCAGGTGTTGCCGCGTGGCACGGCCTGGCTGGATACCGGCACGTTCGATCAGATGACCGATGCAGCCGATTTCGTGCGGACGATGGAACGCCGGACGGGGTTGAAGATCGGGGTGCCCGAGGAAATCGCTTGGCGGCAGGGGTTTCTCAGCGATGAGGAGCTGCGGGCGCGGGCGGCGACGCTGGTGAAATCGGGTTACGGGGCCTATCTGTTGGATCTGTTGGATCGGGGTCGGTGATGGCGCGGCTGTTGGTCACCGGGGGTGCGGGGTTCATCGGGTCGAACTTCGTTCATCACGTCCTGGCGCACACCGATCATCACGTCACGGTGCTCGACAAGTTGACCTATGCGGGTAACCGGGCCTCGCTGGACGGCCTGGATGAGGCGCGGATGACGTTCGTGCACGGCGATATCGCCGATGCGGCGTTGGTCGATGAGCTGTTCGGGTCGGTGGATGCGGTGGTGCATTACGCCGCGGAATCGCACAACGACAATTCGTTGCACGATCCGCATCCGTTCCTGCACACCAACGTCATTGGCACGTTCACGTTGTTGGAGGCCGCCCGCAAGCACGGCACCCGGTTGCATCACATCTCCACCGATGAGGTGTACGGCGATCTGGCGTTGGAGGACCCGGACCGGTTCAGCGAGTCCACGCCGTACAACCCGTCGTCGCCGTATTCGGCGACCAAGGCCGGCAGTGATCTGTTGGTGCGGGCCTGGGTGCGGTCGTTCGGGGTGGCGGCGACGATCTCGAACTGCTCCAACAACTATGGGCCTTATCAGCATGTGGAGAAGTTCATTCCGCGCCAGATCACCAATGTGCTGGGTGGGGTGCGGCCCAAGTTGTACGGCCAGGGCCGCAATGTGCGGGACTGGATCCACGCCGATGACCACTCTTCGGCGGTGTTGATGATTCTGGAGCGGGGCCGGATCGGGGAGACCTATCTGATCGGCGCCGACGGTGAGAAGGACAACAAGACCGTCGTCGAGTTGATCTTGACGTTGATGGGCCAGCCCGCCGATGCCTATGACCAGGTGGTGGATCGGGCCGGTCACGACCTTCGCTACGCCATCGATTCGACCAAGCTGCGCCAGGAGTTGGGCTGGCTGCCGCGGTATCAGGATTTCGCCGCGGGGCTGGCGGCGACCATCGACTGGTACCGCACCCATCGGCAGTGGTGGGCGCCGGCCAAAGAGGCCACCGAGGCGTTCTACGCCCGGCTGGGGCAATGACCGAATACGGGAAAGCGTTGCAGCACAGCGCTACTGCCATCCCGGGCTTGACGGTCTGGGAGCTGCCGGTGCACGGCGACAACCGCGGCTGGTTCAAGGAGAACTGGCAGCGGCAGAAGATGGTCGCCGCCGGGCTGGCCGATTTCGGGCCGGTACAGAACAATGTGTCGTTCAACGACGCGGTCGGCACCACCCGCGGCATCCACGCCGAGCCGTGGGACAAGTTCGTCTCGGTGGCCACCGGCCGCATCTTCGGGGCCTGGGTCGACCTGCGGGCCGGGCCCACTTTCGGTGCGGTGGTGACCGCGGAACTCGATCCGTCGCGGGCGGTGTTCGTGCCCCGCGGGGTGGGCAACGCCTATCAAACCCTGGCACCGGACACCGCCTACACCTATCTGGTCAACGACCACTGGACCGCCGATGCGGTGTACACCTCGGTGAACCTGGCCGATGAGACCGTGGCCATCGACTGGCCGATCCCACTGGAGCGCGCCGAACTCTCGGCCAAGGACCGCGCCCACCCACCGCTGGCCGAGGTCACCGCGGTGCCGGCGCGCAAAACGCTGGTGCTCGGCGCGGGCGGGCAACTCGGGCGGGCGCTGCGCCGCCACTACGCCGAGGCCTCGGCGGTCGAGTTCGCCGACCGGACCGAACTGGACCTGGGCGTCGCCGAGCTGGCGCAGGCGCGCCGCTGGGCCGATTACGACACCATCATCAACGCCGCGGCCTACACCGCCGTCGATGCCGCCGAAACCCCGGCCGGGCGCACGCAGGCCTGGGCGGTCAACGTCACGGGCGTCGCCGCGCTGGCCAAGGTCGCCGCCGCGCATCACCTGACGCTGGTGCACATCTCCAGTGACTACGTCTTCGACGGCGCCGCCACCGAGCCGTACCGCGAAGACGATCCCGTCGCACCGCTGGGGGTGTACGGCCAGACCAAAGCGGCCGCCGATCAGATCGTGGCCACCGTGGCGCGGCACTACATCCTGCGCACCTCGTGGGTGATCGGTGAGGGCCGCAACTTCGTGGCCACGATGGCCTCACTGGCCCACCGCGGCGTCGACCCGTTGGTGGTCGCCGACCAACACGGCCGGTTGACGTTCACCTCGGAATTGGCGCGCGCGATCGAGCACCTGCTGAGCACCGGCGCCCCGTACGGGACCTATCACGTCACCGGGTCCGGACCGGTGACCTCCTGGGCCGACATCGCCCGCGAGGTCTTCACCCGCACCGGCCACGACCCGGCCCGAGTCACCGCCACCACCACCGCGGAGTACTTCGCCAGCGCCACCACCCCGATCGCACCGCGACCGGCCAACAGCGCACTGGACCTCACCAAGATCACCAACACCGGATTCACCCCCGCCGACGCCTACAGGTCGCTCGAGGACTATCTGCGGGCGGGAACGCCCGCGCAGGACGGCCCATAGTCACCGTCACCGCGTTCGCTGGCGGCCTTCCTGTCAAGGCCTAAAGGCGCCACCTGCAATAAGCCATTCTCTAATCAGATCTGGGAATAACCCCGCCGTGTAGCGTGATAGAGGTGTTTAAACGGCTGACGGGGCGTGCTGCGTCGGCCAATTTCGGATTCGCAGCTCTGGGCCGTGTCATTGTTCGCCACCCGCTGCGCGTGATCGCCGCGTGGGTGCTTCTCGCCGCGGTGCTGTTGCTGGCCCTGCCCCCGTTGGCGGTGGTTGCCGAAGCACATCCGCCGCCCTTCCTGCCCGCGGATTCGTCGGTTCTGCAGTCGAACGCGGTGATGAAAGACGCCTTCAAGGAAGGCGATTCCGCCAACGTCGCCGTCGTCATCCTGAGCAATGAGAACGGGCTGACCGACGCGGACGAGGCCACCTACCGAGCACTGGTCGACAAGTTATTGGCCGACAAGGCCAACGTCTCCGCGGTGCAGGACTTCGTGCACATCCCCGAGCTGAAGTCGGTGATGACCAGTAAGGACAACAAGGCGTACAACCTGCCGGTAAATCTCACCGGCACCATGGGCACCCCTGGTGGCCAGACTGCGTACCAGAACGCCGTCAAGATCATCAACGACACCACCGCGAACACCACGCTGAAACCGAATATCGTCGGCGCCGCGGCGACGTTCGACGACGTGACGAAGCTGGGGGCAGAGGACCAGCACCTCATCGAGGTCGCCACCATCGTCACCGTCCTGACGATTCTGATCGTGGTGTATCGCAACCTGGTCGCGATGCTCATCCCGCTGGCGACCATCGGTCTGTCCCTGGCGGTGGCGCAGCAGGTGGTCGCGGGTCTGGGGCTGGTCGGTCTGAGTCTGGGCCCGCAGACCCTGGTGTTGATGACCGGCATGATGATCGGCGCAGGCACGGACTACGCCGTCTTTCTGTTCAGCCGCTATCAGGAGTGCATCCGAAACGGGCTCAGTCCCGACGATGCGATCGTCGATGCGCTCGGCTCCATCGGAGGCGTGATCGCCGGTTCGGCGGGCACTGTGGCGATCACGTTCTTCGGCCTCGGTTTCGCCACCCTGGGGGTGTTCGCGACCGTGGGGCCTGCCCTGGCCATCACCATCGCGATCGGCTTCGTCGCGTCGATCACCGTGCTGCCCGCGCTGATCGTCCTGGCCGGGCGGCGCGGCTGGGTCAACCCGCGCCGGGACCTGACCGGCCGGTTCTGGCGGCGGTCCGGCATCAACATCGTCCGCCGCCCGCGGATCCACCTGGTGGCGAGCCTGGTCATCCTGGTCGCCCTGGCCTTCTGCGCCACGCTGACCAAATTCAATTACGACGACCGCAAGAATCTGCCCGAGGACGCCCCGAGCAACCTCGGCTACGCGGCGATGAACAGCCACTTTCCGGTCAGCAGCACGCTGCAGCAGTTCATCCTCATCCAGTCTCCGCAGGACCTGCGCACGCCCAAGGCGCTGGCCGATATGGAGATGATGGCCGCGCGGGTGGCTCAGCTGCCGAACATCGACATGGTGCGTGGCATCACCCGGCCGTCGGGAGAGATGCTCGAACAGGCCAAGGCCACCTATCAGGCCGGCGAAGTGGGCAGCAAGCTGGGCGATGCGGCCAACCTGATCGGGGCCAACGACGCGAACCTGACCGCGCTGACCACCGGAGCCGATCAGCTGGCCGATGCCTTGGAAGCAATCCGCGGCACGGTGGTGGGTGCCCTGGCCAATCTCCGTGCGCTCGCTGGAGCGCTCGACGAGATGCAACACAAATTCGGCGGCACCAAGACGCTGGACCAGATCGACAAGTCGGCCTCGCTGGTGAAGAACATGCGGGCGCTGGGGGATTCCCTCGGACTGAATGTCGGCCGCATTTCCGACCTGTCCGGGTGGGCGACGCCTCTGGTCAACGCACTCAACGTCAGTCCCGAATGTGACAGCGATCCAGCGTGCGTCCAGTCGCGAGCAGATCTGCAGAGGTTGGCCGCGGCCGGCCAGGACCCGGCGATGCAGAGCATCGCCGACCTCGGCCGCCAGCTGCAGGGCGTGCAGGGCGCAGACACTCTCGACGACGCGGTGACATGGCTCAACAAGGCAGTGTCGAGCGCGACCGCCGCGGCGAAGCGGATGGGCATCAAGGGTTCCACCAGCATCGAGAATCAGCTGAACACGGTGCTACAAGGCGCGGATACGCTCGCCGACGGCAGCCGCCAACTCGCCATCGGCGTGCAAACTCTGGTCGATCAGACCAGGGTGATCGGCAGCGGTATGGACCAGGCCTCGGCATTCCTGCTGGCGATGAAACGCGGCGCCGCCGATCCGCCGATGTCCGGTTTCTACATTCCGCCGGAGATTCTCACCCAGGCCGAATTCAAAAAGGCCGCAGCGCTTTTCGTCTCCGACGACGGCCACGCAGCGCGCTACCTGGTCCAGACGGCCCTGGACCCGTTCAGCACCGAGGCGATGGATCAGGTCGGGGAGATCGTCAGGACCGCAGAGAGCGCCAGACCGAACACCACGCTGTCCGACGCCAAGATCTCGATGGTGGGTTTCTCCGCGGTCAACAACGACATCCGGAACTACTACAACGGCGACGTGCGCTTCATCGTCATCTTCACGCTCATCGTGGTGTTCTTTATTCTGGTCATTCTGCTGCGGGCCATTGTCGCGCCGATTTATCTCGTGCTGTCCGTCATTCTTTCCTATACGTCGGCATTGGGAATCGGTGTCGTATTCTTCCAATTCGTCTTGCACCAGGACATTGCCTGGAGTGTCCCTGGCCTGGCGTTCTTGGTGCTGGTGGCGGTCGGTGCGGACTACAACCTGCTGTTGATCTCCCGCATCCGCGACGAGTCGCGCCTCGGGGTGCGCTCCGGGGTGATCCGCACCGTGGGGGCCACCGGCGGCGTCATCACCTCGGCCGGACTGATCTTCGCGGCATCAATGCTGGGTATGGCCGCCAGCAGCATCAAGGGCATCGTGCAGATGGGCGTCATCATCGCGGTCGGCCTGCTGCTGGACACCTTCGTGGTCCGCACCGTCACGGTGCCCGCGATCGCCGTCTTGATGGGGAAGGCCAATTGGTGGCCGTCGAAGCCGGATGGCCCAGAGCATCAGCCCGCGAAGCAACCCGTCGCGGTGGCTGAGCAACCTGTCGTTGCCGAGTCCGTGCACGGCGCCGGTCCCGGATGACGTCGGGCGAAGTTCAGCGATCTACTTTGGTGAACCATTTCGTCTTGACCCGCCAGGAATGCGCCGCGGCGAGGGCGAAAACGGCGCCGCACACGCAGGCGAAGAACCACACCAATCGACCGCCTTCGAGCGCCTGGATCGGGT
>JBEVHL010000279.1:0-2632 GCA_040511255.1 Mycobacterium sp. | reverse complement strand
GTCGCGCCCACGATGACGCCCAGGGTGCCCTCTGATCCGGTCAACAGACTCGTCAGATCCAGTCCGGCAACACCTTTGGCGGTCCGTCGTCCGGTGTGCAGCAGCGAGCCGTCGGCCAGGACGACACTCAGGCCCAACACCGCGTCGCGGGTCACCCCATACTTGACGCAACGTAATCCACCCGCATTGGTGGCGATGTTGCCGCCGATCGTGCTGATATCGGCACTGGCTGGATCGGGGGCATACCGCAGCCCGACTTCGGCCGCGCGGCGATCGAGCTCGGCGGTGATCACCCCTGGTTCAACTTCGGCGATCTCGTCGGCTGCCGACAGCGACAAGATGCGATTCAGCCCGGAGACGTCGAGCACGAGCGAGCCGGCCCCGGCGGCCGCGCCCCCGGCCAGACCCGTGCCCGCGCCACGTGGCACCACGCCCAGTCCGTGTTCGGCCGCGTATCCGACGGCGCGGCGGACGTCGTCCACACTTGCCGCGAGGACCAGCACATCGGGCTTACCGTCAGGAACGTAACCGGACCGGTCGAACCGGTACGCCTGCGGAATATCGCCACCCAGAAAAACCTGTCCGTCAAGTGGACCAATTCCGGTGCCGGCAGAGCTCGTCATCCCCTGATTGTCGTCGCCCCTGCGGTCAAGCAGCAGCAGGGTGACGGATCGCGCGATCCAGCTTCCGCCACCGATGCAGCCCAGTCCAGGCCGTGACGACTGCCGCTACCGCGAGAACGAGTGCAGCGACCTGCCACCCGGAGGATCTGCCGGCCGCAGGAATGCATTGCACAGCGATCGAGGCCACCAGCAAGCCCGCCGCCATGCCCTGCCACGCCAGGTAGGTCCGCTCGTTCGCCAGGATGGTGCGGTAGTGACGAGCGGATGGCGGCGCGTCGGTGGTCACAGTCGGCCTTACGCCACGGAGTGCTGTTCCGCAGCACGCGGAACAAACGTCGAGTACCGAAATCCAGACGATGCGGACCTGGCCACCAGATCGTCCACCGGCTCCCCGGCGATGTCGCTGACCCACTCCCGCGCTGCCCGCTCGGAGTCGATCCGCAACAACGGCGTGGGGTCGGAGATCAGGCCGAACAACGCCGAGGCGAACGTCGGGCTGGCGGCTGCGGCCGGGAAGAACAGGTGCCCGTACCGGACGCGTTCGGGGTCGCCGAGGAACAGCTGGGTCACCAATGTCGCGGCCAACCCACGGGTCTGCCAGAACTGTTCGAACGTCGCGTTGAGCCATTGCTCGTCGAACACCCCGGCGTGATCGCGGGCGGCCGCGACGAGCTGCGCCGTCTGGATGAGACCACCCTGCGCGCCCTGCGCCGCAATGGGGTCGAAGGAGATCGCGGTGTCCCCTAGCGCCAACACAGGATGGCCACCGCTGGTCGCGGCGACCGCGTGACGCACGGTCGGCGTGACCGCGCCCAACAACCAGGCATGCGGGTCCTCGGCGATGACCTGGGTGGCGGACACCTCCGGCAGGTCCCAGCCGACGTAGTCCCGATGCACGTCAAGCACGACTCGGTGCGCCGAGGCTGCATCCGTGGCCGCGGTGAAGCGCTGTTCCCAATCGCTGCCCGGTTTCGCGAAACCCAGGAAAGACCATGACGGCCCGGCATCCTTGTGCAGGTAGGGGCCCCACCAAAGCTCACCCTGCTCCTCGCTCACCGCGAAGGTGTTGTGCTCGCCGCCGACCGAGCTGCGGTGCGCGAAGACCTCTGGCCCGTGCCCCAAACCGGTGACGGTCAGCATCAACAGTGTGCGCTGCGGCGAAGAGTAGACAGTCCGTGATTCGTCGACCGGGAACAGACCCGACAGGCCGCCGCGCCCGGTGGCCACCAGCGTCAGGTCGTGGGTCGCGGCCACCTGGTCGATACTGTCGACGGTGACGGTGGACACCACGAAATGGCCACCCCGGGAGATGAACTCGTTCAACCGGTCGTCGACTTTGAGCCGGGTGTCGACACCGATCGCCCGAATACCGGCATACGCGGTGTCAAAATCGAGAAGATCCTGCCGGACCTCATCTGTTCCGCTGAATATCTGCGTGCTCTGACCGGTAACGCGGGGTGCGCGGGCGGCGTAGTCATCAAGGCCCAGTTCGCGTTCGGCGGCTTGCGCGGCGCCGAAGGTCACCGCGGTGCCGGTGGCCGGAATATCACTGCGGAGGCTGCGCTGATCACGATCGCTGAATACCGTGACGTCAAAACCCGCATTCAGAAAGCCAAGGGCGGCAGCCACTCCCGTCTGTCCGGCACCGATGATCGCCACAGATCGTTGAATCCCCATGACGCAGATCGTCCGCCGCGTCGCACGCGACCGATAGCGTTTCGCGTGCGGTGATTCTAACGATCCCGGCGCGACCGCTCGGCCGCCGTCATCGCTCCCCAGACTCCGTAGACCTCGGGGATGCTCAGCGCGTGCCTGAGGCATTCGGCGATGACCGGGCAGTCATGGCAGATCCGCTTGGCGGTGTCCTCGCGCGCACGGCGGTGCCGGCGCGATTCCTCTTCGGGAAAGAACAACTCCGCCGGATGGTCCCGGCACAGTCCCCGCGCCTGCCAGCTCCACTGGTCGACTGTCGGCGGCGGCAACCGCTGAGCAGTTATCCGCGCGACCGA
>JBEVHL010000278.1:0-4873 GCA_040511255.1 Mycobacterium sp. | reverse complement strand
CACCTTCGACAACCGACTTCCCTGCGGAGCAGGGGTTTTCGACGTACCCGGATTCATCAACGCGGTGCTGGCGATCGGCTGGGATGGCCCGTGGGGTATCGAGCACATGTCCCGCGACTTTCGGCGTCTGCCGGTGCTCGACGCCCTCACCCGGGCCCGAGACGCGGCATTGCGCTGCTTCGATCTGGCAGCCCAGCGTCGCAACGAGGATCCCACCCGCGGCTAGCGGTACCCGGGTCACGCCATGTTGTGCGGGGTCACCACCCGAATCGCCGCCGACCTGAAGGTGACTCCACTCCGCAAGATGTTGCGAAGGGCCTGCGGTCGCGCGGGCTTGAACGTGCGCGTGACCCCACATGCGTTCCGGCACAAGGCTGCCTCGGATCTTTATGCGATGTCGGACTTCAACGCCGAAATCGTGGCGCAAGAGTTCGGGTGGGCCGCCGCCGACCTCGTACCGCTGTTCGCGGATTTGCCGGATGCGCGGCGCGCCATCGCCGAGCCCCAGCGTGTCCGTCGTCATCCACGACGGGAGGCAGCAGCCCTGCGCACACTGCTGCTTATGGTGCTCGTGCTGGGCGCGGTGCTGTCGCTCGCCGTCATCCAAATCCCACTGATCTTCCTCTTGCCGGTTCTTTGGATTGCCTTCGCTCGGCACCATTTTGCTCGGCACCATTTCGCTCGGCGCTCGTGCCGAGCATGGTGAGACGCAGCGTCGTGCAACCCTGAACGGTGCTCGCCCGATGCCGTCGGGCGACCATCAGTCGTGCTCCTTGCACACCTCGGACATGGGGTCTGGCTCGCAGATCTGTTGCCACGTATAGAAACCCGCGTCGACAACGACCTGAAGGTTGTCTCTCGTTATGTTCTGGACGGGGAGGAAGACGGTCGGGACGTCCATGTACTGGTTGTCGATCGTGCCGTTGATCATGTTTTCGGGGACGCCGTTACCGTCGAGGATCGACGTGGTCACCTGCGCCGCGGCCTTCGCCTGATCGGACAGGTTCTTGTAGATGGTGTTGTCGAGTTTGTTTTGTGCGATCAATTGCAGCGCAGCGAGATTCGCATCCTGTCCACCGGTGACAGGAATCCTGCCCACCAATTCCTGCCGGTCCAGCGCCGCTACAATGCCGCCGGCTAGATCGTCATTCATCGTGATGAACATATCGATGGCGTTGTTCTCATTGGCCAGGCAGGCTTCGGCGAACGATTGTCCCTGAACCGGGTCCCAATTGTTGATGTTCTGATCGCAGATCACTTCGATCTTGCCGCTGTCGATGAGCGGCTGAAGAAACTCATCCTGCCCGGCCTGATAGTGGATCGTCCCGTAGTCGCCTGGATGCCCCTTGACCCGAGCAACCTTCAAACCTTGGCCGGGCATGGCGTTGATCAACTGCGCCGCCCGCATCCCCTGCTGACGGCCCACCTCCAGCGAATCGAACACAATCTGCCCATCCGCCGGACCGCCCACCGCATCGTGGTCGTACAGGACCACCGGAACACTCGCCTGATGCGCCGCCGCCAACGCCGCCGATGCCCGGTTCGCATCTGCGGACACCAGGACAATCGCGGACGCACCCTGCGTGATTGCATCGTTGACCTGGCTCTCCTGCGTGGCAGGGTCGCCCCCGGCATTCAGCAGGGTCACCGAGACATCCGGTGCGAACAGCCTCAGAAATTCTGTGAACATAGGCGCATCGCGCTGCACGAAGCGTTTGGTGGTGGTGTTCGGTAGAAAGAAGAAGACCTTCCTCCCGCCGTTATCGGGCCCACCCGCCACGCATCCAGCCAGCACGAGTGCTGCAATCGAAGTCGCAACACCGATTGCGCGAATTCGTCTCCTCAGTGCGTTTTCGCCTGTCACAGCGCAGCCCCTCAATCTCGATAGGTCGGTGCGGGCGGACCGGCAACCAGGCCCAGCGGTGCCAACCACCTGTTGTAGAGGCTCATCCACGTCCCGTCCGTGCGCAGTCGCTCCAGGGTGCCGTTCACAAACCGCAGCAGATCCTCGTTGTGCTTGTTTACGGCGACGCCGTACGGCGCGCTTGCCAGGTGCGGACCTACGATCTCGTGGTTCGGGTCCTGCACTGCGAGGCCTGCGAGGATGACGTCATCGGTGCTGGCGGCGTCGACCTGTCGCTGCTGGAGGGCGACGAGACAATCGGCCCAGTTCGGCACGGCGACGATGGTGGCCTTCGGCGCACTTCGCCGGACGACATCGAGAGAGGGTGTGTCGATGTGGGTGCACACCCGTCGACGCGCCAGATCCGCGGGCCCCGAAATACCGGATTCCGGGCGCACGAGCAGGCGCTGAAAGGCCTCGAGGTACACCGTCGAGAAGGCAACCCGCCCTGCGAGCTCGCAGGTCACCGAGGTGGTGGGAACGACGAGGTCGACCTGGTTGTTCTCGAGGGTTTCGAGGCGGTCGGCGGAGGACTGCAAGCGGAACTCGATCTTCGACGCATCCGCGAAAAGGTCCCGCGCGACCTCGCGTGCCACGTCCACGCCGAACCCCATGAGTGTGCCGGTGGTCGGGTCACGGAAGCTGAACAAGTTGGCGTTCGGGTCCACGCCTACAATCAGCCTTCCACGGGCGACGATGTCGGCCAGCGCGCCCCCTGATCGCACCGCGCCCGGCGTGATTGCCGGGTCGGGTCGCAGGCTCGACAGGGCGCCGCACGTGGATGGTTCCGGCTGATCCGGCGGCGGCACCGCATCCAACGGGTGGACGATCCGTGCCCCATTCGACAAGGGAAACTCGGTGTAGTCACCGGAGAAGACTGGTGGGGGTTTTTCTGGGTCTGCGCAGCCGGTGAGGACGGCCAGTGCTGCCCCGAGTGCTGCGAGCAGCCATCGCCCCTGGCCGGGTCGGCGTCGGGGTTCGGCCGCTGTGCGCGGGATTGTCGACTGCCCCGGTTGCGTTCGCCGCACCATCACTGATACTCGCTCAGTCTGGGCCGGATTCCCCCTGCGACGGCGAATCCGGCGAGTACGCCGATCACTATGCTACCGACAGCGAGCAGCGACATGGATCGGTACGTCCGTGCCATGAACGCAAGTTCTTCCGCACGCAATTCGGTGATCGCGTTCTCGAGTGCCTCGTCAAGGGACCGGAACTGAGCGGTCGACGCGAGCGAGCCGGGACCGACCGCGACATTGGCCGCCCCCTGGTAGTCACCCTCCGAGAGGTTCTGCTGCAACGCCTGGTGTGCGTCCCTCCATCCGTCGAACGCCGCGCTGGCGTCGGCGAGCGCAGCCTCCGCCGCATGTCCGCTAGTAATGTTCGAATTCTGGCCGAGTATCTCGGCCAACGCCGCGGTGTGCCGAACGTAGTTGCCTTCGGATGAATCGGAGCCGGGTTGTAGCAGAGCCAGCGTCTCATCGGCCCGCGCCTGCTGAGCGAGGATACGGGCCTTCGTCACGACGCTGAGGGGTTGCGTGCCTTCGGTTCGCGCCCGCTCACTCGCGGAGGTGGACACCACTCCCGCGACCACAAGCCACACTAGGAGAGACACCATGAGTAGCGCTGCGACGATGAGACCTGGGTTGCATCGGCGTCGGCTCTTGCGTGCCAGATACATGTGGGCGATGGCGAGTGCGATCAGGACCACCGTCGTGACCGTGATCGCGGTCGCCGGAAGCTGGGCGGTGTGCGTCAGGGTGTCGGCAACCGCGCGTGCCTGTTCGGCGTAGAGGCGCTCGGCCAAGGGCAAAATCGTGTTTTGCATCAGCGCGGAGGCCTGCCTCAGGTAGGCCACACCGACCGGATTACCGACGTTGTCATTTGCCCGCGCGGTAGCAATCAGATCGGTGTACACGGCGAGGTGCCGCGACATCTCGGTCAACAGTTGTAGCGACTCGACATCTCCCGAAGACACCCCGTAGGTGGCAGTCACCAGCGCGTTCGACGCGTCACCGATGGCCTGATTGTATCGATCCCGCACGGCCAGCGGCTCGATGGCGCCCGAGATGAACGACGACGTGACCGCGGCATCCGCGATCGAAAGCGAGCTGTAGAGACCTTGGGCAGCGTTCGCAAGCGGTTCGGTGTGCGCACGCAAGTTTTCCGTTCGCTGTTCACGCGCCCCGATCACGGTCGAGGTGATCACGCCGGCCACGAGAGCGGCCGCGATGAGAACTGTGGCCAACACCGAGAGTTTTCCCGGCGTCGAAGCAAGAAACTCTCGCCGGGAGCCCCGCTGCAAGTCAGGCTCGACGAGCGAGGATTCGTCGAGCAGGCGCCCTCCGCCGGACCAGGTGTCACCGCGGTGGAACATCATGCCCTCCTTCGCAGGGCTCGGATGATCACGAGGCCCTGATCAGACTGGAAATGGGCTTAGTCTTCTTGCCGCCCGATGGCTGTTGTTGCGCCAGCGCCGAACACAGAGGAGAACCGCTCTAGAGCGACTTTGTCCTCGCCCGAAGCGTATGCCTCCAGTCCGACTGTGCCGCGGTAGCCCATTTCCTTGAGCGCCACCGCGATCGCGGAGTAGTTGATCTCGCCTGTGCCTGGTTCGCAACGGCCGGGCACATCGGCGACCTGAACCTCGCCGATGAGCGAGTCGGCGCGTCTGAGCAGCGCGATCAGGTTCCCTTCACCGATCTGGGCGTGGTAGAGGTCGAGCATCATCCGCAGCCCTGGCCGGTTTACGGCCTCGACGAGCGCGAGCGTGTCTTGAGGACGGGCGAACGGTGCGCCGGGGTGGTCGATCACGGTGTTCAGGTTCTCCAGGCAGAACGTCACGCCTGCGCGCTCGCCCAACTCGGCCAGCCGGCACAGCGTCCGGTAGGCGTTGAGCCACATTGCACCGGTGACCTCGTGGGCCGGGCGCAGTGGCACGCCGTCAGGGCCGAGCTCGGTGCCGAACACCAG
>JBEVHL010000277.1:0-14628 GCA_040511255.1 Mycobacterium sp. | reverse complement strand
CATCGGCGACGACGGCCTTGATCACATCGCCGTGTGTGCACGCCACCCACAGCACGTCGGTCTTATGTTCTTCGGCCAGCCGGCGATCGTGTGCCCGCACCGCGGCGACGGCCCTGGCCTGTACGGCGGCCAGGCCTTCGCCGTCGGGGAACACGGCAGCGCTCGGCTGCTGCTGGACCACCGCCCACAGCGGTTCCTTGAAAAGGTCGGCGATCTTGCGACCGGTCCAGGAGCCGTAGTCCACTTCGACGAGTTGGTCATCGACGATCGGTTCCAGTCCGAGCTTGTGCGCCAGGGGTTCCAGGGTGCTTCGGCAGCGCAGCAGTGGCGAGCGGACCAGCGCCTTGATCGGCA
Source organism: Mycobacterium sp. (assembly GCA_040511255.1). Classification (GTDB taxonomy): domain Bacteria; phylum Actinomycetota; class Actinomycetes; order Mycobacteriales; family Mycobacteriaceae; genus Mycobacterium. The sequence goes on along the minus strand of JBEVHL010000277.1, from coordinate 14,274 downwards.
GCTCACCGAGGCGATCGACCAACCCGGCCGCCTGTTCACGGCCCTTCTCGTCGAGGTCGACACCCTCGGAGCGGCCGGCCAGCGTGTGCGCGGTATTGGACGTCGACCGGCCGTGGCGAAGCAAGATCACGGTCATGTGCGCCGCTCCTTTTCATCGCTCGTGCCTCGCTCTGCATCGTCGCCGGCGGTCATACCGCTGCCACCACACCCGTCCCCAGCAGCACCAACACCACGACGCCGACCACCACCCGGTACCCGACGAACCAGTACATGCTGTGGCTGCTGACGAAGCGCAGCAGCCAGGTGATCGCCGCAAGTCCGACGATGAAGGTGATCACCACCGAGATCAGCAGCTGCAGCCCGGTGGCGCTCATCCCCTCGGTGACGGGAGCGAACGCATCCGGCAACGAGAACAGGCCGGAGGCCAGCACCGCGGGAATGCCAAGCAGAAAACCGAACCGGGCGGCCAGTTCACGATCGAGATTCAGAAAAAGACCCGCACTGATCGTCGACCCGGACCGCGAGACACCGGGTACCAGCGCCAGGCACTGCGCGAAGCCGATGATGATCCCGTCGCGCCAACTCAGTTGCTCGACGTGGCGGGTCTGCTTCCCGACGTACTCCGCGATGGCGATCACCGCGGAGAAGACAATCAGCGCGATGGCGACGATCCACAGGTTGCGCACGCTGCTACGGATCGTGTCTTTGAACAGAAGACCTAGGACAGCGATCGGGATGCTGCCCGCGATGACGTACCAGCCCAAGCGGTAGTCGATGTTGTCCCGATGCGCCTTGACCACCAGGCCGTCGACCCACGCGCGCAGGATCCGCCAGATGTCCTTGGCGAAATACACCAGCACGGCCACCTCGGTGCCCAGCTGCGACACCGCGGTGAACGAGGCGCCTGCGTCGTCGGCGAAGAACACCCGCGACACGATCGCCAGATGCCCGGATGACGACACCGGGAGGAACTCGGTCAGCCCCTGGACGATCGACAGCACGATGACCTGCAACCACGACATGGCTGGCACTGCGATATCCACGCCGCCGACCGTACCGGTCAGCGCTCATCGGTGAGAGGTCAGGCGGGACGGACCCGCTGCTGGCGCGGCACCGGACGCGCGGCGGCGACAGCGTCCCGAACGGCCGCGGAAAGGCTGCGCTCGTCGTTCAGATCGATGCCGATCAGGCCACGCGTCGCCGACGCCACCACGTCTTCGGGCTGTGGCACCAGACCGGCCAGCCGGGGCCGGTACACCTGCACCACCAGCGACTGGTGAGCTACGCGAAACGCGAAGCTACGGCCGTCGCCGACCTGTCCGAAACCGCTGGCGTTGATGCCGGTGGAGACGTCTTCAAAACAGAGCTCGCCGGTCACAACTTCCCTGTCTGGAGCGAGGGTCATCGGACAACCTTATCGCTTTGTCCGCTCTCGGGGGTGTCCAGAGAGGTCGTGTACGACCGATAAAGTTCCTTACAAGTTTCCCCAGTAGTTCCCCAGTACCGGCTCATTCGCACTACCGAGAGTTACCCCTTGCCACCGCGCAGCAAACACACAGGCCCGTCCCGGCTGGCCGGCCTGCTGGTTGCGGTCCTGACCATCGCGCTGGGCCTGACCAGCTGCGGATCGAAGAATGTCGACGCACCGCCGCCGACCATCGAACCCGCAGGTCCTGCCGCCTCTCCCCCGGCCTCGGCCGCCCCGGCGGGCGTGGTGCACCAACTCGGCGGGCGACCGCAGGCAGCAGTGTTCGATACCAAGTCCGCCGCCCTGGTGGTGCTGCGCCCGGGACCCGATCCGGCAGCACCCTCGACGCTGACAGTGTTGGCCGGAGCCGCCCCGCCCCGCCCCATTGCGCTGCCCGGACCTGCATCGGCGCTCACCGACGACGGGCAGGGCACCGCGTACCTGGCCACCCGCGGCGGGTATTTCGTCGTCGATCTGGGGCCGGGCACCGCGTCCCGAGTCGACATCACCGGCCAGCCCGACACCGAGTTCACCGCCATTGCCCGCCGCGCGGACGGGAAGTTGGTGCTCGGCAGCGCCGACGGAGCGGTGTTCATCCTGTCCTCGCCCGACCGGGGGGCCACCACCGTCGGTGAGCAGAGCAAGATCTTTGCCCGCGTGGATGCCATTGCCACGCAGGGTGATTCGACCGTGGTTCTGGATCGCGGCCAAACCTCGGTGACCTCGGTCGGACCCGACGGCAAGGCTCAGCAGTCCCTGCGCGCCGGCGACGGTGCCACCACCTTGGCCACCGACCCCGCGGGCCGGGTGCTGGTGGCCAACACCCGCGGCGATGAACTGCTGGTGTTCGGCGTGGACCCGCTGATCATGCGACAGCGTTACCCTGTTCCGCTGGCGCCGTATGGCCTGGTCGGATCGACGAAACTGGCCTGGGTGTCCCAAACCGCGGCGAACGTCGTCATTGGTTACGATCTGGCGACTGGAATACCGGTGGAAAAGGTGCGTTATCCGACTGTGCAGCAACCGAACATCCTGGCCTTCGACGACGCTGGAGACACGCTGTTCGTGATCTCGGGGTCAGGTGCGGGCGTGCAGGTGATCGACCACGCGACGAGGCCGCGATGACGGCGGCCAGCCGCGGTCGCATGCCACCGGGGTGGGATGTCGATCTGTCCGACGACTACGACTGGGTGCCGCTGCGACTGCCGCCGGACGTCACCAGGATCACCGCCTCGACGCGGCTGTCCATCGAGGCCGAATACCGGGGCTGGGAGCTGACCAAGGTGCGCCTCTACACCGACGGAAGTCGGCGGGTGTTGTTGCGTCGCAAGAAATCTCGCGTGCAGAACCCGCGGGTCGACGATCTGCCAGAGCTCTAACGTGGGGAGCTACGACGCGGTACGTCGGGCGATGTTCCTGATGCCGCCGGAGCGAATCCACACGTTGGCGTTCGCCGCCCTACGCGCGGCGACCCATGCCCCCGTGGCGCGCCGGCGGCTGCACCGCAGGCTCGCCCCCGCCGACCCCCTGCTGGTCAGCACGGTGTTCGGCACCCGGTTCGCCGGACCGATGGGGCTGGCCGCCGGCTTCGACAAGGACGGCCTGGGCCTGGACGCCTGGGGTGCGCTCGGCTGGGGATACGCCGAGGTCGGTACCGTCACCGCGCAGGCCCAGCCGGGCAATCCGCAGCCGCGGCTGTTCCGGCTGCCCGACGATCGCGGGTTGCTCAACCGGATGGGGTTCAACAACCATGGCGCGGGCGCGCTGGCGATGCGCCTGGCCCGGCACCACTCCGACGTGCCGATCGGGGTGAACATCGGCAAGACCAAGCTGACGGCGCCCGAGGATGCCGTCGAGGACTATCGGGCCAGCGCCAGGCTGCTCGCCCCACTGGCGACATATCTGGTGGTCAACGTGAGCTCGCCGAACACGCCGGGGCTGCGTGATCTGCAGGCCGTCGCCTCGCTTCGGCCGATCCTGTCGGCGGTACTGGCCGAGGCCGCCCTGACCGCCACCCCGGTATTGGTCAAGATCGCACCTGACCTGTCCGACTCCGACGTCGACGACATCGCCGACCTGGCAGTCGAATTGGGCCTGGCGGGCATCGTCGCCACCAACACCACGATCTCCCGCGCCGGCCTACGCACGCCCGGTGCGGCAGAGCTGGGCTCCGGTGGGATCTCCGGGCCGCCGGTGGCGGCGCGCGCCCTGGAGGTGCTGCGCAGGCTCTACGCCCGGGTGGGCGACCAGCTGGTGCTGATCAGCGTCGGCGGGATCGAGACGGCCGACGACGCCTGGGCGCGCATCACCTCCGGCGCCACCTTGCTGCAGGGCTACACCGGCTTCATCTACGGAGGTGGGTTGTGGGTCAAGGACATTCACGACGGCATTGCCCGCCGCCTGCGTGACGGCGGGTTCGCCTCCCTGACCGACGCGGTGGGCTCCGCGCTGCGTTAGCCCTCGATCTCGTACGTACCGGTGATGACGGCGCGTGCGATCGCATTCGAGAACAGGTTGAAGCCGAGGTAGGCCGGGGAGGAATCCTCGGTGACTTCGAGCTTCTCCACCTTCACCGCGTGCACCACGACGATGTAGCGGTGCGCACCGTGCCCCGGCGGCGGGGCGGCACCGACGAAGCGGTGCAGTCCGGCGTCGTTGGCCAACGTGACGGCCTCACCCGGGAAACCCTGCTGGCTTCCGTCGCCGACACCGGCAGGCAGGTCCGTCACCGTGGCGGGCAGGTTGGCCACCGCCCAGTGCCAGAAACCCGATGCCGTCGGCGCGTCCGGGTCGTAAACCGTCACGGCGAAGCTCTGGGTCTCCTCGGGGAAACCCGACCAGCTCAGCTGCGGGGAGACATCCTCACCACCGGCCCCCATCAGGCCGCTGACCTGTGCGTTGCCCAGGGGCTGGCCATCGGTGATCGACTCAGAGGTCACAGTGAAGGAGGGCAGTTCGGGCAGGAACTCATATGGGTTGTACGGGAACGGCATATCGCGACATCCTTCTCTGGTGGTTGCGGTTGCGTGAGCTAGCAGTTCTTGAGGAAGTTCTCCAGTACCTCGGTGCCGAACTTCAGCGACTCGACGGGTACCCGTTCGTCGACGCCGTGGAACAGTGCGGCGAAATCCAGTTGGGGCGGCAGCCGCAAAGGAATGAAGCCGAAGCATCGAATACCAAGGCGGGCAAAGTGTTTCGCGTCGGTACCACCCGAGAGCATGTAGGGCACCGTGCGGGCTTCGGGATCGGCAGCCAGCAGCGCGGTGTTCATGGCGTCGACCAGTTCGCCGTCGAAGGTGGTCTCATACGACGGCAGCTCGGTGATCCATTCCCGGGTGACGTCCGGGCCGATCAGCTGGTCGACTTCTGCCTCGAACTCCGCCTGCCGACCGGGCAGCACCCGGCAGTCCACCACGGCTTCCGCGGTCGCCGGGATGACATTGGCCTTGTAACCGGCCTTGAGCATGGTCGGGTTGGCCGAATCCCGGAGCGTGGCGCCGACGATGGCGGCGATCGGACCCAGCTTGGCGATGGTGCCGTCCAGGTCGGGCGAGTCGGGATCGAAGGCGTGCCCGGTCTCCTCGCCCAGTGCGGTGAGGAATTCTCGGACCGGGTCGGTCAACACCAGCGGAAACTGGTGGGCGCCCAGTCGCGCGACGGCCTGCGCCAGTGTGGTGACGGCGTTCTCGCTCTGGGCGTGCACGAAGGAGCCGTGCCCGGCACGACCGCGGGCGGTCAGCCGCATCCAGAGCATGCCCTTCTCCGCGGTCTCGATCAGATACAGCCGCCGTTCGGTGCCGTCCGGGCGCGGCACGGTCAGGGAGAACCCGCCGACCTCGCCGACCGCCTCCGTGACGCCCTCGAAGAGATCGGGCCGATGCTCCACCAGCCAGCCACAGCCGTACTTGCCGCCGGCCTCCTCGTCGGCGACGAAGGCCCAGACCAGGTCACGCGGGGGCACGATGCGCGCGCGCTTGAAGTGCCGGGCCACCGCGATCATCATCCCGACCATGTTCTTCATGTCGATGGCGCCGCGGCCCCAGACGTAGTCGTCGACAATCGCCCCGGAGAACGGGTGCACGCTCCAGTCGGCGGCCTCCGCAGGCACCACGTCGAGGTGCCCGTGGATCATCAGCGCGCCGCGGGACCGGTCGGCGCCCTCCAGCCGGGCGAACACGTTGGCCCGGCCGGGCGCTCCGGACTCGATGAACTCGCAGGTGTAGCCGACCGCTTCGAGCTGTGCGGCCACCCACCGCGCGCAGGGTTCCTCACCTTTGGTGGTCGCGAGCTCACCGGTGTTGGACGTATCGAATCGGATGAGGGAGCTGACAAGGTCCACCACCTCGTCCGAGGGATGGAGGGAAGGCGCAGTCACAGGCCCTTGTCTACCACCTGTCCGTCATCTCTAACGTCCAGCCCGTCGCGGCCGGCTTTGGGCTGGGTTTGGGGGCAGGCAGCCCGATCCGATAGCCTTAGTCGCCCGCTGCACCTGACTAGGCACGGCGGGTAGGTCCGAGTGGCGGAATGGCAGACGCGCTAGCTTGAGGTGCTAGTGCCCTATTAACGGGCGTGGGGGTTCAAGTCCCCCCTCGGACACTTGTTTTATCCGATCAGCTGATCGACTCCCTGAAGGCGATGGCCTCCTGCGCGAGATTGACGGTGTCGGCGACGTCGAGCACCGGGTGGATCTCGTATTCGGCATACGGGCCGAACTTGCTCGTCGCATCCATCAGGTCTCGCACATCATCGGTCTCGACCACTGCGAACGAACCCTGGCCGTCAACGCGTCCGACGAACTCGTGAAACTTCAGGCCGGCCGGTGGAGTCCACTTGGAATACACATCGAGCAGGCGCCGGACTGCGTCCTCATTGTCTCGGACCGTAGCGTCCATCCGAAACTTCATCGCAACTGCGTATTTCATTGTTCTTCCTTCCTAGGTGTCGGCTGCCCCTAGGCGCAGGGACAGGCCCTACGGAGGAAAAGTGTCCTCCGGTCGACCGGCGTTCGTGCCGAAATGTGCACTGCGCCGCGACGTTGTTCCGCTCAAAAGCACCTTGGCCCTGACTCGTTGTTGCTGCGAGCCGTGTTGATGCACAGAAGTCATTGGCACAGTGCAGTTTTCGTCGAATCGTCGCGGCGAACGGCTAGAGATCGGCTTTGCCGGCCGACGCGTGGTACAACCGAAATCGGAGCGGGAGTGATTGATGCAGTGGCCATTTGACCGCGCATTGGAGGTGCGTCCGGTCTCACCGGGCGCCCTAGACCTGCACGAGCAGTCGCCGCACCAGCCCGCGGGTCAGGAAGGGGCCGACCATGAGCGCAGCCCCGATCATCAGTCCACGGGCCACCACCGGCATGGTCAGTGCACCGGCGCTGCCGAACGTAGAGAGTTCGGCCACGTTGAGCACTAGTACGCTGGCGGCTTCGGATCCGAGGAAAGCGCCCCCGCTCGACCCCTCGGCGATGTGTGAGGTATGGCCCGATCCAGCATTGGTTACGGCGGAGAATGTTGCTGGCGGCGGGGGAAAGTTTCGTCCAGAACCGCGAGAACCTCGTCGGTGTGTTCGCCAAGCGTCGGTGCTGCCGCCGACCACCACGGCGTCTGACTTCTGCTCATCCGCATCGGAAATCCGGGATAACGGTGCTCCCCCACGACTGGGTGGTCGATCCTGGTGAAGAATTCCCGCGCCGCCAGCTGCGGGTCGTCGAGCGCTGCCCACGGCGGTTCTACGATTGCTGCGGCCACGCCGATCTCATGCAATCCAGCTACAGCAACCGCCGGTTCTCGTAAAGCGCACCACTTAGCCCGGTCTTGCGCAGGCAGGGGGTCACGCTCGTCATCCACCGTTATCCAGGAGTCGTCGCCAGTGCATGCATAGGTGCCCCGCTCGCCGTGACGTCTATGAACCTTGCCGCTGACTTGGTAATCGATAGTCTGTTCTGCAGTGATGGCAGCAGTGACCTCGAGCATCGAGACTTCGATGAGCGCGCCCAGGCCAGTATGGCGTCGGCGATCGAGCGCGGCGACGACGGCGATGGCGGCATGCACACCTGACAAGGGGTCGATGATGCCGCCGGGGACGATTGGTTCTTCGTCGAGGTAGCCCGTGACCCAGGCTAGGCCGGTGAGCTGCTCCATCGTGGTGGCGAAACCCGGCCGGTCACGCAACGGTCCGTCGAGGCCGAACGCTGGCATTCGGAGATAGACGGCCCTTGGATTCAGTGTGCGCACGCCACTCCAATCGAGGCCGTAGCGTTCCATGACCCGCGGAGTGAAGTTCTCGGCAATGACGTCGGCGTCTGCGACAAGCGCTTTGACCCGACGCAGGTCGTCCGGGTCGCCGAGATCGAGACACACGCTTCGCTTGCCGAGATTGTTCATGTGAAACATTGGGCTTTTCTCGGCGAAGTCGGGGTCATCGTGGGCGACGAATGATGAATAGCGCATTGAGTCTGGGCGATTGGCGCTCTCGACCTTGACGACATCTGCGCCCATCGCGACCAACCACGAAGTGGCATACGGACCCGCCCAGAACTGGGTGAAGTCAACAACGCGCAATCCGGTAAGGGGCCCGTCAGGACGCGGCGGCGAGCCGTCTTGAAGCACAACAACTCGGGGTGACCGGGACCATCCGACGAAGCTCTTGGGGGCCACCAGGGTTCGATCGGTGGTGCCGCTCAACCGAAATGGACTCCGCGGCCGCAGATACGTCCCGCCCGGTTGCACAGTGAACAGAGATCGTGCTCGGGCGTGTTCCAACTGCAGTAATCCTGACGCTGGCCTGACGTGAGCTACCGGCACTCTTGCGGCTTCGAACGCGGCAACCGCCTCGGCTGCGGTATGAGCGGCCAAGTAATTATCCACAACCGCAATGACTTCCGCGCGACGCTTGATCCGAACGATCGGAACCGTCAGGGCCAGATCATCTTTGAGGTCCGGCCGCCCGACCACGTCGAGTACCGCGAACCACTGCTGTGGCGAAAAGGCACTCAGGCCGACGAATTCTCCATCTGCGCATCGATGTATCGATGGCACCATCACGAAGCGGCGAGCGCGTTTCGCTCCGCCGGGAAAGGTCGCCGACAAGGTTGGGGCCGAGAGAAGGGTGAGTTGCATGGCTTCCAATACCGAGACGTCGACTGTTTCCGTCGCACCTGGGCTACGCCGGTACCAGGCGGTCACGGCGCCCAGCGCGGCATAGGCGCCGGCCGTCCATTCCCCGAGCCGACCACCGACGCGCAACGGCGGCTTCCAGTTGTGTCCGTGGGCTGCCATCGATCCCGAGCGCGCCTGTAACACCGCCTCTGGCAGGTCCAGTAGGGAGTCGGGCCCACCCCCACCCAGTGGCGAGATCAATACGGTTACAGGACTGTCGCGCTTGAGAATTCGCCGGCTGAGTGCGTCGTCGACGACGATGTGCGAGTCTGCGGTCAGGCTATTCAATTGCTCTTCGCGGTCGACCTTCGCGATGCTCTGCGACGTGCGTAGGTAGTCGTCGAGTTCCTTCGACCCGGTTACCGGACTGCCTCCGAAGGTACCGCGGATCGCTACGCTGTCCGCACCCAGGTCGGTGAGTAGCTTGGTGCAGTACGCACCGGCGAGCGATGACGAAAGATCAACCACACGAACGGCATCGAGCGGCAGGGGGCGGTTTCCCGGGCTCATCGAGCGCGGGAGCGTCCGGCAGAGCTGAGCTTGGAGTGATCCCAGCTCACCACCCGCTGGGGATGAACGACGATGGCTACCCGGTTACGGATCATGTGCTCGACCATCGGGTCCAGGTGTTCGGGTTTCGCTGGTGGTGTGTACCGCGAGATCACCGAGCGGCCGAGCTCGAGCATCGAGTCGCGATCGTCGCGGATCTCCGCGTGGCCGACGACTTCGACTCCGCGCAGTTGGTCGTAGCTGTCGCCGGATTCCACCATTACGGTGATTCGAGGATCGCGCCGCAGGTTCTTCACCTTTTGGCTCTTGGCTTTGGTTTCCAGCGCGATCAGGCCGCCGACGAAGCCGTACCACATCGCCACGAGGTGCACGGAACCATGTGGGTCGATCGTGGCTGCCGCCAACGTGTGCCGATCGGCCAGGTAGCGGTCGACTTCGTCTGCAGACATGCGAATTACGTTGCGCTGCTTGACGCCAGGTGCTGCTATGTATCGACTCGGCTCTTCTGACATGACCGTCATCGCCTCCCTGCAAGTTTCATCGTCTTCTTGGCGATGATGTTCTTCTGGATCTCGGTCGCCCCTGCGCCGATCGAGGTGTACCGCTGCCACGCGTAATTGCGAACCCAGCTGCCGTTGTCGATCGCCCCGGGCGCATTCGGTCCCAGTAGGCCGACGGGTCCGAGCACGTCGATGGCGAGTTCAGCCAGCGACTGGGAAATGCTCGACCACTGCAGTTTGGCCAATGGCACCTCGGGCCAGTTGGGTTGCCCTTTCACGATCTTGGTCAGTGCGCGGTAGTTCAGCAGCCGGGTGAGTTCGATCTCGGCGTGTAACCGGCCGATGCGGTGGCGCAGTGCCGGGTCACGCAAGGCGTCGGGGTTGTGACTTCGAGCGAGGTTGATCAGGGCTGTGAGATCACCCGCCATGGTCACGGAAAGCCCTGCCGTACCGACCCTTTCATGTCCCAGGGTGCTCATGGCCACCGACCAGCCTTGTCCTTCTTCGCCGAGTCGGTAGGACTGCGGGATCCGGACGTCGGTGAAGTACACGTCGTTGAGCATGGTGTCGTTGGTCATGTCGCGGATGGACGAGCAGTGGATGCCCGGAGTTCTCAGATTGAGGATGAACGCCGTGATGCCTTCGTGTTTGGCTCCCCGCTTGATGGCGGTGGGGTCAGTCCGTAGCAGGAAGAGGCCCCAGGTGGCCAGGTGGGCCGAGGAGATCCACGTTTTCTGGCCGTTGATGACGTAGTCGTCACCGTCGGCGACGGCGGTGGTGGCGATGTTGGCCAAATCCGAGCCGGCGTCGGGTTCGCTGAATCCCTGGCACCAGTGGTCGGTGGCGGTGAGAATCGAAGGGAGCCAGAGCCGTTGCTGGTCTTCGGTGCCCCACTGCAGGATCATCGGGCCGATCTGCCAGATTCCGTTGGGGTTGTACAGGCCGGGCGCCCTGACCCGAGCCATCTCTTCGGAATAGATGGCGTTCTGCACGGGCGTCGCTTCGCGCCCGTTCCACGTCAGTGGCCAGTTGATGGCAGCCCAACGGCCTTCGTTGAGTCGGCGTTGCCAGTCACGGCGCCGCTCCTGGCTGCGGGTGAACGCGTGCGCAGTCGAGCCTGCGTCGTCGCGGTTCCAGTGCTCGAGAAACGGCGGCAGTTGAGCGTCGAGCCAGCTGCGGAGCTCGTCGCGGAAGACTTCATCCTCGGCGGTGAAACTGAAATCCATGCTTTCAACATATACTGAAATTGATAATTTCAGTATGGTGGCCCCATGGACTTCACCTTTTCCCAGGATCAGCACGACATGCGCGCCTCCGTGCGGACAGTGCTTGTCGACGCAGTGGCGGCGGGCACGGTTCGGGCCGCAGTCGACGGGGATGTTGCTGCACAGCAACAAATTTGGGCTCGGATCGTCGAACTGGGCTGGCACACGCTGCTGTTACCCGGAGACGCCGACGGCCTCGGCCTTGGCCTGGTGGACGCGGTGGTCGTGCTCGAAGAGATGGGTCGCTGCGCGCTGCCGGGGCCGTTTCTCTCCTCCGCGGTCGTGGCTACCAGCGCGCTGAGTGAACTGGGTGAGGTGGACCTGGCGTCCGCCCTGGCATCCGGTGAGCGGCGCGCAACCGTCGCTCTCGAAGAGAGCGGGGGTGGCGATCCAGTACGGCGAGTCAGGTCAAGTGCGACCCGGAGCGGATCTGGGTGGGCGCTGTCGGGAAGCAAGCCGATCGTGCTCGATCCCGGTGCCGACCACGTGATCGTTGCCGCGCAGACTCGCGAGGGGCTGGCCAGTTTCTTGGTGGAGGGGCCGATCGGCGACCCGGTACCTACATTGGACCCGTCACGGCAAGCCGGGTCGCTTTCGCTCGACGGACGCCGGGCCTCGCGTATCGGGCCGCCGGGTGATCACTCCGAATTATGGTCCCGTGTCGTCGACATCGCCGCCGTCGCGCTGTCGGCCGAACTGGTGGGCGTCTGCGACGCAGCTCTTACCATGGCGATCGCATACGCCAATCAACGCGTGCAGTTTGATGTCGCGATTTCGTCGCACCAGGTGATCCAGCACAAATTCGTCGACATGCTCCACCAGCTTGAACTGGGCCGGGTCGGCGTCCACCGAGCGGCGTGGGCCGCCGACGTGCGCGACCCGTCACTGCCCGAAAGCGCCGCCATCGCCAAGTCGGCGATGGGTGGAGCGGCCGTCTACGTCACCGGCGAGAACATACAGATCCATGGTGCTGCGGGCTTCACCTGGGATTCCGACGCGCACCTGCTGTTCAAGCGCGCGAAACAGAACGACATCCTCTACGGAAGCCGGGACTGGCAGGATCAACGCGTCGCCAACTTAGTCTTGCAGTCATGACCACTCCGGCACGCACCCGCCGCGGCCCCGCTCCGCCCCCGGCGGACATCGAACGTGGCGCCCTGTTGGACGCCGGTTTGGCCCTGCTGATCGAGCAGGGAGCGGTGAGCTTGACCCTCGCCGGCATCCTGGACCGGGCAGGGTGCGGAACACGCGCGTTCTACCGACACTTCAGCTCCAAGGATGAGTTCGTGATGGCCGTCTGGCTGCGTGAGACGGAAGAGGCGGTTCGTCGGCTTCGTGCGCGGACCGATCGCGCAACCACTGGTCTCGACGGAGTGTTCGCATGGATCGACGACCGAATTGACGCCGCTTTCGCCACACCTCGCAGTCCGACGTTCGAAGCCCTTTGGCGATACGGCTTTTGGCTGCGTAGTGCCTATCCGACGAAGTTCGACGCGGTGGCCGGCCCGCAGGTGATGGTGCTGGCCGAGACCATCGGCCGCGGCCTACGCGACGGAACAATCGCCACCGCGGATCCCGACCTCGATGCCAGCACGATCCACGCGACATTCTGGATGCTGGCCGCCCGTCACACCAACGGCGGCCAGACGACTCGTGAGCAGGCGCGGGCGCAACTGATCCGCCTTGTCACGGGGTTGTTCTCGACGGCGCTCTAGGCGCAGTCGGAGCTGACCGACGCCGGGAGTCGGCCAACGATTCGCCATCTCCACGCGCCAGATTTACATGGGATGGCGGCGGCGTAATGACTAATGGGGAGTCAACGGCGGTGGCAGCCCGCAACTGTTGTGGTTTTACGCAGTGCGACTGCAGAAAACGGCGTACTCATGGTTTTACATTTGACATATTGTTTGTAACATCAGCAGTATGCCGCCGAAAGGGAGCTCCATGGCCTTCGATCCCGAAGTCGTGCACGCGAAGTATCGTGCAGAGCGCGACAAGCGCCTTGTGCCCGGTCGCACAGCGATCCGCGATCTGAACCGGGATGAGTTCGTGGCCGGCTACCGGGCTGACCCGTTCACCCCTTATCGGGAGCGCGACGCTCTCACCGATGACCCCGACGTGGTGATTGTCGGTGGCGGCATCGCCGGACTTCTCGCCGGCGCACATCTGCGTAAGGCCGGAGTCGGGCGCATCAGGATCGTCGATCAGGCCGGCGGCATGGGTGGCACCTGGTACTGGAATCGCTACCCGGGCGTGATGTGTGACGTCGAGTCCTATCAGTACTTACCGATGCTTGAAGAGCTCGACTACATCCCCACTCGGCGCTACGCGTACGGCGAGGAGATCCGCCTGCATCTTGAGGCGATCGCCGACCGCTTCGACCTTGTGCCGGACGCCCTGTTTCACACCGGCGTCACGCAGACGATCTGGGACGACAGCCTAGGCCGATGGACGGTCCACACCGATCGCGGCGACGAGTTGTCCTGCCGCTACTACGTACTGGCCACCGGAATCCTGAATCTCATGAAACTGCCGGCGATCCCGGGAATGGACGACTTCACCGGGCGGGCGTTCCACACCGCGCGGTGGGACTACGACTTCACCGGGGGTGGGCCCGGTGAAGCGCTCACCGGCCTCGGCGACAAGGTCGTCGCCCTGATCGGGACCGGCGCCAGCGGGCTGCAGTGTCTGCCGCCGCTCGCCGAGGCGGCCAAGCACGTCTACGTGTTTCAGCGCACGCCATCCGCGATCGGAGTCCGTGGTAACCGGCCCACCGACCCGGCATTCGCCGAAGGGCTGGCACCGGGCTGGCAGAAAGCCCGGATGGACAATTTCCAGTCGATCATCCTGGGCCGGCCGGTCGACGCTGACCTCACCGACGACGGTTGGACACATCACTATGCCGCGATCCAGAATCCCCCGCGCCGCAAGGGCATGAGCTCCGAGGAGTTCATCCGAACCGCAGAAGAGCTCGACTTCGAGATCATGGAGGAACACCGCCGGCGAATCGATCAGCTGGTCGAGAAGCCTGATGTCGCAGCCGCTCTCAAGCCCTATTATCGCTATCTCTGCAAGCGGCCCTGCTTCCACGACGAGTACTTCGACGCTTACAACCGTGACAACGTCACACTCATCGACTGCCCCGCCGGCATCGAGCAGATCACCGAACTGGGCCCTGTCGTCAGCGGGCAGCAGTATGAGGTCGACGGCATCGTCTACGGCACCGGTTTCGAGGCCGAGATCACCCCGTTGCCCCGCCGGATCGGCCATGAGGTCATCGGCCGCGCCGGCGTCACCCTCGCCGAGAAGTGGGCCGACGGCGCCGCGAGTCTGTGGGGAATGATGAGCCGCGGATTCCCGAACATGTTCGTCAT
>JBEVHL010000276.1:0-29256 GCA_040511255.1 Mycobacterium sp. | reverse complement strand
TGCGGGCGCTGGGCGCCAAGGTGGGCCGCGGCACCGAGATCTCCACCGCGCTGCTGACCCCGAAATTCACCGTCATCGAGGACGGCGCGTTCCTGGCCGACGACACCATGGTCGCCTCCTACGAGCTGGGCGGCGGCTGGATTCACGTCGCGAAGGCGACGATCGGCAAGGGGGCGTTCCTCGGAAATTCGGGCATCACACAGCCTGGAAGGCGGGTGCCCGACGACGGGCTGGTGGCCGTGCTGTCTGCGGCGCCGCACAAGGCCAAGGCCGGTTCGTCGTGGCTGGGCAGCCCGCCGGTTCGGTTGCGCCGCAAGCCGACCGCAGCGGATGTCCTGCGCACCTTCCACCCGTCGCTGCGGCTGAAGTTCTTGCGTGCCATGGTTGAAACGTGCCGTCTGGTTCCGATGGCCGTGACGTTCGCTGTCGGGGTCGCGGTGTTGTTCACGGTGCAGTGGCTGGCACTCTCGTTCGGCTGGCTGTGGGCAGCGCTGGCCGGCGGGTTGGTGCTGCTGGCGGCCGGCGCGATAGCCGGCGGCATAGCGGTGATCGCGAAATGGCTTGTGGTGGGCCGTATCCGCGCAATCGAGCATCCACTGTGGTCGTCGTTCGTGTGGCGCAACGAGGTGTCGGACACGTTCGTCGAGACCGTCGCCGCGCCGTGGTTCGCCCGCGCCGCCACCGGCACACCCGTGATGAACCTGTGGTTGCGGGGGCTGGGCGCGAAGATCGGCCGCGGGGTCTGGTGCGAGACGTACTGGCTGCCGGAGGCCGACCTGGTCACCCTGGGCCGGGGCAGCACCGTCAACCGTGGCTGCGTGGTGCAGACCCACCTGTTCCACGACCGGATCATGCGGATGGACACCGTCGAACTCGGCGACGGCGCGACGCTGGGCACCCACTGCGTCGCACTGCCCGCCGCCAAGCTGGGCGCGGGGGCCACGGTCGGTCCGGCGTCGCTGGTGATGCGTGGCGACGAGGTGCCTGCCTCGAGCCGCTGGCAGGGCAATCCGATTGCGCCCTGGCCGGTTTCGCGGAAGAAGAGCAAAACCGCGGCGGCCGCCCAGAAGTCACGGGAACCCGCGGCGTGAGGAAGAAGAAACCGGCCAAAGTGCCGGTGATCGATCCGTACCTGCCCAAGAACGGCAATTTCGGCTACCGGGTGTCACGCTATGACCTCGACCTGGAATACAAGGTCGCGATCAACCGGCTGTCCGGTTCGGCCACCGTCACCGCGGTCACCCTGGCCGCGCTGCGCACCTTCTCTCTCGATCTGTCGGATGCCCTTGCGGTGTCCAAGGTTTCGGTCAACGGCCGGCGCCCGCAGAACTTCAACACCGCCGACGGCAAGCTCAACATCGCGCTGGCCACCGCGCTGCCCGCCGGTGCCGCACTCACGGTCAAGGTCAGCTACGGCGGGTCACCCAAACCCATCCGCGGCTACTGGGGTGACGTCGGGTTCGAGGAGTTGACCAACGGCGTGCTGGTGGCCGGGCAACCCAACGGCGCCTCGTCCTGGTTTCCCTGCGACGACCATCCCAGCGCCAAGGCCAGCTACCGGATCCAGATCAGCACCGACAGCCCGTACCGCGCAATTGCTAACGGGGAGTTGGTGTCTCGCCGGGTCCGGGCGGGTCACACGACGTGGACCTACGAGCAGCCCGAACCGATGTCGACGTATCTGGCCACCTTGCAGATCGGGATGTACGACTACTACCGGCTGCCCAAAGCGGTGGTCCCGCTGTACGCGGCGATGCCCGCCCGGCTCAAGCGCAACTTCGACACCAGCTTCGCGCGGCAACCGCAGATGATGAAATTGTTCGTCAAGCTCTTCGGCCCCTATCCGCTGTCGAACGGCTACACCGTGGTGGTGACCGACGATGTGCTGGAGATTCCGCTTGAGGCCCAAGGCCTTTCGATCTTCGGTGCGAACCATTGCACCGGTACCCGGCACTCCGAACGGCTGATCGCGCACGAGATGGCGCATCAGTGGTTCGGTAACAGTGTCACCGTGCGGCGCTGGCGCGATATCTGGCTGCACGAGGGATTTGCCTGTTACGCCGAATGGCTGTGGTCCGAGGAGTCCGGTGCGCTCAGCGCCGACGGCCTGGCCCGGCAGTACCACCAGCGGCTGCGGGCGGCGCACCACGATCTGCTGCTCACCGACCCCGGCCCCAAAGACCTGTTCGACGACCGGGTCTACAAGCGCGGCGCGTTGACCCTGCACGCGCTGCGCCGGCAGATCGGTGATGCGAACTTCTTTGCGCTGCTTCAGGATTGGACCACCCGCTACCGGCATTCCACCGCGGTCACCGACGATTTCACCGGTCTGGCGGCCAACTACGCCCAGACCTCGCTGCGGCCACTGTGGGATGCCTGGCTCTATTCGACCGCCGTACCGGAGCTGGACACCGGTTCGTGACGGACGCCGCCGTCCCGACCGGTCCGGTCACGCGCAACAGCGTCGCCAAGGTCGGAGCCGCCACCGCAGTCACCGCGCTGTGCGGGTATGGCGTGCTCTACCTGGCTGCCCGCGATCTGGATCCGGCCGGCTTCTCCGTCTTCGGGGTGTTCTGGGGGGCGTTCGGTCTGGTCAGCGGCGCCGCCTTCGGGCTGCTGCAGCAGACCACCCGTGAGGTCCGCGTCGCGGTGCACGTCGCCACGGCACAGCAGCCCATCACCCGCCCGTTACGGGTCGGCGCCGTGGTCGGCGTCGTCGCCGCCGTGGTGATCGCCGGCACCGCAGCCCTGTGGTCATCGCACGTGTTCGCCGAATCCCAACTGCTGTCGGTGCTGCTACTGGCCGTCGGGACCGCCGGTTTCTGCCTGCACACCACGCTGCTGGGCATGCTGGCCGGCGACAACCGCTGGGCGCAGTACGGCGCACTGATGGTGACCGACGCCGTCATCCGGGTAGCGATCGCCGTGGCGACGGTCGCCGTCGGGTGGGGTCTGGTCGGTTTTCTGTGGGCGACGGTCGGCGGCGCGGTGGCCTGGCTGATCCTGCTGGTCACCTCGCCCACCACCCGACTGGCGGCCCGCCTCGTCGCGTACGAGAGCACCGCGTCGTTTCTGCGGGGCGCCTCGCACGCGGTTGCCGCCGCAGGCGCCAGCGCGATCCTGGTGATGGGTTTTCCGGTGCTGCTCAAAGCCACCTCCGGTGATCTCGGTCCGGCCGGCGGCGTGGTGATCCTGGCGGTCACCCTGACCCGGGCCCCGCTGCTGGTGCCGTTGACCGCGATGCAGGGCAACCTGATCGCCCACTTCGTCGACCAACGCGGTCATCGGCTGCGGGCACTGCTGGCCCCGGCCGCGGTGGTCGTGGTGGTCGGCGCGATCGGTGTGGTGGCGGCCTGGCTGGCCGGGCCGTGGCTGCTGCGCACCGGTTTCGGCGCCGGCTACATCGCCAGCGGCGAACTGCTGGCCTGGCTGACCGCGGGCGCGGTGGCGATCGCGCTGCTGACCATCACGGGTGCGGCGGCCGCGGCGGCGGCGCTGCATCGCGCCTACTCGGTGGGCTGGATCTGCGCGACGGTGGCGTCGGCACTGCTGCTGACCCTGCCGCTGGAACTGCAGACCCGCACCGTCATCGCCCTGTTGTGCGGCCCGCTGGTGGGGATCGCCGTGCATCTGGTGGCCCTTGCGCGCCTGAAGGGTTAGGCCTGCCCGCCACGCGTACCCTGTGGGCATTGACATGCGCTATCAGGACGTCTGGATCGTCGTACCTGCCTTCAACGAAGCGAGCGTGATCGGCGACGTCATCGCCGATATCACCTCGACCTTCGCGCATGTGGTGTGCGTCGACGACGGCAGCCGGGACGACACCGCAGCCAACGCGCTACGTGCCGGAGCCCACGTCGTGCGCCATCCGGTCAACCTGGGTCAGGGCGCCGCCATCCAGACCGGCGTCGAATACGCCCGCGCCCAGCCCGGCGCCAAGATCTTCGCGACGTTCGACGCCGACGGCCAGCACCGAGTGAAAGATGTGGCCGCGATGGTCGACCGACTGGCCAAAGGTGACGTCGACATCGTCGTCGGCACCCGCTTCGCCGGCCAGCCCGCCAGCCAGGTGCCCGCGGTCAAACGCGTGGTGCTGCGGGCGGCGGCGTTCGTCAGCCCCAGCATCCGCAAGCTCGGCCTGACCGACGCCCACAACGGCCTGCGGGTGTTCAACAAGACCGTCGCCGACGGACTGAACATCACCATGAACGGGATGAGCCACGCCAGCGAGATCATCACGCTGATCATCGAGAACAACTGGCGGGTGGCCGAGGAACCCATCGAGATCCTCTACACCGACTACTCGTTGGGCAAAGGTCAGCCTTTGCTCAACGGCGTCAACATCGTCTTCGACGGATTCCTGAGAGGGAGGATGCCGCGATGAACTGGATCCAGGCGCTGCTGATCCTGTCGATCCTGGTGCTGCTGGTGTACCTGCTGCGGTCCCGGACCAACGCCAAATCGAAGGCGTGGGTCAAGGTCGGCTACGTGCTGTTCGTCTTCGCCGCCATCTACGCGATCCTGAGGCCCAACGACACCACGGTGATCGCCAACTGGCTCGGCGTGGACCGCGGCGCGGACCTGATGGAATACGCGCTGATCATCGCGTTCGTCTTCACCACGCTGAGCACCTACCTGCGCTTCAAAGACCTCGAGCTCAAGTACGCGCGGCTAGCGCGGGCGGTGGCGCTGGACTCCGCGCAACGGCCGGCTAGCTCGACTGAGACCTGAAGTAGTCGACGGTCCGGCGCACACCTTCGTCGATGGCCACGGCCGGGCGCCAGCCCAGCACCTGCTCGCCGAGGCCGATGTCCAGGCAGGACCGCTTGAGGTCGCCGAGGCGCGGCGGCATGAATTCGGGGTCGTCAGGCGCGCCGACCGCGGCCGCCACCGCGGTGTGCAGCTGCCGGTCGGAGGTCTCCACGCCGGTGCCGACGTTGAAGCGCTGGCCGCCGCCTGCCCCGCCGGACGCTTTGACGAACGCGTCCACCACATCGTCGACGAACACGTAGTCCCGGGTGTTGGAACCGTCGCCGAAGACCTTGGTCGGCTTCCCGGACAGCAGGGCCTGGGCGAAGATCGCCACCACTCCGGCCTCGCCGTGCGGATCCTGCCTAGGGCCGTAGACGTTAGCCGGCGCGATGTGCGAGCAGTCCAATCCGTACAGATTGCGGAACATGTTCAGGTAGACCTCGCCGGCCACCTTGCCCGCCGCGTAAGGCGACGCCGGGTTGGTCGGCACCTTCTCGCTGGTGGGATAGGTGTCCGGCGTGCCGTAGATGGACCCGCCGGATGAGGTGTGCACGATCTTGCGGACGCCGGCGCGGCGCGCGGCATCTGCCAACCGCACGGTGCCGACGACGTTGACCGACGCATCGAACTGCGGGTCGGCCACCGAGTGCCTGACGTCGATCTGGGCGGCCAGGTGGAACACCACCTCGGGGCGGTGCTCTTCGAGCACGGCGTCCAGGTCGGCGGTGACGATATCGGCCTCGACGAAGAAGAAGTCCGGATTGTCGGCCAGGTGCTCAAGGTTGGTGGCTCGCCCCGACGCGAAGTTGTCCAGCCCGATGACAGTGTGTCCGTCGGCGAGCAATCGATCGACCAGTGTCGATCCGATGAAGCCGGCAGCTCCGGTGACCAGTGCGCGCATTGGCCCAACCCTACCGAGGGTATGAAAGACGCATGCGGGTTCGCCGGTCTCTCAACGTTGTCGCGGGGACCGCAGCCCTGTTGATCGTGCTTTCGCTGGTGCTTCGCGGCGTCCTGGCGTTCGGCGGGTATTTCTATTGGGACGACCTGATCCTGGTGGGCCGGGCGGGTACGCAGCCGCTGCTGTCGGTGTCCTATCTGTTCGATGACCACGACGGCCACGTGATGCCGGGAGCGTTCCTGGTCGCCGGGGCGATCACCAAGCTAGCCCCGCTGAACTGGGTGTGGCCCGCGGTCAGTTTGGTGGTGCTGCAACTGCTGGCGTCGCTGGCGCTGCTGCGCGCCTTGCACGTGATGCTCGGGTGGCGACCGGTGTTGCTGTTGCCGTTGACGTTCGCGCTGTTCACCCCGCTGGGTGTGCCGGGGTTCGCCTGGTGGGCCGCGGCATTGAACTCCCTGCCGATGTTGGCGGCACTGGCCTGGGTGTGCGGTGACGCAATCATGTTGGTTCGCACCGGAAATCAGCGGTATGCGCTCACCGGGGCGCTGGTGTTCTTCGGTGGCCTGCTGTTCTTCGAGAAGTCCGCGGTGATCCCCTTCGTCGCGTTCGCGATGGTCGTGCTGCTCAGATACGTTCAGGGCGAAGTCAATCCGGTGCGGACCGTGTGGACTCGAGGAATCCGGCTGTGGTCGACGGCGTTGGCGCTGACGGCCTGCTGGATCGTGCTCTACATCGCCGTCGTCAACCAGCAGCGGTGGAGTTCGGACCTGGCGATGACGTGGAATTTGTTGCAGCGCTCGGTAACCCGCGGCATCATTCCCGGCCTGGCCGGCGGCCCGTGGGATTGGCAACGGTGGGCGCCGGCATCACCATGGGCCACGCCGCAGGCACCCGTGGTGATCCTCGGTTGGTTGACTTTGGCGGCAGTGGTGGCGATTTCGCTGATCCGCAAACATCGCATCGGCGCGGTGTGGGGGGTCGCGGTGGCGTACACGGTGGCCTGCCAGGTACCGATCTATCTGATGCGCTCGTCACCGTTCACCGCAATCGAGTTGGCCCAGACCCTGCGGTACCTACCCGATCTGGTGGTGGTGCTGACCTTGCTGGCCGCTGTCGCGTTCTGCGCTCCCAACCGGGAGTCGGCGGCGTGGCTGGACACCTCGACACGCCGCACGGTGCTGACCGTCGGGGTGACCGCACTGTTCGTGGCCAGCAGCCTGTATTCGACGGCGACCTTCCTGACCAGTTGGCGGGACAATCCGACCAAGGCCTATCTGGACACTGCCCGGGCCGGGCTGGCCCGAGCGCAGGCGACCTCGGACGCGCCGATGCTGGACCAGGAAGTGGATCCGCAGGTGCTGCAACGGGTGGCGTGGCCGGAGAACATGGCCAGCCACATGTTCGCCCTGGTGCGGGATCGGCCGCAATTCAGCACCAGCACAACGGATTTACGTATCCTGGACCGGTCAGGTCACCTGGTGCCCGCAGTGGTCACCTGGGTGCGCGCGATGGCGCCCGGCCCGACGCCGCAGTGCGGTTATCTGGTGCAGACGGATCAACCGGTGCGCATCCCGCTGGACGGGCCGCTGCTGCCCGCGGACTGGACCACGGAGATCAACTACCTGGCCAACAGCGAGGGATCGCTGATGCTGGCGCTGGCCACCGATCGAGACGAGAGTCCGCCGACCAAGGTGCCGGTGCACCCCGGCCTGAACCGCGTCTTCGTCCGGATCCCCGGTGCGGGCAGCGCGGTGGTGGCCCGGGCAGGCACCGCCGCGCTGTCGGTCTGCCTGGGGGCCGGACCTGTGGGTTACGTCGCACCGCCGTGATCCGCACCGGCCCGTGTGCCAAAGTAGTTCGCATGTCTAACATGCGCGATGAGGGCCTGCAGGTGTTCCGGGAAATGCTGCCGGGCGTCCTGCCCGGCGGTGACATCGACTTCTCCGGAGAATTCGCCGGCGAGCTGATGGAGATCGGCGTCGAGAACGTCTTCGGCCGACTCTGGACCAGGGACGGGCTCAGCAGGCGCGACCGCAGCCTGGTGACGCTCGGCATCCTGATCGCGCTGCGCGCCACCGATGAACTGAAGTACCACTTCCCCATCGCGATCCAGAATGGGTTGACCGAGGACGAACTCGCCGAGGTGATCTACCACGCCAGCGGTTACGCCGGCTTCCCGGCGGCCGCCACCGCCAAGAGTGTTGCTGCAGAGGCGCTGGGCAAGTAGCTCATTTCCTGGCCGCCTCGACGGCTCCTGGCAGTCGATGAAAACCCTTGCGGTCATAGAGCTTTGTCACGACGATGCCGATCAGCAGACCGATCGCCATACCGATGGCCGTCAAGATCAGGGCATGGGACAGCCCGGCGTCGGCGTGACCGTCGAAATACAACAGGGCCCGGGTGCCGAGGAAGACCTGATGCATGGGTTCGAACTTGGCCAGGAAGGTGAAGAACGACGGCGCCGCCTGCAACGGCACCGTCGCACCCGCTGAGGGTAGGCCCAGGATCACGAAGATCAGCATGTTGACCAACAGCCCCATCGAGCCGAGCGCGGCGATCAACGACGTCGAGGTGACGCCGACGGCGATGATCGCGAACACCCCGAACAGATACAGCCCCCACGCCTTGGGAATGGGCATCGCCAGGCCTGCGGCGATGGCCATGTACATCCCTGAAGCGATCAGCGCCAGCACCACCATCAGGCCCCATTTGACCAGCAGGGTGCGGAACCGCGAGATGGTGACCTGCTCGGCGAACCGGTAGACCGGGCCCAATTCGGCGGGGACGTAGCCAAGCATGGAGTCCACCAGCGTGCTCACCACGATGCTGCCGGTGAACCCGGCGAGCAGAAGCAGCAGCGAATAGTAGAACGCCGACAGGCCGTTTCCGGTGCCGTCGGGCAACGGGTTGTGGACATCGGCCTTGACGTCGATCGGGTTGGCCAGGGCCAGGGTAACCCCGCCGGCCAGCACCGCCCCACCGTCCTGCTGGGCGACCGCTCCCGAAAGCTGTTCTCCCACCTTGGTATTGGCCGCAGCCATGGCCTGCGCCAGGGTCTGCGCGGCAATCCCCGCGCCGAGGGTGCCTGCCCGGGGATTGGTCGAAATCGTCACCACGGGGCGCTGCGCCTGGCCCGGCCGCAGTGCGCTCTGGCCGAACGCGCCCAACGTCGCGGAGAAGTCGGCGGGTATCGACACCAGCCCGTACACCTGCGCCGTGTCGAGCTGATGGTCGGCGTCGTCAGACGACAACACCCGCACATCGAACTTGTTCTTGTCCAGACCGGCCACCAGGCCGTCGACGATCTGCGCGCCGTTCGGGCCGGCATCCTCGTTGACCACGGCGATCGGGAAATGCCGGATATTCGTTCCTGGGTTGAGAATGCCGCCGAGATAGAGCCCGGCCAGGGCGGCCAGTACGCTCAGCGAAATGACCAACGGCACCAACCAGAATCGCACGGTCCTGGTTGCCTTCGTGGCGGCCACCACCTCGGGCGCTGCGTGCCGCGAATGCGGTTCGGACATGTGGACCCTCTCGTCCCCAGCAGACTAGCCGTAGGGGTCTGACTCGACGACCGACCGGACCGCGCCCAGTGCTTGGCGCAGGGTCTCCAGGTCTGCCGAGCCCAGCGCCAACCGGAGTGCCTGCGGCACATGCAAAGACGTCGCGAACGGCTCGGCGGTGGACACCGTGATGTGCTCGCGCATCAGCGTGGCGGCGATCCGGTCGGCGCGGGCCTCCTCGGGCAGGGGAAGCCACACGAAATACGACGACGGATGCCCCACCTGGGGAAGACCGGCCAACGCTGCCCGGGCAGTCGACTGCCGCGCTTGCGCGTCGGCGCGCTTCGCGGCTTCGAGGTGACCGACCGTGCCGTCCTCGATCCACCGGCACGCGATCGCGGTCGTCACCGCGGGGGTGTTCCAGGTGGTGGCTCGGATCGCCCGCTCGATCGCCGTTACCAAATGTGCTGGGGCGCAGACGAAGCCGACCCGCAGGCCGGTGGCCACGCTCTTCGACAGGCCCGTGATATACACGGTGAGCTCGGGTGCGAGCGCCGCCAGCGGTGGTGGCGGCGCGTCCGCCAGATAGGCATACGGCGCATCCTCGATGAGGAGTAGTCCGTGGCGGCGGGCGATGTCGACCAGTCGATGGCGCGCGGCGGCGCTCATCACCCAGCCCAGCGGGTTGTGCATGGTGGGCATCGCGTAGACGGCCCGAACCGGCCGCTCTGCGCACAGTCGCTCGAGGGCGTCCAGGTCGGGCCCGTCGGAGGTGACCGGAAGCGCGGCGACGTCGAGCCTCAACAGGTGCGCCAGCACCTTGAAGCCCGGATAGGTCAGTGCGTCGGCGGCCACCACGTCGCCCGGTTGCAGCGCCGCCATCAGCGTCGTCGCCAGTCCGTGCTGGGCGCCGTTCATGATCAGGATCCGATCGGCATCAACCGCCAGCCCACGATCCGCCAGATGTGTTGCCACGATGGCTCTTTCATGAGGACGACCGCGGTGGGGCTGATAGCGCAGCAGCGCTTCCAGATCGCCAGAGTTCGCGAGTTGGCGCAGGGCGCGGCGCAGCATGTCGGCCTGTCCGGGCAGCGACGGGTAATTGAAACTGAGATCGACGGTGTCCGCGGCCACGGGCAGCTGGTCGATGCTGTGACCGGGCGGCAGGGTCGTTTCGCGGACGAAGGTGCCCCGGCCCTGCTCCCCGCTGACCAGGCCCATGGTTTCCAGTTCGGCGTAGACGCGCGACGCCGTGACCAGCGCGATGCCTTCCCGCGCGGCGAGTTTCCGGTGGGTGGGCAGGCGCGAGCCGGACGCGAGCCGACCGGCCCGGATATCGGCGGCCAATGCGTCCACCACGCCCTTGTACCGTGCGACCACCATGCCCGCGATTGTATGCATGACAATTTCTTGAATGTACCGCTAGGTGCTCCCTACGATTCCGGCATGCATATCGCCATCCTCACCTTTGCCGGCTACAACGAACTCGACTCACTGATTGCGCTCGGCGTACTGAACCGGGTGAAAACCCCTGGTTGGCGGGTATCGATCGCCAGCCCCACCCCGCGGGTCCGCTCGATGAACGGTGTGGTGATCGAATCGATGGCCACCCTTGAAGAAGCCAGCACCGCCGACGCCGTGATCGTGGGCAGCGGCATCCAGACGCGTGAGGTGGTCGCGGATCGGGGGTTGATGGCGCGACTGCAGTTGGATCCGGCCCGCCAACTCCTCGGCGCCCAATGCTCGGGCACGCTGGTACTGGCCAAGCTCGGTCTGCTGGACGGTGTTCCGGCCTGCACCGATCTGACCACCAAATCCTGGGTGATCGCGGCCGGGGTCGACGTGCTCAATCAACCGATCTACGCCAACGGCAATATCGCCACGGCCGGCGGTTGCCTGGCGTCGACGTACCTCGCTGCCTGGGTGATTGCTCGGCTGGAAGGCGTCGACGCGGCCGAGGCGGCCCTGCACTACGTTGCGCCGGTCGGGGAGAAGGACGACTACGTCGAGCGGGCAATGCGCAATATCAGCCCGTACCTCGCCGCCGTCAGCAGCGTGTGAGGGCCCGGTCCACGATGACGAAACCCTGCTTGGTATGAGCAGTCTCACTCTGCGGTGCCCGGGGGTCGTTACCGAGAAGTGATGCGACGGCGTTCAGTGCGGTCGCGATCCAATTGAGGATCTCGGTGGACGGCGCCTGGATCTCGCGGGCAATCCGAGCCCGCGACGACTCGCTCACCCCCGCTGAAACCGCCAGGTCCAGCATCGATGAGCCCAATGCCCGACCTCGTGTTTCCACGCCGGTCCCGAAATCCCGCACAGCGTTCGTCACCTCGGTCGTTAGTGCTGTTGACACCATGACGTCCCCTTTCCTTTGCGGTTCTGTAGATCGGCGGTGGCCATCTACCCCGACGCTACCTACTGCAAACAACGTGCTAGCTGTGGCTAGCAATTCCATGTGAGCGCCTGTGAGACCCCGGACACGTTTGCGCGGGGCGGGCCAGGGGCAAACCCCGCGGAATTGTTGACGGAAGGACGCCCATGAAGGCTTCAGATCTCGTTGCCCTGCCCCTGCAGCTCGGTTCTGCGGTACGGCACCGGCGGGTCTTCCACCCGGTGGGGGTGCTGGCGTCGGGCCGGATCGAGCGGATGGCCCCGCCCGGGGTGGGACTGCCCATCGAGTCCGCCGACATCAAGGGACGGGTGTCGAAAGCCGTCGGCATCCCCGGTGCACTGCCGGATCTGATCGGCCTGGCGTGGCGGATGCCGCCGCACGCCTTCGCCGCGACGCCGTGGGACGTGCTGCTGGTATCCGCCGGGTCCGGGTTGCTCACCCGCTTCGCGCTGCGGCCCACGCTGTCCTGGACCGGCACCACGCTCTCGACACTGATGCCGCTGCATCGCCACGACGGCTGGTGGTGGGTCAAGGCGGAGATGACCACCCAGCTCGGCGGCGGGTTGTCGTTGGACACCGTCCGCGACGCCATCGCCGGCGCCGGTGTGGTCTTCGACATCCAGCAGGCGCACGGCACCGGCTCGTTCGAGCCGTTGGCCGAACTGACGCTGACCACAGTCATCCCGACCGACGAGGACCACGATGTGTCCTTCGATCCCACCCGCAATTCCACCCCCGGTGTGGCATTGGGTCCGGAATGGCTCACGGCACTGCGGGAGCGCGCCTATGCGCGTAGCCGCCGCGGACGCGACGCTCCGTAACGCCTGGCTCGTGGCACCGCCCAGCCGGTAACCAAATTTGCGCGCAGGCCAATTAATTCGGCGTACGCGTCGTCTCGAATTCCCCTTTATCGGCGTGACTTTCTCGTTAGGCTCAGCGAGCCATCAGTCGGGATCACGGTGAACGCCGGACGTCCAATCCCCCTGGTGCCCGTTCGCATAGTTCTGGGGAGTGTCGATGAGTACTGCCGCGCAGCGCGCCGCCCAATTGGATCTGGTCGCCAGGTTGAAGTCGTCCTATCCCGAATTACCCGATGCGCCGACGCCCGATCTTCTCGACCACCAGCGGATCACCGCCTACCTCAAACCCGTACACGACGTCGGCGGCGAGCCGGATGCGCCGATGAAGTTCGAGAACAAGCAGTACGAGGGATGGGAAGAGCTGACGTATGTGATCTGCGAGGTGCTGGCGTGGCGCGGCATCTGGCTGTCGGAGGAACGACGCCGTATGGGCAACGTCGACGTCGGCCGGGCCGAGTATCTGGGGCTGCCCTACTACGGCCGCTGGCTGTTGTCGGTGGCACGCATCCTGGTGGAAAAGCACCACCTCGGGCTGACCGAACTGACCGAACGGATGGCCGAGGTCAAGTCGCGCTACCCCGACGGACTCAACGGTCAGAAGATCGAGGCCCAGCCGAAGTTCGAAGGCGACGGGTCGGCCGTCAAGCGCAACGCCCACCACATCCACGCGGTCGGCAAGGGCGATCCGCAGGTCTACGCGGGCAAAGCAGGCACCCCGGCCTTCGCCGTCGGTGACCGGGTGGTGGTGCGCGACGAGTTGCCGGTGCTGTTCTACACCCGCACACCGGAATACGTCCGCGGTGCGACGGGTGAGATCGCGGCTGTCGCCTACGAGAGCCCGGCCGCCGAGGACGAGACCTGGGACAACCCAGATGCCGCTGCCGAGTGGTTCTACGTGGTGCGATTCAACCAAGCGGAGCTGTGGCACGGCTACACCGGAACCGCTGCCGACACGTTGCAGACCGAGATTCCCCAGCATTGGCTCCGCGCCGCCGGCTGACCCGGCCAACTCAATTCAGTTCTGTCAGAAAGGTTTTGCCATGTCAGAGCACGGCCACGACCACGACCACGACCGCACGGTCAAGCCGATGGTCGACGAGATCACCGACTTCGAAGTGCTCGAGGTCGCGATCCGCGAATTGTGTATCGAGAAGGGCATTTTCACCGCTGCCGAGCACCGCCACTTCACCGAGTTCGCCGAGCAGATCGGCCCGACACCCGCCGCGCACCTGGTGGCCCGCGCCTGGCTGGATCCCGAATTCAAGGCGCTCGCGCTCGCCGAGCCGATGACGGCCAGCAAGCAGGTCGGTGTCGACTGGATGGAACCCACCGGATTCGGCACCCCCAGCGACTTCACCGCATTCCAGATCCTCGAGGACACCCCCACCCTGCACAACGTCATCGTCTGCGCGCTGTGCTCGTGCTACCCGCGCCCCATCCTCGGCAACTCACCGGAGTGGTACCGCACGCCGAATTACCGTCGGCGCCTGGTGCGTTGGCCCCGGCAGGTGCTGGCCGAGTTCGGCCTCTATCTGCCCGACGACGTCGAGGTGCGGGTGCAGGACTCCAACCAGAAGCACCGTTTCATGGTCATGCCGATGCGCCCGGAGGGCACCGACGGCTGGACCGAAGATCAACTGGCCGAGATCTTGACCCGCGACTCGCTGATCGGCGTCGCGTTGCCCAAAGCGGGCGTGACGACCAACGTCATCACCGACACCCGTCCAGCCGTCCACCCCGTCGGTGACTGACCTCCGAGAGCTGACCATGCGACCTGAGCCCATCGCTCCCCTGCAACGGATCGTCGAACGCGATCAGGTGTGGCCCAAGATGGCGGCCAAGTACGGGGTGGAAAACCCTGTGCCGCCGTGGAAAACGAGTCTGGACGGACTGTGCGATGCCCTGGACCAGGCGTCGTGCAGCGCTGACATCCCGACGTTCAAAGAGCGGCGCGACGAGGAAGACGCCCTGTCGGCGACGTTGTACGCCGAATTGCCCTATCCGGAGAACCAGTTGATGGCGCTGGCCCACTCTCTGCTGGCGCGCGGCGTCATCAACGAGGCGGAGCTCGAGGACCGGCTCGTCAGCATCCGCGCCAGACTCCAATCCTGAGCCCCATCGCAGACCCGGAACCGCCCGCGGACTCGCTCCGGGGGGCGGTGCTGATCTGCGCCGCCGCGATCGTGGCAGGCGTGGTCATCGGGTTCGTCGGCGGCGCCTTCCGCTGGTGCCTGCAGTCAGCGGACCGGCTGCGCATCGACGTTGCCGAATGGGCACACCGACTGCCCGGGCCCGGCTGGTTGCTGTTGATGGTCGCCGCGGCAGTGGGCGCGACCCTCGCCGCGCTGATCGTGCGGTGGATGCCGCTGGCCGCGGGCAGCGGGATCCAGCATGTCGAGGCGGTGCACCGGGGTGACGCCGCACCGCCGCTGCTGCGGTTGTTGCCCGCGAAGTTCATCGGCGGCGTGCTGGCCATCGGATCAGGGCTGGTACTGGGCCGCGAGGGACCGACGGTGCACATGGGTGCCGCGATCGGGGCGGAGACGGCGCGCCGCGCCCGACTGTCCGACGCCGACGTGCGGATGATGCAGACCGCCGTGGGCGGCGCGGGTCTGGCGGTCGCCTTCAACGCACCTATCGGCGGCATCCTGTTCACCCTGGAGGAGGTGACGAAGACCTTCAGGCTGCGGACCGTCCTCGTCACGGTCTTCGCCACCGCCACCGCCGTCGGCTGCTCTCGGTTGGTCACCGGGAACCACCCCGATTTCAACCTCGATCCGCTTGCCTCCCCGGCTCTTTCGTGGCTGCCCCTGTTCGTTGTGTTCGGCGTGCTGACCGGATGCCTCGGCGTGCTCTACAACCGGCTGGTGCTGGCCTTCATCGACCGCGTCAAGGCGGTACCCAGGGTTCCGACCGTGGCCAAGGCAGCCGTGATCGGTGCGCTGATCGGGCTGATCACCTTCCTCCAACCGCTGGCCACCGGTGGCGGCGACACCCTGAATCAGATGATCCTCGGCGGAAACAGCATGGCGCTGACGGTGATCGCCGGCTTTCTGGCATTGCGGTTCCTCGCCGGACCGCTGTCGTATTCCGCGGCCGTGCCGGGCGGACTGTTCGCCCCGCTGCTGGCCATCGGCACGCTGTGGGGCGTGCTGTTCGTCGGCGGTTTCGACGCCGTGTGGCCCGGAAGCCAAGCGGGCCTGGCCATTCCGATGGCGATCGTCGGCATGGCGGCGTTCTTCGGGGCGACCGTGCGGGCGCCGGTGACGGGTATCGTCATCGTCATCGAGATGACGGCCACCACATCAGTCGCGGTGCCGATGCTGGCCGCCACTGCGGCGGCGGTGCTGGTGGCAGAACTGCTGCGGTCGCCGCCCATCTACGACAGCCTGCGGGAACGGATGCCCGCCGAGAAGGCGTGATCTCAGTGCTTGTCTTTCCCTTTTCCGTGCTCACCCTTGCCGTTCCCGTTGCCATTTGCGGGCGGATTGTTCGCGGGCGGATCGTTCGCGACGGGAACCGGCGTCGTCGTGATCGGGGTGCTGGTAACCGGCGCAGGAGCCACCGTGGTGCTGGTGGCGGCGGGCGCAGTGTCGACCGTGTCGTCGTGCAGCGGCGAGTTCATCACCAACAGCACCACGGCCACCGCGAAGACGGAGATGATGCCAACTCCCGCAGCCACTTTCGCAACCCGCCGGTTTGGCCCGGGGGCGGCGGTCGGAGTCAGGTAGCCGCTCGGCGGCGCCGCGGCGAACGGCGAAGTGAGCACGCTGGTGGGCGGGCGCGTCGGCGTACTCACCGGTGCACGGGCCGGATTCCACAGCGATGCCCGCATCGCGTCCGCATCCGGGAAGCGGTACTGCGGGTCGCGGGCCATCGCCCTTTCGATGACGGCCGCCAACGCCGGGTCCACGTCGGGGTGGACCGCGCGAAGTGGTGGCGGTGTGTCGTAGAGAATCGCCCTGGTCAGCGCACCCAGTGATTCGTCGGGGAACGGCTTGCGGCCCGTCAGTGCCTCGTATCCGACGCAGCCCAACGCATAGAGGTCGTCGGTCACTGCGGCGGGTTTCCCGATGAGTCGGTCAGGACTCAGGTAGGCCAGTGTGCCTACGATCTGGCCGGTCTGGGTGTGACTGCTTTCGGCGGTCTTCGCGATGCCGAAGTCTGCAATCTTCGGCTGGCCGTCGGCGGTGAACAAGATGTTGCCTGGCTTGATGTCGCGGTGCAGGATGCCCGCACGGTGGGCGGTGGACAGGGCGGACAGCACGACGTCGAGCACGGCCCGCACCTGAGCCTGCGGCATCGGCGATTGGGCGATCTGGTCGGCGAGGGTGGCTCCCGGCAGGCGTTCCATCACGATGTACTGCGTGCCGTCGTATTCGCCTGAGTCGTACACCGCGACGATATTGGGGTGGGTGAGCGCCGCCGCGGAGCGCGCTTCGGCCTCGAATCGGCGCCGGCTGTCGGTGTCCTCGTTGAAGCCCGTATGCAGCAGTTTTATCGCGACGGCACGTCCCAGTCGGCTATCCCAGCCGTCGCGCACCTCGGCCATCCCGCCGCGGCCGAGGACACCGCGCAACTCGTAGCGGTCACCAAGCCAAGTCGAGGTCGACATAGCGAAACGCTAGCCGCCGGTCGTCGGGTGGTCATCACCGCGGGGGCGCAGAAGGTAGCTCACCGCAGCGACGCCGACGGCGACGATCTGGATGGCGACGACGGTGAGGACGAGTGCGGTTATCGATTTGTCGAACAGCCAACCCGTGAGAGCGCCACCGGCCGCCGTAGCCACGCCGAGGCCCGCAGCGAACACTCCGTAGGCGGTGGCCCGTCGCGGCGGTGCAACCAGATCTGACACCACGGCCCGCAGTGTCGATTCCTGAATTCCCACCGCCGCACCCCACAACAATGCGCCGGCGACCACCAACCAGGCCTGATCACTGAATGCGACAACGGGTACCAACGCCGAGATAATCGGAAGCGCTGCAAGGGTTTTTGCGCCGATACGGTCGTACGCCCAGCCGGAAGCCAGTGCCGCGACGGCGTCGGCACCCATCGCGGCCGCGTACACCAGCGGAACGGCGGCCGCCGGGAGGACGCCGTCGACGACCATGTGAAACGACAACACTCCGAAGGTCGCGAACCCGACCATGGTGGTCGCGGTGAACGCGGAGTAGGCCCAGAACGCAGCAGGCAGCGGGGCCGCCCTCGGGCGGCGCGGGTCTGTCGCCGCACCGGTGGGGGGCGCGGTCGGCTGTCGCCGAGCGCCGGTTTCATACCGGGCAGGTTCTGGCACCCTCAGGAGCAACCACACCAGTACGGCCAGCGCGGCAGCCCCTGGGATGGCAAGGACGCCCAACGCAGGTCCGTAGTTGTTTCCGGTGGCTGCGAGCACGGCGGCGACGGTCAGCGGACCGATGACCCCGCCGATCGAATCCAGGGCCTCGTGCACCGCGAAGCCACGTCCGCGCCCGGTGACGGAGGCAGCGTGGGAAAGCAGGGTGTCCTTGGCGGGGCTGCGAACTGCCTTACCCACCCGCTCGGCGATCACCAGCGTGCACGCGACCCATAGGGTGGCAGCCACTCCAAGGAAGGGCACCGTGACGATGGTCAAGGTGTAACCCGCGATGGTCCAGGTCCAAAACCGTTGCGTGCGGTCGGTCAATGGGCCCGAAACCAGGCGCAGACCCAGGGCCGCCGCCTCACCGATACCGGTGACTATCCCTACCACGAGCCCGGTCGCGCCGAGTGACGCCAGCAACGGGCCGGTGATGGAGCGGGCACCTTCGTAGACGAAGTCGGCCAGCAGGCTCACCGTGCCGAAGACTGTGACAAAACGCCACGCACTCAACATCGGTGCCTCGGACCTGCGCGATGTGATCACCGGGTCACATCTGATGCAGCGCAGTGAAGACCAGGTCGGTGTATTCCGCCAGCCGTTCAGTGCAGTGCTTGAGTTGCTGGCCTGCTTCCGCGGCATTCGGCGCGCCGAATACATCACGAGCCACGAGTTCCCGGTGCCAGCGGCGCAACCGCTCCAGACTTTGTTCTTCCTCTTCGAGTTCGGCCAGGGTGAACTTGCGGATGCGGATCTCTTTGGCGATCTCGGCGTCGAATTTTGCGCAATCAGAAAGGAATTCGACCCATTCATCATGACGTTCCGCAGTGAACAGCGCTTCGATGCGCCCCGCGTCCGGCTCCGCACGGCCCGCCGCGGTCAGCACCACAACCTCACCGTCGCCCCGTTCGGCCAACTCGATGGTGCGGGCGATGCCGTCGGCGAACACCGGCGCATCGGGCACGATCCACACCCCCTGTCCCAATGACACCGCGCCTGCCCGGCGTAGCTCCCGCCACACCGCGACGCGATGCCGCGACGGATCAGCAGGCACCCGCACGACGAGCACCAGCCATCGAATCGGCTTTCCATTCGGCACAGCGCCGATTGTAGCGGCTGTTACAGTCCCCGAAGTATCCGCGGCGATCTTGAAGTCCAGGAGTCAGCATCACGACCATCGACGGCCTACCTGCGCATGCCTTCTGGTGCATTTCGTCGTCGTGCTGTCCCCGCTCACCGCACTGCTTGCCATCCTCTGCGCCGTCTGGTCGACGGCGCGCCGGCGACTGGTTTGGCTGGTGTTCGCACTCGCCGTGGTGACGTCGATCTTGACTCCGGTCACCACCCAGGCCGGGCGAATGGCTGGAACACCGCTCAGGTACATCGCCGTTGCTGGCGGCGCACACCGAGCTCGGCGACACGATGATCTATTTCTCGGTGGTCTTGGTGGTGGCCGCGATGCTGCTTGGCAGCACCACCACAGCGCAGGTCTACCGGATCGGCGACTCCGGCGCGAAAGCGGTGTGGGGCCAGGACTCGGCCGCCGCCGCGCCCTGAGCCCGGCGATTCGCGCCACCCACACACCCGACCGTGGGACAGTTCCCCGATGACCGGAAGTGTCGCGGTGATCGGGGCCGGACCGGGTGGCTTGATCACCGCGCGCTGGCTGCTGTCGCAGGGCTTCGAGCCGACGATCTTCGAGCGGAATCCGACGCTCGGCGGGCAGTGGACGGGGATCGCCGGTCGCAGCGGCGTGTGGCCGGCCATGCACACCAACACCAGTCGAGTCCTGACGGCCTTCAGCGACGTCGAGCCGGATAGTTCCTCGGTGTTCCCGTCGAGCCGGGAGATCCTGGCCTACCTGCAGCGCTTCGCCGAGAAGTTCGACCTGGTGTCGCGCATCCGGTTCGACACCGAGGTCGAACTGGTCAGCCGCGCCGACAACGGTTGGCTGATCCGCCATTCCGGCACCAGCGAACAGTTCGATCGAGTGGTGGTGGCCAGCGGCCGGTTTCACTCCCCGGCCATCCCGCCGGTGCCCGGACTGGATTCGTTCACCGGTACCGCCGGGGTGTCCTCGACGTATGACTACCGGGAGCCGTCCCGGTATCTCGGCAAGCGGGTGCTGGTGGCGGGGTCCGCGGTCAGCGCGCTGGAGATCGCCGTCGCGCTGACCCAGCTCGGGGCTGCGAGAGTGGTGCTGACGCAGCGCCGCCAGCGCTACGTGCTGCCGAAGTTCGCTGCCGGCGTCCCATCCGATCACCGGATCTTCACCCGGTACGGCGTGCTGGCCGCCGAGTCCCTGCCCGGTGCCGAAATCGACCGGCAGCTCAAGGAAATCGTGGTCGAGGCCGGCGGCAGTCCGCAGCAGTACGGCGCGCCGGAGCCCGACCCTTCGCTGTTTGCCGCGGGGGTCACCCTGAACCAGGAGTACCTGCCACTGGTCGCCGAAGGCCGGATCACGGTGCAGCCGTGGCTGCAGTGCGTGGAGTCGTCGACCGTGACATTCGCCGACGGCCACACCGAAGACTTCGATGCGATCATGTTCGGCACCGGGTTCGACTTGGCAGTGCCCTTTCTGAGCGAGGAGATCCGGTCGGTGCTCGACGTGGACGCCGTCCACCTCGACGCCGACCGGTACACCTTTCATCCGGACCTGCCCGGGCTGGCGTTCGTGGGCATGTGGGACCAGTCGGGCGGCTACTTCGTGCCGCTGGAATTGCAGGCCAGGTGGGTGGCGTACACGTGGGGCGGGGTGGTCGCTGCGGCGAGTGAGACCGATCAGCGGGCTGCCATCAGCTCCTACCGGTCGAGGCGGGGGATGTCGCAGAAGACGCGAATGAACCTGGCGGCGTTGGCTTTCGCGCGCGCGGCCGGTGTGGAGCCGCACCTGGACAACTGGCCCGACCTGCGCCGCGCCCTGCTCTTCGGCCCGCTGGCGCCCAGCAGCTTCCGGCTCGAAGGACCGGACGCGCTGCCCGACGCTCCGATCCGGTTCGCCTGGGACGCCGCCGCGTTCGGCGCGATCACGTCGAATGACCTGACCGCGCGCGAAGAGAGCTACTGGTCGCGCGTCGTGCGCGACAAGTTCGCCGCGGGCTAGGTCTGCAGCGCCCCGCCGTTCGCCAGCAGGGCGCCACTGACGGTGACACTGATGGTGGTAGCGCCGGGGTCGGAGGCGATGACCAGCCGCGGCGCGCCCGGCGCCGAGACGACGTGCCCACCGGTGACGCTCACCTGGTAGCCGTGCGGATACTGCACGGCCGGAACAGAAATGGTGGTCTGCGAGCCGGCGGCGAAGCTGCCGACACCGTCCGCCCGGTTCGTGGAGTAGCTGAACTGGAAGGTGCCGCCGGTGAACGACCACCCCTGCGGGATGCCGGAAACCACCTGCGGGTACGGCACGGCGATGGTCTTGAGCGTGGTGGTGTTGACGTTGGCGCCGACCGGCGGCAGCGCGGGGTCATAGACCAACGCCTCCTCGCCGCTGGCGTCGCTGGTGGTGATGTCGCCCTTGGCGGTGTAGGCCCATACCGTCCAGCTCATCTGGTACTTGTCGCCGGCCAGCATTTCGGTGGTCAGCTCGGTGGTGTCACCGGTGGCCCCGAACTCGTTCATGAAGGCCGGAATGTTGTGTTCCAGCGCGTACCGCTGGGCCCCGCCGGCCAGCGCGTTGGCGATCAACGGGCACAGCCCGCCCAGCCCGCCGCAGTAATCATGAAATGCCAGCACGATATTCGGGTCGTCGATCCTGCCCAGAGTGACGGGCAGACCGAAGATGTTGCCCTCTTCGACCGCTCCCGGATTCGTCGGTTCGATATACAGCGTCGTGTAGGGGTCGACCGACCGGATGGCGGCGGCCACCAGGTTGTACATCGGGGACAGCTGCTGGTCGGCGAAGAACGAGCTGCCGAGCAGGGTCGCCACCCACGGCGAACCGGGCCACGGCTCGTTGATGATGTCGTAGCCGATCACCCCCGAGGTACCCGCCAGCGCGCTCGCGACGCCCTGCCAGGCCAGCGCGTAATTGTCCTGCAGCCCAAGCCCGTTCGGAGCGTCGGAGTTCGCCCAGAACCGGTCCCAGGCGTAGTTCTCGGCCGGATTGAGGAAATAGTTGCCGGGAAAACCGAAGTCCGGGTTGGGCAGCCCGACGGTCTGGGTGGCCCACGTCGGGGCGCCTTCGCCGCCGAACGTGGTGCTGTAGTTGTCCTGGTGCATGTCGACGACCGTGTAGATGCCGTGGTCGGCCAGGGTCTGCACGGTCTGCTTGATGGACGCGAGGTAGCCGGTGTCGATGACGCCGGGTTCGGGTTCCACCGCGGCCCAGATGACGCCCAACCGGACGACGTTGAAACCGTTGGCCGCCAAGAATTCTGCGTCGTCCTCGTCGAATCCGCTGGCCGACGGCAGATACGGCGGCAGCTTGTACACCTCGTTGACCCCGTGCAGGATGACGACCTGACCATCGCTGTTGGTCAACCAGGTGCCGGTCGTCGACAGCGCGCCGTCGGCCGGGGCGGTCGCGCCGCCGGCCACCGTGCCGAACTGGCCCGCGGAGCCGTGGCTGCCGAACCAACCCGCGCTACCGCCGGCCCCGCCCAACGCAGGCAACCCGGTGGCCTCGCCACCTACTCCGCTGTTCCCCGCATCGCCACCGTCGCCGCCGCTGCCCAGCAGTGCCGCACCGCTACCGCCGTTACCGCCGCGGCCCCCGGCGGAGCCGTCACCGCCCGCACCGCCGTCACCACCGATGCCGAACACCAATCCGGCTGCGGTTCCACCGCGGCCGCCGATCCCGCCTGTCCCACCGGCCAGGCCGTTGCCACCCGCGCCGCCGGCCCCACCGATGCCCATCAGTCCACCGCCGGCGCCTCCGAAGCCACCCGCAGCGCCGGCCCCGCCCGCGCCGCCGGAGCCACCGTTGCCGAACAGCCCGCCGCGGCCACCGGCCCCACCGGCGACCCCCTCCTCGGTACTGACCCAGCCGGCACCGCCGTCGCCGAGTAACCATCCGCCGGCACCGCCGTCGGGGTGCGTCGCCGTGCCTGCCGTGCCATTGCCGATCACGTAGGACCCGGCGAGTGTGTTGATGACGCCGTCGACCTGCTGGCCGAAGTCACTGTCGATCCAGGCCTCGACGACGGCATGCACCGGGGTGTAGACCAGCTGCTGGAACGCGACGGTCGGATTGGTCGGCACCGCAGGTTGTGCGGTGGTGGTGACGACCGCCGCGCTGTGCGTCTGCGCGACCGCGGTCTCGCGGCGGGTCGCGGCCAACATCGTCAGTTCGACCGGAGTAGTCAGCGGTGCCGAGGGCGTGTTGCCTGCGCCCGAGCCCGACCCCTGTTTCTGCAGCGCGCCCTGGTGCGGCGCGGCGGGGGTGGCCGTGGTGCGGGCGGCCGGGGTAAACGATGTGGTCGCAGGGGATTTGGCGTCATCCGCCGTGGCGGACCGCGGCGACTTCTTGGCTGCGGTCGACGCAGTCTTGTCTGCAGTTTTCGTTTTGGTCGCGTGGTTGCCGGCTGGGGACGGTGCCGGATTGTCGGTGTCGGCCCATGCCGTGCCAGCACCGGCGGACAGCGCCGCGCCGATTCCCAGCGCGACCGCCAAACCGCCGACCCGACCGATATACGCAGAGGCCCTCATTTGAATCTGTATACGGGACCAGAACTTGCGCCGGGGTCAATTTATGCGAAGTTACGCGTCACCGGTCTCGACGAGGCGCAGTCGTGGCCGGCAGACTGACCTATCATTCACGCGGGCATGGGCCACCCTCAGCACGTCAAGCAGAACGCCGAGCTCAACGGCCGACAAATCACCCGGACCCACCCGCGACATCAGCTCATCGAGTTCGCGCCGTCGATGGCGCGCGGACGAACTGGGGACTGCTTTTGCGTCATTGCAGGATGTGATGATGAGTGTGCCCTACCTCCAAGAGGTTCGCTTAGCGGCTCGTGCCCTGTGTGTTCAAGGTGTG
The DNA here is from genome assembly GCA_040511255.1 of Mycobacterium sp. Lineage (GTDB taxonomy): Bacteria > Actinomycetota > Actinomycetes > Mycobacteriales > Mycobacteriaceae > Mycobacterium. The sequence goes on along the minus strand of JBEVHL010000276.1, from coordinate 5,533 downwards.
GCGCAGCAGGCGAGTGAAAATGCCAACAGCCACAGGATGCGCCTCGGCGTCAATTTCCACAAGCTAATGGCAGTTATGGCCGCTAGCAATGTCTCAGCTAACAGTTCGTCAGGCTCGTATGCAGCGAGAATCGACTTCGGTAGATTGTCAGCGAATATCGCTACGCTGCTATGAGCTAACTAAATTTGCGGTGTCAAGCGAACCGGCCGATGGCGAGGAGAAACGACGAGGTCGATCAATTCTGTCTCGTTCGTCATCATGATGCGGTGGGCGTTGCAGCCATGTTCTGCGGAGTCGATCGGTCATGAGCCCGATGCCCTGCATGCCGTCGCACGAGGTGCTCGCGTTGTACCGCTCGGCCGTGGCTGCGGGCATCCGGCTGTGGGTCGACGGCGGATGGTGCGTGGACGCGTTGGTCGGTGAACAGACCCGAGAACATGACGACCTCGACGTGGCGGTTGATCGCGACGACCTCGATGTCCTGGTGGTGGTGCTGAACGCGGCTGGGTATCGCCGCCGATCGACCGCGGCCTCGACTGACTGGAATTTCGTCATGGTCGATGACATCGGCCGCCAGGTCGACATTCACGTCTTCCATTTCGATGCCGGCGGTCAACACGTCTACGGCGTCGCATATCCACGAGAATCGTTGCAGGGCAGCGGGTTTATCGACGGCGATGAAGTGCAGTGCATTACGGCGAGGTCGATGTATCAATTCAAGACCGCGTACGAACCCGCCGCTAAGGACCGGGCTGACATTGGGCAACTCCGCAGGTTGCTCCCCTAGCTTGCGCGCCCCCACTGCCGCACCGTGTCCTCGAACGGCAGATCGAGATGGAGCCAATCGAGATGGAGCCGCCCAGGGGAATCGAACCCCTGACCTTCTCATTACGAGTGAGATGCTCTACCGACTGAGCTAGGGCGGCGTACCCGACTGTGCGGGCGGTGCGAGTCTACGGCAGGCCAACCGACGCGCCCAAACTCAGTCGCGCAGCGCCTGGCCGACCGTCGCCACCATGGCATCCAGCGCGAATTTCGGCTTGACGTTGATCGCCAACGCATCGCGGCATTCCAGCACCGCCTCGATACAGCGCAGCAGTCGGTCCGGGCTGGCATGCGCCGCCATCGCCGCGGCCTTGTCGGCCATGTCGGGGTGGTTGGCGGTCACCGAGCCGGCGGCCTCCCCCGGCATCAGCGCGACGATCAGCGCATCCCGGAAATAGGTGGCCAGGTCGATCAGAGCCCGGTCCAGTGCGTCGCGGGACGCCCTCGTCAGTCGCGACTTCTGGCGCTTCTCAAGGTCTTTCAGCGCTCCGGCGGCGCCCCGCACCGACCCGGCGGTGCCCTTACCGGTACCACCGGCGCCCAGCGCGGTCCGCAATTCATCGGCCTCGGACTCGTTGCGGCCCTCGGTCAACGCTTTGGCCTCGACGTCCGCGGCGGCGACGAGTTCCTCGGCGGCGGCGTAGGTGCGTGACGGGGTGGCCGCGTCGCGCGCCAGACCCAGCGCGCGCTGGCGTCGGTCCCTGGCTTCGGGGTCGGTGGCCAACCGGCGCGCCCGGCCCACATGCCCGCCGCTGACCGACGCGGCCCAGTGCGCCTCGTCAGCGCTGAGGCCGTCCGATTCGACCAGCACCTGAGCGATGGCCTCGGCAGTGGGCGTCACCAACGCGACGTGCCGACACCGGGACCGCAGCGTCACCGAGATGTCCTCGGGATCCACCGACGGCGCGCACAACAGGAACACCGTCGACGGCGGGGGTTCCTCGACCACCTTGAGCAGCGCGTTCGCCGCGCCCTCGGTCAGGCGGTCGGCGTCCTCGACCACCACGATCTGCCAATTGCCCGTGCTCGGCCGGCGTGAGGCGATCTGCACGATGGCGCGCATCTCGTCGACACCGATGGACAACCCCTCGGGGATGATCCGGCGGACGTCGGCGTGGGTGCCCGCCATGGTGGTGGTGCACGCCCGGCACTGCCCGCAACCCGGCGTCCCGTCAGCAGTGCACTGCAGCGCCGCAGCGAAGCACAGCGCCGCGATGGAACGGCCTGACCCCGGCGGACCCGTGACAAGCCAGGCGTGGGTCATGCTGCCGGCTGTGAGCGCGCTGTGAGTCGCGTCACCGCGGGCGGCAGCGGCTGCCGCCACCAACGTCGCCTCGACGGCGTGTTGGCCCACCAAGCGCGCGAAAACCCCGGACATCACCGCAACTGTAGTGGTCAGCGGTGACACGGCCGGTGGCCAGCTGTCCGCGAAGGTTCGGTTTGGTCCGTCCCGCCCGATACGGTTATCGGTGTGAGCACCGCGTCGACACCGGGGGGACGAATCAACGCGTTCGTCCGCTGGATTGTGCGTACGCCATGGCCGGTGTTCTCCCTCGGCATGCTGCAGGCCGACATCATCGGCGCGCTGTTCGTGCTGGGCTTCCTGCGCTTCGGCCTGCCGCCGGAAGACCGGATCCAACTACAGGACCTGCCGACGGCCAACCTGGTGATCTTCGTGGCGGTGCTGGGCATCTCGTTCGCGGTGGGGTCCTTCATCAGCCTGCGGCTGTTGTTCCCGGTGCTGCGCTGGCAGCGCCGTGACGCCCTGCTCGCCGACGCCGACCCGGTCAGCACCGAACTGGCCCGCACCAGAGCCCTGCGGATGCCGATCTACCGCACCACGATCAGCCTGGTCAACTGGTGTATCGGCGGCATCGTCTTCATCATCGCCAGCTGGCCCGTCGCCAGTCACTCCGCGCCCGTGCTGGCCATCGCGACCGGCCTGGGTGCCACCGCCACCGCCATCATTGGCTACCTGCAGTCCGAGCGGGTGCTGCGCCCGGTCGCCGTCGCGGCGTTGCGCGGCGGGGTGCCGGAGAACTTCCGGGCGCCGGGGGTGATCCTGCGTCAGGTCCTGACCTGGGTGCTGAGCACCGGGGTGCCGCTGCTGGCGATCGTGCTGTCCGTCCTGGCAGGCAAGCTGTCTCTGTTCCAGGCGTCGGCGGACAAGACGCTGGTGCCGATCCTGCTGATGGCGTTGGCCGCGCTGGGCATCGGGCTGGCGGGCACCGTGCTGGTCGCCATGTCGATCGCCGACCCGCTGCGCCAGTTGCGCTGGGCGCTCGGTGAAGTGCAGCGCGGCAACTACAACGCCCACATGCAGATCTACGACGCCAGCGAGCTGGGCCTGCTGCAGGCCGGGTTCAACGACATGGTCCGCGATCTCTCCGAGCGGCAGCGGCTGCGCGACCTGTTCGGCCGCTACGTCGGTGAAGACGTGGCGCGACGCGCGCTGGAGCGCGGCACCGAACTGGGCGGCCAGGAGCGCGACGTCGCCGTACTGTTCGTGGACCTCGTCGGCTCCACCCACCTGGCCTCGACCCGCGACCCCGGCGAAGTGGTGGTGCTGCTCAACGAGTTCTTCCGGGTGGTGGTGGATACCGTTGCGCGCCATGGCGGTTTCGTCAACAAGTTCCAGGGCGACGCGGCCCTGGCCATCTTCGGCGCACCCATCGAGCACCCAGACGGCGCCGGCGCGGCACTGGCCGCCGCCCGCGAATTGCACGACGAACTGCTGCCGGTGCTCGGCGGCGCCGAGTTCGGCATCGGCGTGTCATCCGGTCGCGCGATCGCCGGGCACATCGGTGCCCAAGCCCGGTTCGAGTACACGGTGATCGGCGATCCGGTCAACGAGGCCGCCCGCCTCACCGAACTCGCCAAGCTGGAGAACGGCCATGTGCTGGCCTCGGCGAACGCGGTCAGCGGAGCGCTGGACGCCGAAGCCCTGTGCTGGAACGTCGGCGAAATCGTCAAACTCCGCGGCAGGGCTGGCCCCACCCAGCTGGCCAGACCCGTCAAATTGGCTGCGCCCAGCGAACTTTCGACCCAGACCTGATCACCCAGGGCTGACTACGCTTTTTTGGCGGCCTTCTTGGCAGGTGCCTTTTTGGCGGCCTTCTTCGCCGGTGCCTTGCGCGTGGTCTTCTTCGCCACCGGCCCGCGGGCCCGGCGATCAGCCAGCAGCTCCGAGGCGCGCGCATCGGTGATCGACAGTACGTCGTCACCCTTGCGCAGGCTGGCGTTGGTCTCGCCGTCGGTGACGTATGGCCCGAACCGGCCGTCCTTGATCACCATCGGCTTCTCCGACACCGGATCGGTCCCGAGCTCTCGCAGCGGTGGCGCCGAAGCGCCCTGTCCGCCACGACGTTTCGGCTCGGAGTAGATCTTGAGCGCCTCATCGAGGGTGATGGTGAACATCTGTTCTTCGTTGGCCAGGGATCGAGAGTCGGTGCCGCGCTTGAGATATGGGCCGTAGCGACCGTTCTGCGCGGTGATCTCCTCGTTGTTGCTGGGATCCACCCCGACGACACGGGGCAGCGACAGCAGCCGCAAGGCGTCTTCGAGGGTGACCGTCTCCAGGTCCATGCTGCGCAACAGCGAGCCGGTCCGGGGCTTCGGCCCTGGCGGCGGCTTCTTGGCCTTCTTCGCAGGCGCGGCACCCGGATCCTCGGGCGGCGCTTCGTCTTCGGCGGGGGCCGGCAGTACTTCGGTGACATACGGGCCGTACCGGCCATCCTTGGCGACGATCTCATGGCCGGATTCGGGATCGATACCGAGCGAACGACCCTCCTGCGGCGTGGAGAACAGCTTCTCGGCCAGTTCGAGCGAAAGCTCGTCGGGTGTCAGATCGTCGTTGAGGTTGGCCCGCTGCGGCTTGAGCTCGCCGTCCGCGCTGTCGGGGTCGGCGACCATCCGCTCCAGATACGGACCGTTGCGGCCGACCCGGACGTGGATGGCGCGACCCTGGTCGTCGTCGAACAGCTTGATGGAGTTGACCAGCCTGGCGTCGATCTCTTCGAGGTTGCCGCCGACCAGTTTCTTCAGTCCGCCGGCCCGGGCGATCGACCCGTCGACGCCGTGGTCGCCGCCGAAGTAGAAGTTGTTGAGCCAGTTGGTCCGTCGTTCGTTGCCCGAGGCGATCTGATCGAGCTCGTCTTCCATGGCGGCGGTGAAGTCGTAGTCGACCAACCGGCCGAAATGCTGTTCGAGCAGTCCGATCACGGCGAATGCCACCCAGGACGGCACCAGGGCGCTGCCCTTCTTGTGCACATAACCGCGGTCCTGAATCGTCTTGATGATCGACGAGTAGGTCGACGGACGCCCGATGCCGAGCTCTTCGAGCGACTTGATCAGCGACGCCTCGGTGTAGCGGGCGGGCGGGTTGGTGGAGTGTCCGTCGGGGTTGAGCTGGTTGGCCCTGACCTGCTGGCCCTGGGTCAGCTGCGGCAGCCGGCTCTCCGCGTCGTCGGCTTCGCCACCGGCCAGATCGTCGACGGTCTCGACGTAGGCCTTGAGGAATCCGGCGAAGGTCAGCGTGCGGCCGCTGGCGCTGAACACCACCGACCGGCCGTCGGTGGCGTCACCGCCGATCCGCAGGCTCAGGGTGGTGCCGCGCGCGTCGGCCATCTGTGAGGCCACCGTGCGCTGCCAGATCAGCTCGTAGAGCCGAAATTCGTCGTTATCGAGCTCTTTGCGCACCGCGTCGGGG
>JBEVHL010000275.1:0-2689 GCA_040511255.1 Mycobacterium sp. | reverse complement strand
TGGAAGATCGCGTCGGAACCCGAGCAGCTCGGCCTCGAAGTCGGCATCGGGAAAGTACCCTGCAGACTGGCTGCCAGCGCCCGTGGCGTGGTAGGTGAGATGGGTCACCGGCCGTCCGTCTTCGATCGCACGCGTGACTTGCCGGATCTCCGAAACGTACCGACGACGGGTGCCGCCCTTCCACGTCTCATCCACCAGCTTCACATAGATGAAGAGATGGATGTTGTGGGCGATTTGGCGGTATGCCTCCTCAACTGAGAGCACCCCGCCCTGCGCAACCCGGGATGCCAGGCGGTCCATGGTGGACTCTGCCGAGTGCGAATGCGTGGTACTCAACGTGCCGGTGCCAGCAAGGGATGGCATACTATGCATCCGTGCGTGTCACAATTCGAGTAGGGCATTCCAGCTGCGCGATGGAAGTGACGGAATGACTCGGGCTGCCATCTACTCCCGCATCTCGCGCGACTTCACTGGCGAACGTGCGGGCGTCGCTCGCCAGGAGGAGGACTGCCGGGCCAAGGCTTCGGCGCTCGGGTGGGAGGTGGTACGGGTCTTTGTCGACAACGACGTCTCTGCCTACTCCGGGAAGCGAAGGCCCGGCTACCAGACCATGCTGCAGGCGATCGAGGCTGGCGAGGTGGATGCCGTGGTCGTCTGGCACACAGACCGGCTGTACCGCCGCATCGCCGAGTTGGAGCAATACATCACGGTCTGTGAGAAAACGAATGTTACGACGCAGACCGTCCAGGCGGGCTTGCTGGACCTGGCGACCCCGGCCGGCCGCTTGGTCGCGCGGCAGTTGGGTGCCGTGGCGGTTTACGAGTCTGAGCAAAAAGGTCGACGACAGAAGGCAGCCAACAAGCAAAGGGCCGCTCAGGGTAAGTACTTCGGCACGCGGCGTCCGTTCGGTTACGAGTCCGACGGCGTCACGGTGCGCGACGTGGAGGCTGAAGCCATCCGGGGTGCCTACGATTTGATCTTGATCGGCGGAAGCCTCCGGGAGGTAGGTAGGCGCTGGAACGCGGCTGGGCTACACACACCGCAGAAGCATCAGCCCTGGAACGGGACGATCGTCTCGCGGACACTCCGAACCGCGCGGCTGGCCGGAATCAAGACCTATCTCGGCGATGTTGTCCGCAATGAGCGGGGTGAGCCGATCCGCGCGGAGTGGCCGGCGATCGTTGACCTCGACACCTGGCACGCGGCGCAGGCGGTGTTGAACGACCCAGGCCGCAAACTAAAGTTCGGCAGCCTGCACGTCAGCCAGTTGCTCCTCTCCGGCATCGCGATCTGCGATGTCTGCGAAGGCACGATAGGGAGCGGCGGCAAACTCAAGGGGCGGGACCGTTACCGCTGCAAGGTCGCTATGGGGGGGCACGTCATGCGAGAGGCAGCGCCGATCGATGAGTTCATCGAAAGCGTGATTCTCCGACGTCTGGCTGAGCCAGATCTGGCCGAAGCGTTCCAAGCAGGATTGCCAGCAGTCGACGTAGCCGGGCTGCGCCGGGAGGCCGACGAGCTCTATGCGCGAATGGACGCGATCGCTGAGGCGTTCGCGGACGGTGCTGTGACGTTGGGGCAGTTAAAGGCCAGCAATGAGCGCGCGACGGCCCGCTTGGCGGAGATTGAGGCGAGGATGCCGAGGAACACCGACTCAGCTGCCCTCTCGACGTTGATCACCGCCCGCGACGTCGAGGAGACGTGGTCGGCGCTTAGCCTCGACGCCAAGCGTGGTGTCGTGGAAGCCCTGATGACGGTCCGGCTCCTGCCGCCAAAGACCCGCAGGATCCGGCCCTACCTGACGGTCGATGGTGTCCGACGCGTGAACCCTGACACGATTGTCATCGAGTGGAAGTCGTAGGCCAGCCTCGTAGGCTGGAACAGGGCAAGCCAGTCCTCTTTCGGGGTGGACCGTGGCTACGTGCCGCGCCAGCTCTGCCTTCAAGCACTCCGCTACTCGATGGGCGAACTGGCAGATACGGCCCGCCGCCGCCTCACTTCCCAGCCCGACCCGAACTTATGCCCGAGGTGGACGACGGTTGTGACCCGTCCACCTGCGCTTGAGCTGGGTGCCGACGACGTCTGGGTGACTCCGGTGGCGGTGCTGTCCGACGGTGACGTCATCACAGGAAACGCGCTCGGCCTCGTGCGGCGGTGGCGCACTGACCAGCCCGGCGTTCCAGTCGAGCTCGGCACCCACGACAGGGGCCGCTTTGGATCTGATAGAGCGGTCGCTGCAGTGGCGGCGCTCCCGCGACGGGCAACGCATCGCCCGCACCGCCGAACCCGAGCCCGAAGAGTGGATTCCGGTGATCAAACGACTAGCCCGCGGCGAGATCTCCAAACGTGCCGCCAGAGACGAACTCACCGTCTCGGATACGCGCATCAACGCCATGCTCGCCCACATCCGTGGCGAAGCCGCCGATCCGACAATCGCGCGACGGGCGATGGACGACAAGCTGGCCCGACCCAGCAACACCGACCTCTACCGCAAACGTCAGCACAGCATCGAGCCCGTCTTCGGCAACATCAAAGCCAACCTCGGATACCGCCGATTCACCCGCCGCGGACTCACAGCGGTGCAAAGCGAATGGCGCCTGATCTGCGCAGCGCACAACATGCTGAAGCTCAGGCGGACCCGCCCGGCCTGACACGGCCGACCGAGGCCGGAGGCCCCGTTGCACCAGCC
>JBEVHL010000274.1:0-15249 GCA_040511255.1 Mycobacterium sp. | reverse complement strand
GCGGACGTCAGCGTGGTCGGAATCCCCTTCGACAGCGGAGTCTCCTACCGGCCGGGCGCGCGGTTCGGCCCCGGACATGTGCGGGCCTCGTCGAAGTTGTTGCGGCCCTTCAATCCTGCGCTGAAGGTATCGCCGTTCGCGGCCCAGCAGGTCGCCGACTGTGGCGATATCGCCGTCAATCCGTTCAACATCGGCGAGGCCATCAGCACCATCGACTCGGCGATCACCCACCTGCGTCGTGATGGCTCAACCGTCTTGACGATCGGCGGGGACCACACCATCGCGCTGCCAATCCTGCGGTCGCTGTCGCGTGACCTTGGAAAGATCGCGGTGCTGCACTTCGATGCCCACCTGGATACCTGGGACACCTACTTCGGCGAGCCCTATACCCACGGCACCCCGTTCCGCCGGGCCAGCGAAGAAGGACTGATCGACATGGAACGGTCCCTGCACATGGGGATCCGGGGCCCGCTGTACGGCAAGCAGGATCTCGAAGACAGCGAGGTGCTGGGGTTTCAGGTCATCCGGTCTGATGATTATGAATTCGACGGTGTGGCAAGCATTGTCGAGCGGATGCGCACGCGGCTCGACGGCGGTCCGGTGTACGTATCGGTGGACATCGACGTGCTCGACCCGGCCCACGCGCCGGGTACGGGCACCCCCGAGGCCGGCGGAATGACGTCGCGCGAACTGCTCAACACCCTGCGCGGTCTGGTGGGCCTCAACGTCGTCGGCGCCGATATCGTCGAGGTGGCCCCCGCCTACGACCACGCCGAGATCACCGGTATCGCGGCGGCGCATGTCGGCTACGAACTGCTGTCGGTGCTCGCGGCCAATCACTGACCCCTGGAATGCCGTTCGGCCCACCCGGCAGGAGATGCCGGATGGGCCGAACGACCACCATTTCAGTTAGACCTTGCGATTCTCCGACTTGATCAGCCAGGCGAGCTTCTCCAAGCCGTCGATCTGAAGATGGAGGATGTCAGCGGTGCTGGGATCCTCGGCGTCGATGGCGTCGTGCACCGAACGCAGGGTGCCGACCGTCGCGTAAATGCGGGTGGTGATGAGGTCGACGACCTCGGTGGTGGACTGCTCGAATGCGGGGAACGTCGGCAGCGACGTGGTGGCCGCGACGGTGTCGGACCGGCCGTCGGCGGCGAAGTCGAGGGCGCGCATGCGCTCGGCGATGGTGTCGCTGCCCTCGCGGGCGAAGTCGACGAGCTCATCGAGCTGCAGATGCAGATCGCGGAAGTTGGTGCCGACGACGTTCCAGTGCGCCTGCTTGCCCTGCAGGTGCAGTTCGATCAAGTCGACGAGGATCTGCTGCAGGTGCGCGTTGAATTCCTGCGACGGTACGAAGTTGGTGATCTCGTCGGCATCGCGGCGGTGGTTGATCACGGTTGCTGTGGTAGCCATGAGGGTGTCCTTTCCTAAACATCTGTGCTCTGGTACTCGGGAGCGTCCGGGTCGAGGCCCAGGACTCTCACCTGCTCATTGACTGTAACGTGGGGCGCAGACAAAAAATGCCGATGCCGATGTCTGGTCAATCACGATTGGAAAGCCAAGCCTTTGCTAGGGTGCCCTTACCTCGGTGCGGGCAGGTCGTGCTGCGCGAGGCTGCGGGCGTACCCGGAACCCATCCCCAGCAACGCCAGGCCCACGACGATGAACGCCACCACCCGGAAGATGCCGTCGAGGGTGCCGAGGTCGAACAGGAAGAGCTTGACCGTCGCGGCCGCGGTCAGCGCCAGCCCACCGGCGATCGGCGCGGTACGCGCGTCGCGTCGCTGCACGCGCAGCGCGAACGCGAACAACCCCGCCGCGATCGCGATCCAGCATATGGTGGCCACCATATGTCCGGCCAGGAAGCCGCCGTCCCGACCGCCGATCAGCACACCGGCGGTGACGGTGAACGTGGTGACGCAGTAGGCGGTCACCGCGACGGCCGCCGCCCAGATCACCCGGATTCCGTCGGTGAGCTTCGTCCGGTCCGTCCACGACCAGGCCACCGCCACAGACACCGCGATCAGCAGCAGGCTGGCCGCCAAGGTGGAGACGGCGACCGGCACTGCCAGCAGGGTGGGCTGCACCAGGGTCAGTGGCGGGGCATAGCCGAGCAACAGCGCGCCGCCGACGATCGCGAAGCCGACCGCCGCCCATCTGGCCAGTGCATCGCGCCGGCCGGCCACCGTGACCACCAGCGCCAACGCCAGCAGGACCGGGCCTGCGACCACACCGTCGAACGCCACGGTCACCGCGATCAGTGCGGACACCGCCGACAACGCCGACCAGATCTGGCGCACCGGGCCGGCGACACCCGGCAGCCGTGTCACCACGATGGCCAGCATCGCCACCGCGACAACCGCGGCCAGCAGCGCCGCGAGCAACCGGCTGACGGCGATACCGGCCGACAGCGCGGGCAGCACACCGGCCACGGTCACCAGCGCGGCGGCCACCCGGTTGGTGAGCCACGGCAGCAGAATCAGCGCACCGCCGATCGCCAGTGCGGCCGCGACGGCGCAGGCACCCCCGAGCAGCCACGGATCGTCGCCGGACCCGAAATGACTGGCGCTCAACGCCAGCAGCAACGGTGCAGTGCCTGCCGCGGTGCGCGCGGCATGCAGCCAGACCCAGTCCTTGCCGAGCTGCACCGGTAGCGCTGCCGCCGCCAAGACGAGCATGAACGCCACCAGGGTCAACGTGATGCCGTCGGTCACGATCGGCGCGAGAACCGTCAACGGGACGAACACCAGCAGGCCCAACTGTTCGGAATCCCACCGCCGGGCCAGCAGCAGGCCGCCGCCGCCGATCGCCGCGGCGACGATCAGGCCGACCGCGGGGGCAACCCAGTCGTAGATGGTGGTGACGGCGATGACGTCGATATAGGCGGCGGCGATTCCGGTGGCGGCCAGCGCGATTGCGCCGATCCGGCCGCCGGGCCTGCGCGTCAGCCGAGTGCCGACCCAGACCAGGCCGCCGGCCAGCAGGGCGCCCGCGCCCACCCGGATCTCGGGCCGCAGGATGCCCGCCTGGGCGGCGAGCACCACCAGCAGGACGACGCCGATCAACGTGACGGCCACGCCCGCCACCGCGAGCAGCTTGCCGATCAACCCCTTCTCGGCGTCCCCGATGATGCGGGCGGCCAGCGTCGGCCGCGCCGGCGGCGGAGGCGGTGGCGGGACGTGGGCGGCAGGCGGTGCGAGTGTGCTGGGAGGTCGCGTTTCGGGCGGATTCGGCGATCTCTCAGCACGCTCGGCGTAGTGGGGTGCGGGCGGCGGCGCGACGGGGTAGGGCTGCCACGACGGCTGCGGGGGCGGCGCCGGCAACGTGCGTTCCAGTGCGCTGAGCTGGCCTGCGACGCGGACCAGCTGGTGCGACATCGCGGTGAATTCCTCGGCCAGCCGGTGCAGGGCAGCCTGATGCGGATCGGTCATGGCTGCCATCGTTGCGCCGCAGCCGCTGCGACGGATGAGTAGGACTACCCGTCTTTGTCCAGTCCGTGTTCGATGGCATAGCGCGCCAGTTCGACGCGGTTGGCCAGCTGCAGCTTGCGGAAGGTGGCCTGCACATGGTTCTCGACGGTGCGGTGGCTGACCGACAACTTGGCGGCAATCTGCTTGGCGGTCAAGCCTTTTGCCACATGTCGCAGAATCTCCGTCTCGCGCTCGGTCAACGTCGGCACCGCAGGTGAGGAGTCCGACGCCGGGCGCTGGGCGATCCGCCGGTACTCCCCCAGCACCAACCCGGCCAGGCCCGGTGTGAAGACGGCCCGGCCCGCGGCGGTGGCGCGGACCGCGTCGGCCAGTTCGGTCCGCGAAGCACTCTTGACCAGATAGCCGGTGGCGCCCGCCTTGACCGCCTGCAGCACGTCGTCGCGCTCGCCGGAGGCCGACAGCACCAGGATGCGACTCGACGGCGACACCTCCAACACCTCGGCGGTGGCCTGCGCGCCGTCGCCGTCGCCGAGCCGCATATCCATCAGCACCACGCCGGGGTGCACCACGGCGGCCCGGCGGCGGGCGGCGGCCACCCCGTCGGCCGTCGCGACCACGGTGAAGCCGTCTTCGGCGAGGTCGCGGGCCACCGCGTCGCGCCAGATGGGGTGGTCGTCGACCACCATCACCGTCAGCTCCTGCTCGGGGTCAACCACGGCCACCCTTTCCACCTTTACCGCGCGGCACGGTCAGCTCCCATTCGGTACCCGCACCGGCGTCGCTGCTGAGCTCAGCGGTACCGGCCAGAGCGTGCAACCGCCCGACGATCGACTTGGCGATACCGGCCCGACCCTCGGCCGCCGCCTCCTGCAGGCGGCCCGGCGCGATTCCCACCCCGTCGTCGCGGATGCTGACGGTGACCGCGTCGCCGAGGTCCTCGACCAGAACGTACGCCGTCGCTTCGGGTCCGGCGTGCGCCGCAACGTTGTCCAGGGCATTACCCGCCGCCGCCTCCAGTTCCGCGGCCACGGTGGCGTCCAGCAGCACGGGCGTGGCAGGCACGCTGATCACCACACGCTCACCTGCCCGCCTGCGTAGGCCGGACCGGATGTCGACCAGCGCGGGATGCGCATCCTGGCCGATGTCCTCTGCGCTGACCAGCCGGCGCAGGGCCCGTTCCTGCTCGCTCGCCAGATCCGCCAATTCAGTTGTCGCACCGCCGATTTCGCGACCGCGTTTGGTTACCAGGGCGAGCACCTGGATGACTCCGTCGTGCACCTGCCTGGCGAGCCGCTCGCGTTCGGCCACCGACGCCGACAACATCGCGGCCCGCTGCAGTTCGGCGTGGGCGCGCCGCGCCGTCTGCGCAGCCATGCCGATGGCGAGCCCGACGGCCAGTTCGACGATGACCGTGGCGTTGCGCGCCAGGTCGATGCTGATGTGCCCCTTGACCGTCGCGGAGGCGGCCATCACCGCCAGGCCGGCCACCATGCCCGCGATAGGGCCGCGCAGGATCGCCGCCGAAATCGTGGCATTGGTGGCCCACAACGTCGTCGGCAACGACTGGTTGTCGGCCACCCACTGGTCCGAGGCGGCCAGTCCGGTGGCCAGGATCAACGCCAGCACCACGACGACTTCGGCCGACACCCAGCTCGTTCTGCGCCCGAAACCCTGCAGATAGGCAACCCCGCAGGCCAGCGTCCAGACCGACAGCACGCCGAACAGCAGCCAGCCCAGCGCGGGTCGTTGCAGCTCGTCGCTGCTGACGATCGCAAACCCGGCGGCATAGAGAAAGCTGAGCAGGCGAAACACCTGAGCGGCGCGCCACAGCGGAGTGGTGGGATCGAGCCGAGCCGAGGCTGGCATGGGCCCAGCATAGGGTGATTCGGGTGAAGCGCCTCAAGCAAATCGCGGCCACACTCATCGCGGCGGTCAGTGCCGCTCTCGCGGCCAACGGCTACCGGCCGTTGTCGAAGCGCGGGTATCCCTCGCTGTACGCCTTCACCTACGGGGTCTTCGCGTCCGAGCTGCCGGTGCAGATGATCGCGGCCGAGGCCGCAGCGCTGACCGCGGTGACACCCGGGCTGGGCCGCCGGACGGGTCGGCTGGCCTGGTTGGTGTCTGGACTGTCGTGGCTCGGTCTGCTCGGGCTCTACCGGGCGGGCCGACGGGCGAATCAGCCGTTGACCGCGGCACTGGACGCCGAACTCGGGGCCGAGCGACGCACCGAAAGCGGCGATCTCTGGAAGCGCCCGGCGCCGGGAGGCGCGACGGCCAAACGGGCCGGTGTGGTTCGGATGCTGCGGATCTATCGCGATTATGCCCACGACAGCGACGTGCCGTATGGCGAATTCGGCCGCAAGAACCTGCTCGACATCTGGCGCAGGCCCGACCTCGACCGTGACGGCCGTGCGCCAGTGCTGCTTGAGGTACCCGGCGGCGCGTGGATGGTCGGAAGCAAACGTGGACAAGCACATCCGTTGATGAGTCATCTGGCCGAGCTGGGCTGGATCTGTGTGTCGATCAACTACCGCCTGAGCCCACGGGCCACCTGGCCGGACCATATCGTCGACGTCAAGCGCGCCATCGCCTGGATCAAGGAACATATCCACGAGTACGGCGGTGACCCGGACTGGATCGCCATCACCGGCGGTTCGGCCGGCGGGCATCTGTCTTCGTTGGCGGCACTGACCCCGAATCTGCCGGAGTTCCAGCCCGGTTTCACCGAGGTCGACACCAGCGTGCAGGCCGCGGTGCCGTTCTACGGTGTCTACGACTTCACCAGGAAAGACACCTCCATACATCCGCTGATGGTGCCGATGCTGGCGCGCTATGTGCTCAAGCAACGGCGACGGGACTTCCCGGATGCCTATCAGTCGGCATCGCCGATCAGCCACGTCAACGCCGACGCCCCGCCGTTTTTCGTCCTGCACGGCACCAACGACTCGCTGATCCCCGTCGAGCAGGGCCGCAGCTTCGCCCACCGGTTGAGAGAAGTCAGCACCCAGCCCGTGGTGTACGCCGAATTGCCATACGCGCAGCACGCTTTCGACATTTTCGGCTCCCCACGCGCCGCGCACTCTGCGGTCGCGGTGGAACAGTTCCTGGCCGAGATCTACGCGCGCACCATGGCTCGCTAGCCCGGCTACATCACCTTCGACAGGAACAACTGGGTGCGTTCCTGCTGCGGGTTGGACAGCACCTCCCGCGGGTTGCCGCTCTCGACGATCACGCCGCCGTCCATGAACACCAGTTGGTCGGCAACCTCACGGGCGAAGCCCATTTCGTGCGTCACCACCACCATCGTCATGCCTTCGCTGGCCAGCTTCTTCATCACGCCGAGCACCTCACCGACCAGTTCGGGATCCAGCGCCGAGGTGGGCTCGTCGAACAACATCAGCTTGGGATTCATCGCCAGCGCCCGCGCGATGGCGATGCGCTGCTGCTGACCGCCGGACAGCTGAGCCGGATAGGCGGTGGCCTTCTCCGACAGACCCACCTGCTCGAGCAGGTCTTTGGCGCGCGCGATGGCTTCGGCTTTCTTGACGCCCTTGACCTGCATGGGCGCCTCGATGATGTTGGCCAGGGCGGTGCGGTGCGGGAACAGGTTGAAGTGCTGGAACACCATGCCGATATCGCGGCGCTGCTTGGCGGCCTCGCGGGGCGGCATCTCGTAGATCTTGTCGCCCTTCTCCCGGTAGCCGATCAGATCGCCGTCGACGTAGAGCCGACCCGCGTTGACCTGCTCGAGGTGGTTGATGCAGCGCAGGAACGTCGACTTGCCGGACCCGGACGGGCCGACCAGCACCAGCACCTGGCCGCGGCCGATTTCCAGCGTGACGCCCTTGAGCACCTTCAACGCGCCGAAGTTCTTGCAGACGCTCTCGGCCTTGACCATCGGTGTGGCTGCGGCGTCGGATACTGCGGTCATACGTGCCCAACCTCTCCCAAGGTCTGCGCCTCAGCTAGTGCGTCGAGTTGTTTGGTGGTCAGTTTCCGCGACGCCCCCCGGGAGAAGTAGCGCTCCAGGTAGAACTGGCCGACCATCAGGATGCTGGTGATCAGCAGGTACCAGGCGGCGGCCACCAGCAGCAGCGGAATCGGCTGGAAGATGACACCGGCGATATCGCGCTGGCGGCCGAAGAGGTCGAGCGTGAACGGCACCGCCACCGCCAGCGAGGTGGTCTTGAGCTGGCCGATGAACTCGTTACCCGTTGGCGGGATGATCACCCGCATCGCCTGCGGCAACACCGTGCGCCGCATGGTCAGCAACCAGGACATGCCCAGCGCGGTGGACGCCTCCGACTGGCCTTCCGGCACCGAGCTGATGCCGGCGCGGATGATCTCCGCCAGGTAGGCCGCCTCGTTGAACGCCAGACCAAGGATGGCCAACGTCATGTACATCGACAGGTTCTGGATGTTGATGTGCAGCAGTGTCGGCCCGAACGGAACGCCCAGCTGGATGTTCTTGTAGATGGTGGGGATCAGGCCCCAGAACACCAACTGCACGAACACCGGTGTGCCACGGAAGATCCAGAGATATACCCAGGACACCGACCGGAACACCGGGTTGGGCGACAGCCGCATCACGGCGAGCACCACCGCCAGCAGGATGGCCAGCAGCATGGACCAGATGGTCAGCTGGATGGTGATCCAGACGCCCGCCACGATCCGTTCGTCGAGGATGTATTTGCCGAACGTGCCCCAGCCGTAGGCGTCGTTGGTGGCCGCACCGTAGATGAACAGCGCAGCCAGGATGAGGATGACGATCGCCGCCACCCACCGCCACGGGTGCCGAAGCGGGACCGCGTCGATAGCGGCAGGACCCACGGCGGGGTTGGCGGCGGGTGGCGACGAAACGTCTTCGCTCATAAGTGAATCCGGCTACTAACTGGTCGCGCCGTTGATAACCGGCTTGTCGATCATGCCGGCCTCGACGCCCCAGTTGGAGGCGATGGTCTTGTAGTCACCGGTTTCGATCAGGTGCTCGAGAGCCTTCTGCAGCGACGCCGCCAGCGCGGAACCCTTCTTGACCGGCCAACCGTAGGGCGCGGAATCGAACGTCTCGCCCGTCTGCTCGAGCTTGCCCGCACTCTGCTTGATCGCGTACAGCGTCACCGGGGAGTCCGCCGACATCGCGTCGGCCTGGCCGAGAATGACCGCGTTGGTGGCCTGATCCTGGCCGTCGAACTTCAGGATCTCGATCGCGGGCTTACCGGCGTCGGTGCAGGTCTTGCTCCTGGCCGGCAGTTCGTCGACCTCCTGGGTGGTGGTGGCCTGGACCGCGACCTTCTTGCCGCAGGCGTTGTCCGGGCCGATGTCCGAGCCCTTCGGCTTGGCCCACAGCGAGCCTGCCGAGAAGTAGGTGACGAAGTCGACGGTCGCTTCGCGTTCCTTGGTGTCGGTGAACGACGACATACCCACGTTGAAGGTGCCGCCCTCGATCGCCGGGATGATCTTGGCGAAGTCGGCCTCGCGGTATTCCGCAGTCAGGCCGAGGGTGGAGGCGATGGCGTTCATCAGGTCGACGTCGAAGCCGACGATCTTGCCGCTGGGGTCTTTGAACTCATTCGGCGTATAGGGCACGTTCACCCCGACAATCAACTTGCCGGACGACTTGATGTCTTCAGGAACCGTGTTGGCGATGTCGTCAACCTTGGCTGCCGCGGCCGCCGTGGTCGAGGTTTCCGGACCCGAGCTGTCGGTGTTCTTGGTACATCCCGACAGCACGAGTGCGCCGGATACAGCGAGCACAAATGCGCCGCGACACCAGCGTGACCTCGCTCGACGGTCTTGACTTCCAGCTACCACGTTGTTTCTTCTTTCTGCATCGGGTCGTCATCCGTCTGTTCAGGCGCTGACGATAACGACCATGGACCCAGCGCGCATTGCCGGTAACGGAACATTAACGACCCAGTCGGCGGGGCACAGGACATTCTGCGTTCTCGGCGCCGCCCGCGCGCGCCCACCGGACGCAGACGCCAAATCTCCCAATGCAAACCGACGGTGTGTCACACTGCGCGCATGGAAACCACTGCTGCTCCAAGCATGTTGCCGCACTTGTGGAAGTCGGCCCTGGTGTCGGGCGTACTGGCGGTCATACTCGGTGCCGTCGTGCTGGCCTGGCCGGGCAAAACCCTGCTGATCGCGGCCATCGTCTTCGGTGCGTACCTGCTCGTCACCGGCATCGCCCAAGTCGTTTTCGCGTTCAGCCTGCACGTCGCCGCAGGTGGCCGCGTGCTGCTGTTCATCAGCGGCGCGGCATCATTGATCCTCGGGGTGTTGTGCTTCCGCAGCCTGGCGAACTCGATTCTGTTGCTGGCCATCTGGATTGGGATCGGCTTCATCTTCCGCGGCGTCGCCACCGCCGTCTCGGCGATCAGTGACCCGACGCTGCCGGGCCGCGTCTGGCAGATCTTCGTCGGCGGCATCAGCCTGGTGGCCGGCATCGTCATGCTCGCCTCGCCGTTCGAGTCGATCCTGACCCTGGCGTGGGTGGTCGGCATCTGGCTGATCGTCATCGGCATCTTCGAGATCATCTCCGCGTTCGGGATCCGCAATGCGCAGAAAACGATCGACCCGGTCGGCACCGCCGAGCCCGCGGCACCCCCCGCGGTGTGACCGCGTGGGGTGTCCGACGACACCCCGTTTGGGACCAAAGTCCCTAGTGACGGCACCCGGCATCACTACTACACTGTGTCGTAGTAGTTCGAAGTAAGCCCGGGAAGTTGGTGCTCATGAACGCCCTCGACGTCTCTCGATGGCAATTCGGGATCACGACGGTGTACCACTTCATCTTCGTCCCGCTGACCATCGGTCTGGCGCCGCTGATCGCGATCATGCAGACCGCTTGGGTCGCCACCGGGAACACCGCCTGGTACCGGCTGACCAAGTTCTTCGGCAAGCTCTTCCTGATCAACTTCGCCATCGGCGTGGCGACCGGCATTGTGCAGGAGTTCCAGTTCGGGATGAACTGGAGCGAATACTCGCGGTTCGTCGGCGATATCTTCGGCGCCCCCCTGGCGATGGAAGGCCTGGTCGCCTTCTTCTTCGAATCAACCTTCATCGGACTGTGGATCTTCGGCTGGACCCGCCTGCCGCGGCTGGTCCACCTGGCTTGCATCTGGATCGTGGCGGTCGCGGTGAACGCGTCGGCGTTCTTCATCATCAGCGCCAACTCGTTCATGCAGCACCCCGTCGGCGCGGTGTTCAACCCGAAGACCGGACGCGCCGAACTGACCAGCATCATGGCCCTGTTCACCAACAACACCGGAATCTCGGCCTTCTCGCACGCGGTGGCGGGTGCGTTCCTGACCGCGGGCGCGTTCGTCGCCGCCATCTCCGCGTGGTGGCTGGTGCGGTCACGCACCACGGGCGCCAACGGGGACGGGGATGCCCGCAGCATGTACCGGCCGGCGACCATCCTGGGTTGTCTGGTGGCGCTGGTCGCCTCGGCAGGCATCTTCTTCACCGGGGACCTGCAGGGCAAGTTGATGTTCCAGCAGCAGCCGATGAAGATGGCCTCGGCGGAATCGTTGTGCCACACCGAAACCGATCCAGACTTCTCAATTTTGACCGTCGGCACGCACAACAACTGCGACAGCATCACCCGCGTCATCGAGATCCCCTACGTGTTGCCCTTCCTGGCCGAGAGCAAGTTCACCGGCGTCACGTTGCAGGGTGTCCAGGATCTGCAGGCCCAAGCCGAGCAGAAGTTCGGGCCCGGCGACTACCGGCCCAATCTCTTCGTGACGTACTGGGCCTTCCGCGCGATGATCGGCTTCCTGCTGGTCCCGGTGCTGTTCGCGATGGTCGCGCTGTGGCTGACCCGCCGCGGCCGGCTGCCGAACCAGAAATGGTTCTCCTGGTTTGCCCTGCTGACCATCCCCACGCCGTTCCTGGCCAACAGCTCCGGTTGGGTCTTCACCGAAATGGGCCGACAACCCTGGGTCGTGGTGCCCAACCCGACGGGTGACCCGATGATCCGACTCACCGTGCAGGACGGCGTTTCCCACAATTCAGTAGCCCTGGTGGCGTTCTCGTTGATCACCTTCACGCTGCTGTACGCGGGACTCGCGGTGATCTGGTTCTGGCTGATGCGGCGCTATGTCGTCGAGGGCCCGCTGGAACACGATTCCGAGCCGGCTCCCCCGACACCACCGGGTGCCGACGACGTCAAACCCCTGTCTTTTGCCTACTAGCCGCACAGAGAGCTGATCGCGATGGGACTGCAGACCTTCTGGTTCATCCTGGTGGCGGTGCTGTTCCTCGGCTTTTTCATCCTGGAGGGTTTCGACTTCGGGGTGGGCATGCTGATGGAACCGCTGGGCCGGATGGGCAAGGCAACGGGGCTGATGGCCCCAGAAGACATCGAGCGGCGTCGACGCGCGGCGCTGAACACCATCGGGCCGGTCTGGGACGGTAACGAGGTCTGGTTGATCACCGCGGGCGGCGCCATGTTCGCCGCCTTCCCCGACTGGTACGCGACGGTGTTCTCCACGCTGTATCTGCCCCTGTTGGCGATTCTGGTCGGGATGATCGTGCGCGTGGTGGCCATCGAATGGCGCGGCAAGGTCGACGACCCCAAGTGGCGGTCGTGGGCCGATACCGGCATCGCCGTCGGCTCGTGGCTGCCGGCCGTGCTGTGGGGTGTCGCGTTCGCGATTCTGGTCCGCGGGCTGCCGGTCGACGCCGACAAGCAGGTCGACCTGTCCTTCACCGATGTGATCAACCCGTACACGCTGCTCGGCGGGCTGGCCACCGGTGGACTGTTCGCGTTCCACGGCGCGGCGTTCCTGGCGCTGAAGTCCGCGGGCGAGGTCCGCGACGATGCCCTGCGGATCGCCGGGTGGCTGTCACTACCCGTAACGGCGGTGGTCGCCGCGTTCGGCATCTGGACCCAGCTGGCACACGGCAAGACCTGGACCTGGGCGGTGCTGGCGGTGGCCGTCGCCGCGCAGTTGGCGGCGGTGGCGCTGCTGCGGGGCGGCCGCCGCGACGGATGGGCGTTCGTGGCGACCACGATCGTGGTGTTCGCGGTGATCACCCTGCTCTTCGGTGTTCTGTATCCGAATCTGGTGCCGTCGACGCTCAATCCGGAGTGGAGCCTGACGGCGCACAACGCTTCGTCGAGCCCCTACACCCTGAAGATCATGACGTGGGCGGCGGTCATCTTCGCCCCGCTGGTGATGCTCTATCAAGGCTGGACGTATTGGGTGTTCCGCCAACGGGTCTCGGCCGAGCGGATCCCGGACTCGATTGGATTGTCGAGACGGTGAATACCAGCCGCGCGCCAATCGACCGCGGTTCGTGACGATGCAGAGCGAGGAACGAGCGATGAGGAGGAACGGACCAATCGACCCACGCCTGTGGCGGGCGTCGGTCGCGGTCCGGCGCTTCCTGACCGCCACGGTCTGCTGCGGTGTGTTGATCAGCGGGTGTGCGATCGCGTCGGCGGTGGTGCTGGCCCGGATAGTCGCCGGGGTGATCACCGATCCGACGACGCGCTCGCTGGCGCATTGGCTGCCGGAGCTGCTGATCCTGTTGGGGCTGTGGACCGTTCGCGCGGCCGCGCAGTGGCTGCAGGTCCGGCTCAGTCAGCGCGGCGCCAGCGCGACCATCGCCGACCTCGCCGGTCAGGTACTCACATCGGTGACCAAGGCCGAACCGCGGCGACAGGCCGAGCGACGCGACGATGCGGCATATGTGGTGTTGCGCGGGCTCGACGGGCTGCGGCCGTATTTCGGTGCCTACCTGCCGGCCCTGTTCCTCTCGGTGCTCCTGACGCCCGCCGCAGTGCTGGTGATCGCCTGGTATGACCTGCAGGCCGCCGTCACCGTGTTGGTTGCGCTGCCACTGATCCCGGTGTTCATGGTGCTGATCGGCCTGGCCACCGCCGAGCGGTCCGCGGGCGCTCTGGAGGCGATGACGACGCTGCAGGCCCGGTTGCTCGATCTGGTCGCAGGTATCCCCACCCTGCGGGCCCTCGGCAGGGCGGAAGGGCCTGGCGCTCGGATCGCCGAACTCAGTGCGGCGCATCGACGCTCGGCGATGGCGACGCTGCGGATCGCCTTCCTGTCCACGCTGGTGCTGGAACTGGTGGCAACGCTGGGTGTGGCGTTGGTGGCGGTCAGTGTCGGGTTGCGCCTGGTCTACGGCGAGATCTCTCTGGTGAGTGGCCTGACCGTGCTGTTGCTCGCGCCCGAGGTGTTCTGGCCCCTGCGCCGCGTCGGCGTCGAATTCCACGCCGCACAGGACGGAAAATCCGCCGCCGACAAGGCGTTCGCGTTGATCGACGCCGCCCTGATGGACAGTGCGCCGGCAGCAGGCACCTTGACGGTGACTGCCGCGGACGCCCCCATCCGGATCGAGGGGTTGTGCGTCGACGGCCGGGACGGCCCAGCGCCGCACGGCCTGACGGCCGACTGCCTGCCCGGTGCGGTGACCGTGCTGACGGGACCGAACGGGGCGGGCAAATCCACCACGTTGCAGGTGATCGCAGGCCTGACCCGGCCCACGTCCGGCCGGGTGAGCGTCGGCGGTGTGGCGATCGGCGACCTCGAACCCGAGGCCTGGTGGCGGCAACTGTCGTGGCTGGCGCAGCGACCGGTACTGGTACCCGGCACGGTTGCCGAGAATCTGGCCCTGTTCGGCGACCTCGTCGATATCGAATCAGCTTGTTTTGCTTCGGGTTTCGATGAGGTGCTGGCTGACCTACCGGCCGGGATGCAGACCGTGCTGGGCCGTGGCGGGGTCGGGCTCTCCCTGGGCCAGCGCCAGCGGCTCGGCCTGGCCCGGGTGATCGGCTCCCCCGCGCCGGTGCTGCTGCTCGACGAACCGACCGCTCACCTCGATGCCCGCACCGAGGCCAGGGTGCTGGACGCCATCACCGCACGGGCCCGCGCCGGTGCGACGGTGGTCGTCGTCGGACACCGTGCCCCGGTGCTCGCCATTGGCGACCAGATCGTCGAGGTCGGTTGCCGTGTTGCGGTCTGATCCCCTGTGGCAGGCACTACCACTGCTGCGGGCGCGGCTACCCCGGCTACTGCTCGCGCTCACCTGCGGTGTGCTCTCGCTGGCCAGCGCGCTGGCACTGGCCGGGGTGTCGGCGTGGCTGATCACCAAGGCCTGGCAGATGCCACCGGTACTGGATCTGTCGGTCGCCGTCGTCGCGGTCCGCTTTTTCGGCATTTCCCGTGGCGTGCTGCACTATTGCGAGCGGCTGGCCTCCCACGACACCGCGCTGCGGGCAGCGGGCTCGGCACGTACCGAGCTCTACCACCGGCTCGCCCGCGGACCGGCCGCCGTCACCGCCCGGTTGCCCGCCGGTGAACTGGTGGGGCGGGTGGGCTCCGACGTCGACGAGTTCGCCGACGCGTTGGTGCGTGCCGTCCTGCCCATCGCCGTCGCCACGGTGCTCTCGGTGGCGGCCGTCGCGGTCGTCGGCGTCATCTCCACGGCCGGCGCCGCAGTGCTGGCGGCCTGTCTGCTGATCGCCGGGGTATTCGCGCCGTGGCTCTCCGCGCGCGGCGCGACCGCACAGGAGGGCGTCGCCCGCGCGCATCACGCCGAGCGGGATGTGTCGGCGATGCTGGCGCTGGAGCACGCCAGCGAGCTGCGAGTCAGTGGCCGACTGCCCGGGGTGATCGCCGAAGCGGCACGCCGCCAGCAGGATTGGAGCAGGGCCGTCGACAGGGCGGCGATCCCCGCCGCGTTCGGTGCTGCGGTGCCCACCCTGGCGATCGGGGTCAGCGTGTTGGGTGCCGTCGTGGCCGGCATCGGGATCTCGAATTCCGTCGCCCCCACCACCCTGGCG
>JBEVHL010000273.1:0-3566 GCA_040511255.1 Mycobacterium sp. | reverse complement strand
AGCCGCTCGCCGGTCGAAGATCAACAGCTCTGATCCACCGCTGTTTGCCGTCTGCACCGCGTACCCCGCCCCCACCACTCCACCCGTGGACGATGCTCGTTCACCCACCAAACGAGCTGACCTCCCGGCGACCACGTGGCTGCCTGGACCTCGACAGGTGGATCAACAGTTCGGCGATCCGCTTCCGCAAACTGCTGCACGTCCTTGTCGCTGAGATCCATAACTGATTAGAACATGTCTGCGATTCTGCTGGAAGATCTCCGCTCGGACATATCAAGCTCACGCCTGACCTCAGCATCGGCCCAGATGTCTCCATACGGAACTCCGACATCGAGCTAAGGACAGCTCAATCGTGCCCAGATGCGGCATCCTGGCGTCATGGACGCAGCGTTTGCACTCATCGCGTGTCCGTGGCCATGAGAAAGTCCCCACTGGTGGCCAAGTCTGAGTCCCCGATTTTGGCCAGGTAGAAGTCCCCTCTCTTCGTTTCGTCGTGTCGCAGGTACCTGTGAGGCCCTGCGTGGTGACGGTGGCGGTGTGAACCAGTCACACGATCACCAGGCAGGGGAATCCATTGAAGAATGCGAGGGAACGGATGGATGTGATTGCCGCCTATCGAGATGTGGGCAGCTATCGGGGTGCGGCCGCGATCTGCGGCACCACCCACAAGACGGTGAGACGGATCATCGAGTTGCACGATGCCGGTGGGATCTCGGCGGAGAAGGCGCCGCGGGCCAGAAACTACGACGAGGTCGCAGATCTGGTCGCGAAGCGGGTCACGGACACCTTGGGTCGGATCTCGGCCAAGCGGCTGCTACCCGCAGCGCGTGCCGCTGGCTATGGCGGGTCGGCTCGGAACTTCCGACGTTTGGTCGCAGACGCCAAGAGAGCGTGGCGGCAGCAGCATCCGCGGGGCCGCCGGCCGGGAGTGTGGGCACCCGGGGAGACGTTGATCATCGACTGGGGCGTGTTGGGTGGGGTGCACGTGTTCTGCGCGGTGCTTGCCTGGTCGAGGTTCCGGTTCGTCCGGTTCGCTGCGGACGAGAAGGCGAGCACGACGCTCGGCTTGTTGGCCGAGTGCTTCGAGGTCCTCGGTGGGGTCCCGAAGGTCGTGCTGGCTGACCGGATGGGCTGCTTGAAGGCCGGGGTGGTCGCCAACATCGTCGTGCCCACGCCCGACTACGTCCGGTTCGCCACTCACTACCGGTTCCGGCCCGACTTCTGCCAGGCCGCCGATCCGGAGTCCAAGGGAATGGTGGAGAACCTGGTCGGCTATGCCAAGGACGACCTGATGATCCCGCAGGCACCGCTTACCGATCTGGTCGCTGCGAACGAGTCGGCAGCTTCGTGGTGTGTTGAGGTCAACGCCGTTACCCATTCGGAGATCTGCGCGATACCGGCGGAGCGGCTGGAGATTGAACGGGGCCTGCTCGCGGCGTTGCCGTCGCTGCGACCTGACTTCGGTGCGAAGCTGACCACGAGGAAGGTCGACAAGCTTTCCTGTATCCGGTTCGCCTCGGGCCGTTACTCGGTCCCGAACCGGCTGATCGGGCGCACCGTCACCGTGCTGGTCGAGGACAAGACGCTGCGGGTGATCGAGCCAGTCACCGGGGAGGTGTTCGCCGAGCACACCCTGGTAGCGCCGGGTGAGACGTCCATCATCGATGAGCATTACGGTGGCGCGCGTCCGGAAAAGCCACGTCGAGCCGCCAGACCCCGAACGGCGTCGGAGAAGGCGTTCCTGGCGTTAGGGCCGGTCGCGGAGGCGTTCTTGACCGGTGCCGCCGCAGCCGGGGTCACCAAGCTGACCAGCGAGATCACTGAGATCCTCACCCTGCAGGCAGCGCACGGCACCGACCCGCTGCTGGCCGCCCTGGAACGAGCGGTCGCGTTCAGCCGGTGGCGTGCCGCTGACGTCGGCTCCATCCTCGCCACCAACGGCCACGCACCACAGCCCCGACCCGCCGGGCAGGCACTGGTGTTGACGCTGCCCGCGGTGCCGACCCGGTCGCTGGACGCCTACCGCATCGACGGCGGTGACGTGTCGTGACCGCGACGACGCCGCCACCATTGCCGGCGGACCTCATTGAGGGGTTGAAGCGGCTGAAGATGGCCGCGATGCGGCAACTCGCACCCGAGTTGCTGGTCACCGCGAAAACCCAACGGTGGAAGCCCGAGGAGTTCCTCCGCACCCTGGTCGAGGCCGAGATCAGCGCCCGCGACGCCTCCAACGCCCGCACCCGGCTTCGGCAAGCGGCGTTCCCAGTCACCAAGACTCTTGAGGACTTCGACGTCGCCACATCCTCGATCCCGAAGGCGACCTTCGACTACCTCGCCAGCCTGGAATGGGTCCGGGCCGCGGAGAATGTCTGCCTCATCGGACCAGCCGGCACGGGCAAGAGCCACATGCTTGTCGCGCTCGGGATCGCCGCCGTCGAGGCCGGACACCGTGTCCGGTACTTCACCGCCGCCGAGCTCGTCGAGACCCTCTACCGAGGACTTGCCGACAACTCAGTCGGACGCGTCATCAACACGCTGCTCCGCCACGACCTCGTTCTCATTGACGAGCTCGGGTTCGCACCCCTAGACGACACTGGCGCCCAGCTGCTGTTCCGGTTCGTCGCCGCCGCCTACGAACGCCGATCCCTCGGCATCGGCAGCCACTGGCCCTTCGAATCCTGGGGACGGTTCCTACCCGAACACACCACCGCTGTCAGCATGCTCGATCGGCTCCTGCACCACTGCCACACCGTCATCACCGACGGCGACTCCTATCGGATGAAACAAGCCCGAGGTCGAGGAGGCGTGCCAATCAAAACCAGTTGATCAACCAACGAGGAGTGGGGACATCTACTTGGCCACCAGCGGGGACATGAAACTGGCCGTTGACAGTTCGGCTGCCGGAACACTCGCGCTGAGCGTGGCAGGGTCGGCCCGAGTACGGGCCTGACCGGCCAGAGTCGAACCGATTAGTAAGCGCAGGCCAAACCGAAGTGTTGGTCCGATCCAAACATGCTGTGGGCATGAGAAGAAAGCATGGCCACGTAAGGTCGTTCGACGGTTCCGGCTGGCGGGCTCTCGACGGGTCGGGGGCGGCGGACCATCAACCGGCCCGGGCGGTGGCTTTCAATGAGCGGGCCCCGGGCTTACAGGTCAAATCACCACCGATGCATGTCCTCGTTCCGCACCTCCGGCGAATCGGGCTGGACGGCATCGCCGATCAGCTAGCTCAGGCGCACCAACTCGACTCATGAGCAAGGAGCGGCTGGACAGCGGGTGGTCACACGCGCCTGAGTCGGCGTCAGTTCACGTGCCGATCGACATCTTCTTGGTGATAAAGGCTGTCGCCGTGATCGCCGTCAGGGTGTGGTCGCGTCGGCCCGGCTGGTGCGACCGGCAGATCCTGGCGCTGACGGCTGGCGCGCCCCTTCGCTTGCGCCTGGCACGCCGTTACCTCCACGCTCGCATTCGACTCCGCGCCTCTGATCGTCGCGCGCGGATCACCAAGGTGGGCATCCGCGGCCTTGGCGCTGGCAGCAGTCTGGAGGGGCGCCGGTGATGCCCAT
>JBEVHL010000272.1:0-10124 GCA_040511255.1 Mycobacterium sp. | reverse complement strand
TGCCGGCCTGGCCCGCAACGGCATCGCGGACGCGCAGACCACCGATGAGATCAATGCGCTGCTGGAGGAGAAGCCGCAGTGGCTGGTCACCGAACGCGAGAGCTACCAGAGCGTGCTGCGTGAGGAGCGACGGTTGAAGTCGCGGCAGGCGGACCAGGCTCGCGAGGGCTGACTCCATCAGGTCCGAACGTGAAAATGGCGACGCAACTCGCGAGAGATGCGTCGCCAAATTCACGTTCGGCGTCCCAGCGCTACAACATGCAGCTGACGCAGTTTTCCACCTCAGTGCCTTGAAGGGCCATCTGGCGTAGCCGGATGTAGTACAGCGTCTTGATGCCCTTGCGCCAGGCGTAGATCTGCGCCCGGTTCACCTCGCGGGTGGTGGCGGTGTCCTTGAAGAACAGCGTCAGGCTCAGACCCTGGTCGACATGCTGGGTGGCCGCGGCGTACGTGTCGATGATCTTCTCGTAGCCGATTTCGTAGGCATCCTGGTAGTACTCCAGGTTGTCGTTCGTCAGGAACGGCGCCGGGTAGTAGACCCGGCCGATCTTGCCTTCCTTGCGGATCTCGATCTTGGACGCCACCGGGTGGATCGAGCTGGTGGAGTGGTTGATGTAGGAGATCGACCCCGTCGGCGGTACCGCCTGCAGGTTCTGGTTGTAGATGCCGTGCTCCTGCACCGACTCCTTGAGCCGCTTCCAGTCGTCCTGCGTCGGGATCCGGATATCGGCGTCGGCGAACAGCTCGCGCACCCGCTCGGTGGCCGGCTCCCAGACCTGATCGGTGTACTTGTCGAAGAACTCCCCCGACTTGTACTTCGACTTCTCGAACCCGCCGAAATGCGAACCACGTTCGATCGCAATGCGATTCGACGCCCGCAGCGCGTGATACAGCACGGTGTAGAAGTAGATGTTGGTGAAGTCGACGCCCTCTTCGGACCCGTAGAGGATCCGCTCGCGAGCGAGATAGCCGTGCAGGTTCATCTGCCCCAGCCCGATGGCGTGAGAGTCGTTGTTGCCCTGCTCGATTGACGGCACCGACCAGATATGGGTCTGATCGGACACCGCCGTGAGCGCTCGGATCGAGATTTCGATGGTCTGCGCGAAGTCGGGCGAATCCATCGCCTTGGCGATGTTCAGCGACCCCAGGTTGCACGAAATGTCTTTGCCGACTTTGGCATACGACAGATCTTCGTTGAACAACGACGGTGTCGAGACCTGCAGGATCTCCGAACACAGGTTGCTGTGGGTGATCTTGCCTTCGATCGGGTTGGACCGGTTCACCGTGTCCTCGTACATGATGTACGGGTAGCCGGACTCGAACTGCAGCTCGGCCAGGGTCTGGAAGAACTCGCGGGCCTTGATCTTGGTCTAGCGGATCCGTGCGTCGTCGACCATCTCGTAGTACTTCTCGGTCACCGAGATGTCGGCGAACGCCACCCCGTAGACCCGCTCGACGTCATACGGCGAGAACAGGTACATGTCCTCGTTGTTCTTGGCCAGCTCGAAGGTGATGTCGGGGATCACCACACCCAGACTCAGCGTCTTGATGCGGATCTTCTCGTCGGCGTTCTCCCGCTTGGTGTCCAAGAACCGGTAGATATCGGGATGATGCGCGTGCAGGTAGACCGCACCGGCACCTTGGCGGGCGCCGAGCTGGTTGGCGTAGGAGAACGAGTCCTCCAGCAGCTTCATGATCGGGATGACACCGGAAGACTGGTTCTCGATGTTCTTGATCGGCGCGCCGTGCTCGCGAATGTTGCTCAGCAGCAAGGCAACTCCGCCGCCGCGCTTGGACAGCTGCAGCGCCGAGTTGATGGACCGGCCGATGGACTCCATATTGTCCTCGATGCGCAGCAGGAAGCAGCTCACCGGCTCGCCACGCTGCTTTTTGCCCGAGTTCAGGAACGTCGGTGTGGCCGGCTGGAACCGGCCGTCGATGATTTCGTCGAGCAGCTTCTCCGCCAGCATGGTGTCCCCCGCGGCCAGCGTGAGCGCCACCATGGCGACCCGGTCCTCGAAGCGCTCCAGATAGCGCTTTCCGTCGAAGGTCTTCAGCGTGTAGGAGGTGTAGTACTTGAACGCGCCCAGGAACGTCGGGAACCGGAACTTCTTCGCGTACGCCCGGTCCAGCAGCGACTTGACGAAGTTGCGGGAGTACTGGTCGAGCACCTCACGCTCGTAGTAGTTCTCCTTGACCAGGTAGTCGAGCTTCTCGTCCTGGTTGTGGAAGAACACCGTGTTCTGGTTGACGTGCTGCAGGAAGTACTGATTGGCCGCTTCACGATCCTTGCCGAACTGGATCTTGCCGTCCGCGTCGTACAGGTTCAGCATCGCGTTGAGCGCGTGGTAGTCCGTCTCCCCCGGCAGCGCATGCACGCTGGAGGTTACGTGTTCTGTAGCTGTGACGGTTGGTGGCACGGCTGGTCCTTCCAGAAGTCGGCGAGGCCCGCGCGGACGGCTTGGACGTCCTCGTCGGTTCCCATGAGTTCGAAGCGGTATAGGTACGGAATCCCGCACTTGCGGGAGATGACGTCGCCGGCGTAGCAGAATTCGGCGCCGAAATTGGTGTTGCCCGCGGCGATGACGCCGCGCAGCAACGATCGGTTGTGTTCGTTGTTGAGAAAGGCGATGACCTGCTTGGGCACATAGCCACCGGCGTCGGGATCGGGCCCGACGGCCCGGCCACCGCCGTAGGTCGGAAGCACCAGTACAAAGGGCTCGTGCACCTCGAGAGGGCCTTTGAGCGGGATTCGCGTGGCGGGCTGGCCCAGCTTCTGGACGAAGCGATGGGTGTTCTCCGAGACGCTGGAGAAGTAGACGAGGTTGCTCATCTGTGGTTCACCCCGTGCCTTCCGCTTGCCCCCCGCTGCGCTGTTAAGCAGTGAGTGCAGCAGCGCCGGCGAGGCTCTTGATCCGGTCCGGCCGGAAGCCTGACCAGTGGTCGTTGCCCGCTACCACGACGGGGGCCTGCAGGTACCCCAGCGCCATCACGTAATCGCGTGCCTCGGGATCCATCGTGATGTCGACGATGTCGTACTCGATGCCCTGTTTGTCCAGCGCCTTGTAGGTGGCGTTGCACTGCACGCAAGCGGGCTTGGTGTAGACGGTGATGCTCATTTTGCGGTACGGCTCCTCAACCTCAGCAACTCACACGGACAGGAAAAACGGTTTGGACTCACTGTTATTCAGCACACCGCTCGGCCCCGAAATTCCTGCGTCCGGAGCCGTTCGAACCAACCTGCCCCGGGGGATTCTGGTCGGATTTCGCGGTCCGGCTGACCGATGAAGCTGGGGGTCTGTCGGTTCGCCAAACACTACACCTAGTGTCCGACAATCAGAAGAGATACAACATGTTCTGAACAACATTGATGAAATTCCCTGGTCGTAAGCGAAAACCCCGGCGCGTCGCCCCGCGTGTCGCACCTCACAAACCGTCTTTCAGCTGCTTCACAGAGTCAGGTCTACCGCATACCACCGACACCACAGCCGACCACGAACTCGGCCGCATATAACAGCAAAGCCGCCGACGGGTCATCTCGACCCGCCGACGGCGCTGGGAAATCTGCGGGTCAGCCCACCGGTTCGCCCACCGACGCCACCAGGTCGCCGACCACCGCGCGCAGGCTTTCCACCAGCTCGGCGTTGTCCCGGGGATGCTTGCCGTCCAGCGATGACCCCGGAATCGACAGCTTGATGTCCTCGACCACCCGCGGCCCCGCGACACCGAACGACTTCCGCGTCTCGTCATGCGCCCACACCCCGCCGTACTGGCCATGCGCGAAGCCGACGACCGCCAACGGCGTGCCCACCAGCGCGCCCTGCCCATACGGCCGCGACAGCCAGTCGATGGCGTTCTTCAGCACACCGGGGATGCTCGCGTTGTATTCCGGCGTAACCACCAGTACCGCGTCGGCCTCTGCGGCGGCCGCGCGCACTGCCACGACAGCCGCGGGTGGATTCTCGTTGTCGAGGTCCTCGTTGTAGAACGGCAGGTCGCCGAGCCCGTCGTAGACGTTCACGGTGACGCCGTCCGGGGCGTGCTCGGCGGCCAGCTCGGCCAGCTGGCGATTGACGGACGCTGCGCGCAGGCTTCCCACCAGCGCCAGCACTTTGATCTCGGTCATTTCAGCGTTCCCCTTCGATTGGCTGCGTTCATCCTTGCACGGATAACCGGACCGTGGTCCGATTTGTTCCGCCTGAGCTAAGGTGCACAGATGAGCGTCGTCGGCGGGTTCGGACAACTTCCGCTGTCCGATGCCGTGCCGCAGGAACGCGGTGATGCCGCCCGCAACCGGGTGCTGCTGCTGGACGCCGCGCGGCGACTGATCGCCGAACGCGGCGCCGAAGCGGTGACGATGGACGATATCGCCAACGCGGCCGGGGTGGGCAAAGGCACGGTGTTCCGGAGGTTCGGCAACCGCGCCGGCCTGATGATGGTGCTGCTCGACGAAGACGAGCAGGCCAACCAGCAGGCCTTCCTGTTCGGTCCCCCTCCCCTGGGTCCGGACGCCCCCCCGCTGGACCGGCTCATCGCCTTCGGTCGGCAGCGTCTGCGGTTCGCCCACACCCACCGCGAACTGCTGTCCTCGGTCAGCCGCGATCCGCAGGGCCGATACAACGCGCCGGCCATGGTGCAGCGCAGACACGTCCACGTATTACTCGAAGATGCCGGCACCACCGGCGATCTCACCGCCCAGGCCGACGCGCTACTGGCCCTGCTGGACGCCGACTATGTCCACCATCAACTCACCGACGGTGGCCTCACCCTCGACCAACTCGGCGACGCATGGGAGAGCCTGGCGCGCAAACTCTGCGGCCGGTAGCGAATGACCACCGCCAAGGACTGGATCCTGCACGTGGACCTCGATCAGTTCTTGGCCTCCGTCGAACTGCGTCGTCGTCCCGACCTGATCGGACTACCGGTGATCGTCGGCGGCAACGGCAACCCCGACGAGCCGCGCAAGGTCGTCACCTGTGCGTCCTACGAGGCCCGCGCATTCGGGGTGCATGCGGGCATGCCTCTGCGCGCGGCTGCCAAGCGGTGCCCGGCGGCGACGTTCCTACCCTCAGATCCCGACGCCTACGACGCCGCCTCGGATGAGGTGATGGCACTGCTGCGCGACCTCGGCCACCCGCTGGAGGTCTGGGGCTGGGACGAGGCCTACCTCGGTGCCCACGTCGAGGACCCCACGTCACTGGCCGAACAGATCCGGACCGTGATCGCGGGCGAAACAGGATTGTCGTGCTCGGTCGGCATCAGCGACAACAAGCAACGCGCCAAGGTCGCCACCGGATTCGCGAAGCCGGCGGGCGTGTTCACCCTTGTCGACACCAATTGGATGAACGAGCTGGGCCCGCGCTCGGTCGACGCGCTCTGGGGTGTCGGACCCAAGACCAGGAAACGCCTGACCGCGATGGGGATCACCACTGTCCGGGAACTCGCCCACGCCGATGCCGAGACGTTGACGGCGGAGTTCGGGCCGCGGACCGGGCTGTGGCTGCTACTTCTGGCCAAGGGGGGCGGCGATTCGACGGTCACCGCCGAACCGTGGGTGCCGCGCTCGCGTAGCCACGCCGTGACTTTCCCGCGAGATCTGACCGATCGCGCCGAGATGAATTCCGCAGTTACCGACCTGGCAAAGCACGCACTCCGCGAGATCGTCGAGCAGGGCCGCATCGTGACGCGGGTGGCGGTCACGACGCGGACCAGCACCTTCTACACCAGAACCAAGATCCGCAAGCTCGGGCAACCCAGTATCGATCCCGAGGTGATCACCGCCACCGCGCTGGCAGTGCTGGATCTGTTCGAACTGGACCGGCCCATCCGACTGCTCGGGGTGCGGTTGGAACTGGCCATGCCTATTTCGAGTTGACACCATTTCTCGGCACATTCAGCGCAAAGATGTCAGTCGCGACGCGGGGCGCTATGTTGTCCCGATGACTGCCGTTCCAGGGTTCGATGGGCGACTGAACTCGGCCCTCGAAAAACAGGCTGCCACCGCCGGGGAGTCGGTGGACACCTACATTCAGCACGCGGTCACACTGCGACTGGTCGCCGACACCGCGCTCCACGATTCGGGTGAGCTCGCCGAGTTGCTCGGCCATTTGGCATCTCTGGGTTTGGACGGCCCGCTGCTACCCGCCGCGGCTGCGTCAGCCGTGGTCCGCGATCCCTCCAGGTTGCAGGCGGTGGAGGCAACGGGACTGCTCGACTCGCCACCGGAAGATTCCTACGACCGCATCACGTCCATGGCCGTCAACGCGCTGGACGTGCCGTCGGCGGCGGTATCGCTGGTCGCTCGGGATCGCCAATTCTTCAAAAGCGCCAGGGGCCTGAATGAGGCGGCCGCCGCAGCCCGGGAAACCACCATGGAGAATTCCGTGTGCCAATTCGTGGTGGCCAGCGGGGAACCTTTAATCGTCGAGGACACCCGCAACGAGACCCTGCTGAAGAACCATCCGGTGGTGACCGCCGGTGACGTGATCGCATACGCAGGTATTCCACTTATCGATGACGACGGCAATTCCGTCGGAACGTTCTGTGTATGGGATGACAAACCCCGCCAGTGGAGCACCGGACACGTACTGATCCTGACGGATTTGGCCGGTATGGTGCGCGATTTAATTTACGGCGCCGAATAAAAACTTCGCCATGAATTCAACTCAGGGGCAAAACTTTTGGGCACATTTCTCCATAACGAGCAAACTGCATTCAAACTGCTAAGTTGGATCTCATGTGCCACGGCGTGAGGTGCTCACTGTGACGACCCAAGCCATTCGCCCGAAACGCCGGGCTACTACGCCGCCGCTTGGCGAACTCCGCCTGCTCGCTCCCCCGAGTCAGACGCTGTCGGACCGACTCCGGCGTGATCCGCTCTACACCGTCGTGACGGTCGTCCTGGACGCCTCCGCAGCGGCCATCGCAGTCGGCGCTGCGCTGGCATGGGGTGCAGGCACGCCGTCCCAGGCCCACGTGGGTTGGCTACCCGCGCTCTTCGTGCCCTTTTTGATCGGCCTGCTCGCGTCGCGGTCGGCCTATCGCCGCAGCTTGTCCAGGACCTTTCTCGACGAGATCGGCCCGGTCGAGTCGTGCGTCGCACTGGCGTCGATCCTGTTGCTGGCGTTGATGGTCGGTATCGGAATCCAGGGTCGGCCCGGTGAGGTCGTCACCAGGATCTGGGTCTGTGCCGCAGTTGTGGTTCCGCTGGTTCGGCTCGCCCGTGTGATCGCACAGCGGGTGCTGCGCACTCGGTACCGCTCGACTGCGCCCACGCTGGTGGTCGGCGATGGCCGGATCGCGCACCAGTTGATGGCGCGGATGGAGCAGATGCCCTCCTACGGATTGCGGCCGGTGGGCCTGGTCGACGTCAACCCGCCCGACCCCACAAAGCCCAAAGACCCCGACGCCCTCGGTGAGGTGCCGTACGTGGGCCCGCCGAGCAAATTCACCGACATCGCCCAAGCCACCGGGGCCGAAGACGTCGTCATCTCGGTGTGCTCGCTCTCCGATGACGAAATGGTG
Organism: Mycobacterium sp.; assembly: GCA_040511255.1. Taxonomy (GTDB): domain Bacteria; phylum Actinomycetota; class Actinomycetes; order Mycobacteriales; family Mycobacteriaceae; genus Mycobacterium. The sequence continues at coordinate 2,600 of JBEVHL010000272.1, read as the reverse complement.
GCGGTCATCCGCGCCGCGCATCTACTCGGCATGCGGGTATGGATGGTGCCCAAGGCTTTTGACGCGGTCGGGGTGCGCGCCCGGATCGACCATCTCGGCGGCCTGCCCCTGTTGGTGCTGCCCCGGGTCAACCCGGGCAGCTGGCAGTTCGGGGTCAAGCACGTGATGGACCGCACCATCGCCGGCCTCGGACTTCTGCTCATCTCGCCGATCTTCCTGACGCTGGTGGCGCTGGTTCGGCTCAGCTCACCCGGACCGATCTTCTTCCGGCAAGAACGGGTCGGGCGAAACGGAATCCCCTTCGACTGCTTGAAGTTCCGGTCCATGCGTCCTGCGCTGGAGTCCGACGCCGCCTTCGAACTGAAGACGGGTGACGCCCCGGGTGGTGTGGAGGGGGTGGACAGGCGCACGCGCATCGGCAAGATCATGCGCCAGACGTCGCTGGACGAACTGCCCCAGTTGGTCAACGTCCTGCGCGGCGATATGAGCTTGGTGGGCCCGCGCCCTGAGCGGCCGGAGTTCGTCACGCTGTTCGAGATGCAGATCCGGCGCTACGGCGAGCGTCACCGCGTGAAGGCCGGCGTCACAGGGTGGGCGCAGGTGCACGGCCTGCGGGGTCAGACCTCGATCGCCGACCGCGCGGAGTGGGACAACTACTACATCGAGAACTGGTCGCTGTGGCTCGACATCAAGATCCTGTTCCTCACCGTGCCTGCGGTGTTGAAGCGCGCGGAGTGACCACCCGCCACTTCCAGTTGTTCGCGTAGCGGTCAACCGCCATTCACCCCGATCCCGTTCAATCGCCCAGGCGATGCACAGCGAACGAGGAGTACCGGTGGCGATCAGCAGATCATTCAAAGTGGCAGCGATTCTCGGCGTGGTGGCGATCCTGCCGCTCGCCGCCTGCGGAAGCGACGACAAGAAGTCCGGGATCGGCGACACCGTCACCCGGGCCGCCACCGGCGACACCTCGACCAACGGCGGGGCGCGACGGCTCGACGGTGATCAGTCGAATGCCTTGCGCAACACCATCTCCGACGGTAAAGCCCGCAACATCATCATGCTGCTCGGTGACGGGATGGGCGATTCGGAAATCACCATCGCGCGCAACTACGAGAAGGGCGCGGGCGGTGCGTTCGACGGACTCGACGCGTTCCCGCTGACCGGCCAGTACACCACCTATGCCCTGCAGAAGGACGGCAAGCCCAACTACGTGACGGACTCGGCGGCCAGCGCCACCGGGTGGACCACCGGCACCAAGACGTACAACGGGGCGCTCGGCATCGACATCAAGGACGCCGCTCACGCCACCATCCTGGAGTTGGCCAAGGCACAGGGTTTCGCCACCGGCGACGTCACCACCTCCGAGATCCAGGACGCCACACCGGCATCGCTGTTCTCGCACATCACCCAGCGCGACTGCTACGGCCCGGACGAGATGGCGAAAGACTGCCCGGACGAGGCCCTGGAGAAGGGTGGCCCCGGTTCGGTCACCGAGCAGATGCTGGCCGCCCGGCCCGATATCACCATGGGCGGCGGCGCCGAGACGTTCGCGCAGACCGCCACCGGTGGTGACTACCGGGGCAAGACGCTCGAGGTGCAGGCCAAAGAGCGCGGCTACCAAATCGTCCGCACTGCAGGCGAATTGGATGCGGTCACGAAGGCTGACAAGGACGCCCCGGTGCTCGGCCTGTTCGCCGACGGCAACATGCCGGTGCGTTGGGCCGGCGCACCCGCGGTGCGCCAGGGTTACCTGCAGCCGGCCGGCAAGTGCGGCGAGAATCCCAAGCGGGGCGCCGACGTGCCGAAGCTGGCCGATATGACCACCAAGGCGATCGATCTGCTGTCGGGCAACCAGCAAGGTAAGGACAAAGGCTTCTTCCTGCAGGTCGAGGGCGCCTCGATCGACAAGCGTGACCACGCCGCCGACCCGTGCGGTCAGATCGGCGAAACCGTCGACTTCGACGAAGCCGTGCAGAAAGCGCTCGACTTCGCCCGCAAGGACGGCAACACGCTCGTCATCGCCACCGCCGATCACGGCCACACCAGCCAGATCGTCGAAGAACTGACCGAAGAGGACCTGCAGGGCATTGCCGAGGACACCAAGCAGCCCATCGAACGGGTGCGCGACGTGATGTACCCGGGTCTGACCAGCAAGCTGACCACCGCCGACGGTGCCGACATGACCATCAGCTACGGCACGTCCGCCGACGTCGGGGTCGAAGACGAGACCCATACCGGCACCCAGGTGCGCATCGCGGCGTTCGGGCCGCGGGCGGGCAACGTCGTCGGGCTGACCGACCAGACTGATCTGTTCTTCACGATGACCGACGCACTGGGGATCGACCGCAACGCCAAGTAGTCCGGCCGGCCCCTGCTGTCGGGGCGACCGGTTAGCGTGCATCACATGCTGACGACGGTCGCGGTGCACGGCTACCGCTCGCTGAGGGACGTGGTGCTGCCGCTGGGTCCGCTGACGGTGATCACCGGCGCCAACGGCACCGGCAAGTCGTCGCTGTACCGGGCGCTGCGCTTGCTGGCGGACTGCGGTCGCGGCGAGGCGATCGGGTCGCTGGCCCGGGAGGGTGGACTGCAGTCGG
>JBEVHL010000271.1:0-3760 GCA_040511255.1 Mycobacterium sp. | reverse complement strand
CCACCGTCGATGTTGACGGTGGTGCCGGTGATGAACCCCGCGTCAGGGCCTGCGAGGAACGCGACAAGTGCGGCCACCTCGGTGGGATCGGCGAAGCGGTTCAGCGAGTTCAGCGACTTCTGGAACGCGGCGTGGGTCCGTCGGCGGGGTTCATGTCGGTATTGACCGCACCGGGCTGGACGATGTTGACGGTGATCTGGCGAGCACCGAGATCGCGTGACCACGCCCTGGTGTAGGCGGCGAGTGCCGCCTTGGTGGCCACGTAGTCGCCGATGCCGGGGAACGGTGCCTGCGCGGCGCCGGTGGGCCCGATGGCCCCGGTCTTGTAGACACCTGCACTGTTGATGAGGATGTCCAGCGGCCCATAGGTCTCGACGACCTCGCTGACGAGCCGTGCACACGACGCTGGGTCTGCCTGATCGGCTCGGTAGGCCGCGGCCTGAGCGCCTTCGTCGCGGAGGGTCTGGACGAGGTGGGTGGCCGCGTCGGCAGTGCGGGCGTAGCTGAAGGCGACGGTGGCACCTTCGGCGGCGAGGCGGGTGGTGATGGCGGCACCGATGCCTCGGGATCCGCCGGTGATCAGCGCGACTTTTCCTGCGAGCGGTCTGGTCATGCGTGAGTCCTGTTCTATTTCATCAGATTTCGCTGATCGACAAGCGGCCGAGTTGGATCAGGACGCCAAGCAGATCGGCGACGCCCCAGTGGTCGGTGAGCTTTCCGTCGCGGACACGAAAGACATCGATGGTGTCGAAGTGAACGCTCCGACCGGTGGCCGGCACGCCGAGGAATTCGCCGCGGTGAGTTCCGTGGTAGGTCTTGAACGTCGTAACCTTGTCATCTTCGACTGTCTGCCAATGGATGTCGGCGTGAAAGTCGGGAAAGGCGGTGCGCAGGCCGGTGTAGAGCGTACGGACCCCGTCCTTGTCGGCGGTCACGCCCTGTTGCGGTGTGTGGTCGGTGAAGTCGTCGGCGAAGAGCTCGTCGAAAACTGTGAAATCGCCGCCATTCTGGACCGCCTCGATGTTGCGTCGGACGACGTCGATGGGTGCGTTCGGCTGAACAGTCATGGGTGGCTGCTCCTCGTTGCCGGCTCGGCACTCGTCATGAACTCGGCGGAATGAGCACCGTCCACAGGTCGGTGATCACACCTTCAGCGATCACGGCGGCATCGAAACCCGACATGTGCTCCTGTCCGTTGGCTGGATCGACCAGCCGCCATGCCAGGTAGCCGAAACCCGGAAGTTCGTGCAGCGGACCCGCCGGCTCGAACTGCAGATCCCCGATACCGGCCTGCAAACCAACACATTTGGCATCAAGTCCTGCGTGACCGGTCGTCACTCCTTCGGCGTCCGTCCAGCGCACGTCCGGGGCATAGGTCCGCTGAACGGCGGCCTGACGCTTCGCAGCATCGCGCTCATTGAAGACCGCCAGCAGGTTGTCGTGCATCAATTTCTCGATGGGGCTGGGCGTGCTCACTACTGTCCTCCAAGTGCCGTGACAGACGTGTACGCAGCGCCCATCGTGGTTTTATAACAATGCTGACAAAACTGTACCGCGGTGACCGTATCACTGCGCCGGAGGGGATGCGGAAGTTCCGTCACCTCATCGGCTACGGCTCGATGCCCCAGTACCGCTGCAAGAGTGGACTGTTTCGACGGCGGTCAGCTGCGCGTCGACCGGCGTTTCGACCGCGGCCAGGCGCGAAGCGCAACGTCTGCGGCGGCGCGCATGGCGTCGGGACTGACCCCGTCTCGTGCGATGGAGGACAACCCGCGCAGCACGAGGTCGATGTAGTCGGTCAACGCCTCCACGCTGGCATCCTCGGGCAGGTCGCCGTCGTCGTAGGCCTGCTGCATCCTGGCGCGGATGGCGACGCGGCCGAGGAGTCGCTCGTCCCCGAGGATGGGGTCGGAGATGACGAGACACCCACGGGGCTGGGTGGAGCTGCCGTATTCGCGGATAGCGATGTCGAGAATTTTCGAGAACACGGCGCGCGCCGTGCGTTCCTGCAGACCCGGGGGGACGACGCGATTCGGCGAACCCGTGTACGCGGCGACGGCCTCGTCGAAGAGCTCCTTCTTGCCGCCGAAGGTGTTGTACAGACTTGGCGCGGAGATGCCCATCACGTCCGTGAGGTCACGGACGGTGGTGCGGTCATAGCCCCTTTCCCAGAACAGGTGTAGAGCCTTGACCAGCGCCTGTGCGCGGTCGAATTCCGGCGGACGTGCCATCTGCCCATCGTACGAGTCGCTGCGCGAAGCCTCGGCAGCTGATAACTTCCTTGCTCATGACGTTCTGTTCACCTTGTTATAAAACCGCGGGGCGGCCGGCGCGGTGGATTCGGGTCGAGTCGTGACGGCTGCGGCCGCCGGGCCCGTCGTTGTCATCGGCGCGACGGGCCAGCAGGGCGGGGCGGCACTGACGGCACTGTTGGACGCCGGCGTTCCGGTCCGGGCAGCGGTGCGAGACATCGCCGCACCCAAGGCACTGGACGCGGCGCATCGAGGCGCGGACGTCGTCGTAGCGGATCTCGGTTCGGTCGAGTCACTGCAGCGGCTGTTTGATGGCGCGTCGGCTGCTTTCGCAATGACCACCTTCTCCGGGCCCGCAGGCATCGAGGGCGAGGTAGAGCACGGCAGGACGCTCGCCGAAGCCGCATCGAAGGCCGATCTGCCGTTCATGGTTTATAGCTCCGTTGGTGGAGTTGAACGCGGCAGCGGCGTACCGCACTTCGAGAGCAAGTACCGGATTGAGAAGTTTCTGGTCGACGCGACGCCGGTGGCATTCGTGCGGCCGACCTTCTTCATGGAGAACCTGCTGTCCATGGTGCAGCGAACCGAAGAGGCCGCCGTCCTGTCCATGCCGCTACCCAAAGACATTGCACTACAGATGGTTTCAGTCCGAACCATAGGGTCAGTCGTGGCGGCGTTTCTGATTCGGCACCCTGCGCCGGGCTCGGCTGTCGAGATCGCCTCTGATGAACTCACCGGCGAACAGATGGCGGCAAAGATCGCCGAGCGCTTCAACATCGCGACCGAGTACCAAGAGATACCGCTGAGCGCGTTGGCCGACGATGCCGATCAGAGCGCCATGTGGCAGTGGTTCACTCGACTGCCGGCGTATCAAGCCGACTTCACCCGCACTCAGGAACTGAGCGGCTACGACGACGATTTGTCCACCTGGCTGGCCCGACAGCAGCTGGACTGATCCCGGATCGGATTGGTCCGCCGCGGCGCCTGTGGTGCGTCCTCCAACGAAGGCACCTCGGTCGCCGGCTTGATCCCGTGCACCAGCGCCAGCGCGAGGTTGTCTCGTTATCGATGGCGCTGCCCGGTCAGGCTGCCCGCCAGTTCGTCTCGACATCCTCGACGCCGTCGGCTCCTGGTGATGGCATGTGAAGCCACTTCCGTCCCAGGTTCTCCGAACAAGCGTTCATCGCCAATCCCGATCTCCCACAACGTTTCGCCGCGGGCACGCCACTTGCCACGCCAGACCACACGACCTACTACACGCCAGGGCCGCACGGATACACCGATTATCCGATTGGCGATGGAGACTGACACGAATCGTCCTTCCTACCAACAGGAATCGAGTGTTCAGTTCGTGGTGGTTGGCGATGGTTCGAAGGGTGTGTACCACCACCAGTCGGCGCGTTCTCCGGTGGGCCCGGTGCACGGTGGAACGTCGGGTGGGGGTGTGGTTGGGGGTCTGGCCAGTGATCCTGGTTCGAGGATGCGGCCTGATGCGTCGGTGACTCGGA
>JBEVHL010000270.1:0-6936 GCA_040511255.1 Mycobacterium sp. | reverse complement strand
TCGGGGCGCTGGATTCACCCGACTCGGGAACCATCTGTTTCGACGGTGTCGACATCGCTGCGATGACCGACGATCAGCAGTCGACGTTCCGCCGCCATCAGGTGGGCTTCATCTTCCAGTTCTTCAATCTGCTTCCGACGTTGACGGCGTGGGAGAACGTCGCCATCCCGATGCTGTTGGACGGCAAGAAGCTCCGCCACGCCAAGCCTGATGCGGTCCGGCTGTTGAAATTGGTCGGGCTGGGGCAACGGCTCGAGCACCGACCCGCGGAGTTGTCCGGCGGCCAGATGCAGCGGGTGGCCGTGGCGCGGGCCCTGATGATGAATCCCCCGCTGATCCTGGCCGACGAGCCCACCGGAAATCTGGACTCGTCGACCGGCCACGCCATTCTCGAACTGCTGCGCGACGTGGCGCACAACGCAGGTGACGGGCGCGCCGTGGTCATGGTGACCCACAACCTGGAGGCCGCCGCGGACACCGACCGCGTGATCACCCTGCAGGACGGCGCGGTGAAATCCGATGTCTTCGGGGCGAATTCACCTCGACGCGGCCGCCACACCGCCCACCCCGCCGCCGAACCGGCCACCGACCGGATCCGCGCGGTGGCCGAGGTACCGGCCGGCCGCCGGCGCGGCAGGCATGCAGCCACCCGGTCGTCGATGCGGTGATCTCCGCTGCGCTCAGCCGCCTCAACGTGCTCAATATCCGTGAACTGCGGACGCATTGGGGCCGCGCGATGGCATCGGTGGCGGTGGTCGCGGTCTCTGCCGCACTGCTGGTCGCCGTGCTCGGGGTGTCGGGCTCCATCACCGGTTCCATCGAACGCCTCGCCGCCAGCATCGGCGGGGACGCCGATCTGGAAGTCTCCGGCATCACCGACGACGGCCTCGACGAATCCCTGCTGGCCACCGTCACGGGCGTCCCGGGGGTGACCGCTGCGGTGCCGATGCTGCGCACCCGGATGACCGTGCACGCCCTTCCCGCCCTGTTGCTCGGCCTCGGCGCCAACGCGTCTGCGCTGCACTCGGATCTGCAGACGGCGATCCAGCACGAACTCGACTCGGGGTCCCCGGTGACGGTGAACTCCGGCGGCGTGATCGTCGGCGCCGGCCTGGGCATCGCGAAAGGCGAACAGTTCGATCTCGGCGCGACGCAGGTGACAGCCGTGTCGGTGGTCGACGGCGACGCCGCGCGGCGGCTCAATGATGCCCGCTTCGTGATCGCGCCGCTGTCGCTGGCCCAACAGCTGTCCGGCCGCCCGGGCAGGCTGGACTCGATCCTGCTGTTCACCCCGCCGGGAGCAGATACCGGTCAGGTCCGTTCCGCAGTGCACGACGCCATCGGTGGGCGCGCAGTGGTGGCCACCCCGAGTTTCCGTGCCGCCCAAGCCAGTAGCTCATTTGCGATTCTGCAGGCGATGACACTGCTCGCGGCCTCGGTCTCGTTGGTGGTCGCCGCCTTCCTGAGCTACAACGCGATGAGCATCGCCATCGCCCAGCGTCGTCCCCTGATTTCGACAATGCGGGCGCTCGGCGGCAAGCGCCGGATGATCATGTCCGACATGCTGGCCGAGGCCGCCCTGCTCGGCTTCCTCGGTGGCGCAGTCGGTTCGGTGATCGGGATCGCCATCGGCTACCTGGCCATCGGGCGGCTGCCGTCGACGATGGTGCAGTCCCTGGAGGCCCGCATCGAATACGTGCTGCCGGGCTATGTCGTGCCGGTGGCCATCGCCGCGTGTGTCCTGGCCAGTGTCACCGCCTCGGCGCTGGCGGCACGCCAGGTGCACGGCGTCGCCCCGGTGGAGGCCCTGGCACCGAGCGGGGCGTCGACAACTCAAGCGGGGTCGCGCACGCTGCGGATCGCCGCGGGGATCGCGGGCACCGCCCTGTTGGCCACGACGGTGCTGATCGTCACCAGCGATCCGGGGCAACTGGCGATGGCGTCGATCGCGCTGGCATTCATCGGGGGCAGCTTGCTGTGCTTCGCCATGTCGGGTCCGATCATCGCGGCAGCCGCGGCGATCGCTCGATTGTTCGGCGCGGCAGGTGTTCTGGGCGCCGCCGGTATCGAACGGGCACCGCGGCGGATGTGGGTCGCGATGATGACGGTGCTGACGGCAGTGGTCACCACGGTGGCGGTGACCGGCGCGACCGCCGACGCTGTGGACTCGACGGTGGCGTCGTTCTCGTCGGTGGCCGATGTCGATCTGTGGGTCAGCTCGGCTGCGGCCACTGACTACTCCAGCGCGCTGCTACCCCTCGACACCGAATCGGCCGTCGCGGCCGTGCCGGGCGTGGACGGTGTGGTGCCCGGGCAGATGGCCTTCGCCACGGTAGGCGGCACCAGGGTGATGCTGCTCGGGATCGCGCCCGGTTCGCACCGCGACATCTACACGTCGATGGCCCCGGCGGATCGCGAAAAGCTGTTGGCCGGTGACGGTGTCGCGCTGTCGCGGGACCTCGGCCGCGCGATGGGGGTGACCGCCGGCGATCTGATCACGCTGGCCACCCCGGCCGGCGAGCGCCGGGTTCAGGTGCTCGAACTGGTGCCCTACTTCTCCGGGATGACCGGCACCATCGCGATGAGCCTGGCACCGATGCAGGCCTGGTTCTCCCGGCCCGGCGCCACCGACCTGGAAGTCACCCTGGCGCCGGGTGCGGACGCCGATACAGTCCAGGCGGCGATTCGCAAAGTCGTTGCGCCAGAATCATTCATCTATTCGGGACGCGAGGCGCTGGACGGGGTGGCCAGTGCGCTCGATCAGGTGACGGCTGTCATCACGCTGATCGCGTGGATCGTCGTGGTGGTCTCGGCGATCACCCTGTTGAACACCTTGATGTTGTCGGTCCTGGACCGCCGGCGCGAGATCGGCGTGCTGCGGGCCATCGGGGCCACCCGCCGCTTCACCCTGCAGACGATCCTGGCCGAGGCCGCGGGCATCGGCGTCGTCGGCGGCATCCTGGGGCTGGTGCTCGGTACTGCGATCCAGTACCTGATCTCCGTGGCGCTGACCGGCGTGCTCAGCATCGACGTGGCGTGGCAGCCGAGTCCCGCGATGATCGCCATCGGCGTTGGGGCGCTGCTGATCTGCCTGGCCGGGTCGGTGCCGCCGGCTGTCCGCGGGGCGCGGACCAACATCGTCAAGGCCATCAGCGTCGACTGATCCGTCGCTAACCTGGAAGCTATGGCCCTTTCCAAAGACGAACGCGAACAGTTTCTGGCCGAGTCCCGGGTCGCCGCACTGTCGGTGAACTCCGGCGATAATCACGGCCCCCTGACCGTGCCGATCTGGTACCAGTACACCCCCGGCGGCGAGCCGTGGATTCTCACCGGCCCGGCCTCGAAAAAGGCCCGGTTGATCGAGGCGACCGGCTTCTTCTCGCTGATGGTCGAGCGCGCCGAACCGACGGTGCGTTATGTCGCCGTCGACGGTGCGGTCAGCCGCATCGAGCCCGGCACCGATGCGCAGCTGGAAGAGATGACCCGGCGGTACCTGCCGCCGGACAAGGTGGACGGCTACCTGGAATTCGCCCACCGGGAGCTGGGCGAGAACGTCGCCATCTTCATGCAGCCTCAGCGCTGGATGTCGGCGGATCTCGGCGGGTTCTGATACAGCGCCTTCACCTCGCGCAGGCTGACCTTGAGCGACGGATTGCGGGGCAACTCGTCGATCGCGGTGATCGCGACGGGGATGTGATGGCGCGGTAGCGCGGCACGCACCAGGTCCTGCAGTTCGGCTTCGGACGGGGCTGCGGCGCCGGGGATGATCTCGACGACCGCGAACGGCACCTCGCCGAGCCTGGCGTCAGGCACGCCGACGACGCTGGCGTCGCGCACCGCGGGATGCGACAGCAGCACCCGGCGGACCGTTTCCGGCAGGATCTTGAACCCGCCGCGGTTGATCGCGCCGTCCCCTCGGCCGTGCAGGGTGACGAAGCCGTCGGCGTCGACGGACGCCAGATCGGTGGTGCGAATCCAGTCCGGCCCGATCAGTGGGTTGTGCGCCTCCAGGAGGCCCTGCGTGCCGGTCGGAACTTCCGCGCCGGTCTCGGCGTCGACGATCCGGACTCCGATGCCCGGCAGCGGCGGGCCGACACTGTCGCGCTTGGTGCGGCCATGTTCGCGGTACAGCTCGGGGGTCCACGCGCAGACCGAACCGGCGAATTCTGTTGCGCCGTAAGCGGGCAGGATCGGAATGCCGTATTTCGCCTCGAAGGCCTCCCGGGTGTCGGGCTCCAGCGGACCCGATGCGCTGATGAGATAGTCCAGCGACGCCAGGTCCGCCGGGGACAGGTCCGCGTCGAGCAGCATCCGGATCACGGCGGGCTGCACCCCGGCACCGGCGATGCCGTGGGTTTTCACTGCACGGACGAACTCGTCGACACTGAACTTCTCCAGCAGCACGATCCGGCTGCCCACGTAAACCGCGGCAATCAGTTGGCAGACGCCGATGTTGCCGAACGGCCAGTACGCCAGGCCCGGCGGATCCTGCGGTGTCACCGTGCGGGCGCCGTGCACGCTGATCACCATGTGCGCCAACACGTTCACCGGTATCGGTACCCGTTTCGGTGGGCCGGTGGTGCCGCTGGTCAGGATGTGCAGGCCGGCCGGCAGGTTCGCGTGCGCGCCGCTGGCGTGCTCCAGCCCGGTCACCGCGGTCACTCCGGATGGCGACAGCGCCACCCCGGCGCTGCCCGCCCGCCGGGCCGCGTCGATCACCGGTTGGGTCCAGTCGTCCGCGTCGGCGATCACCGCGGCCAGGTCGAGTTGTTCGACGTCGCGGGCGATCGACTCCGGGGACTGGAACGAATAGATCATCGCCAGCGGTCGCCCCGCCGCGATCAGTCCGACGATCGCGGCGGCATGCGGTAGCCGGTTGCGGACCACTAGGCCGACCGCAGCGTCGTCGGGTACCCCGGCGACGTCGAGCAGGCGGGCGATGCCGTCGATATAGGCGGTGATGTCGTCGCCGGTGTACCAGCGATGTTCGAACTCGATGCAGGGCCGGCTGCCGTAGCCGGCGATACCGGCGGCCAATGTCGCGGTGAACGTGTCGGTCAACTGCCCAGTCCCATCGCCGCGAGCGCACCGTCGACCACGACCGTACGCAGTTCGTCCTGCGGCGCGTCGGGGAATTGCAGGCAGCAGTCCTGAAGGCCACCGAAGGCGATCACCCCGCGAGCCGATTGCGTCAGCGTCGGTGTGGGCCCGAACACCAAGCGCACCAACCGTTCTCGCCAGGCCAGCAGGGTGTCGATCAGACCGAGGTCGGCGAGCGTGGACAGCTCGGCGATCACCAGCAGCAGATCGGCACGGTGGCGGTAGTGGAAGTCGAAATAACCCTCCAACAGTTCGCGTGGCGTCGGGTCCTCGCGAGTCTCCTGTTCGGCGACGTACCGCTCGCCCTCGTCGATCAGCGGCTGCAGGATGCTGCGGACCAGCTCTTCGCGCGACCGAAAGTGGTAGTACAGCGCGGGTTTGGTGATACCGAGGCGGGCAGCGATGTCCTGCAGGCTGGTGCGCTGCACGCCCTTTTCGCTGAACAGCTCCCTGGCCACCTCTTGGATGCGCGCACGGGTGTCCGACGCAGGCCTGCTCACGTAGCCACCCTAGCTGACCTATCGGTAGGTAAGCTGCCGGTATTGTGCTTACCGACCGTTAAGTAAGGAGAGTTTCATGCGAGTTCTCATTTCCGGAGCCAGTGTTGCCGGACCTGTGCTGGCGTACTGGCTGACCCGGCACGGCTTCGACGTCACCGTCGTCGAGCGCGCCCCCGCGCTGCGCAAAACCGGCGGCCACGCCATCGACCTGTTCCGCCCGGCCATGGAGATCTCCGAACGAATGGGCGTGCTGCCGCAGATCGAGGCACGCGCCACCGGCACCGCCGTGCTGAAGGCGCACCGGCCCTGGGCTTCGCGGCCCGCCCGCATCGACTACCTCAAACTGGAGCAGGCGATGTCGGACCGACATGTCGAGATCATGCGCGACGACCTCAGCGAGATCTACTACGACGCCGCCCGTGCCGACGTCGAGTATCTGTTCGGTGACCAGATCACGTCCATCTCCGACGACGGTGACGTCACGTTCCAGCACGGCAGCCCCCGGTCGTTCGACGTGGTGGTGGGCGCCGACGGCCTGCACTCCGGTGTGCGGAGGCTGATCTTCGGCGACGAGGTCGCGGAACGCTTCCTCGGCGGCTACCTGTCGGTGGTGTCCGTACCGAAATCGCTTGCGCACCAGGGCGAGATGACCGGCTACTTCGAACCCAACCGGGTCGCGATGATCTACACGGCCGGTCATCTCGACGATGCGCGGGCGGTGTTCATCTTCCGGCCGTCATCGCCGTTGGAGTTCGACCACCGCGACGAGCCGGGTCAGAAGACCCAGCTGCGCGCCGCGTTCGCGGGGGTGTCCGCCGAGGTCGATGCCTGGCTGGCGCAGGTGGACTCGACGCCGACGTTCTACTTCGACGCGATCACCCAACTGGAGATGGCCGGCTGGTCGCGGGGCCGGGTGACTCTGGTCGGCGATGCGGGCTACTGCCCCGGTCCGGCGGTCGGCGGCAGCACCAGCCTGGCCGTCTACGGCGCGTATGTGCTGGCGGGCGAACTGGCCCGTTTCCCTGATGCCCACGCCTCGGCGTTCGCGGCCTACGAGCACACGATGATGCCGTCGGTGCTGGGCAGTCGAAAGCTGGCCCGCGTCAACGCGAAGGCGATCGTGCCGCGAACCCGTTGGGGGGTCAACGCACTCGTCGGGGTCGGCCGCCTGGTGTCGGTGCTGCCGCTGGGCGTCACGCAGTCGATCGCCCGGCTCAACAATCGCGGCGTGCGGCTCTACGACACGATGCCGCTGCCCGAGGCGCCTGTTGTGTCGTCCCAGTGAGCTCCACGCCGAGCAGACGCAAACTCCCCTGAATCAACACGATTCAGGGGA
>JBEVHL010000269.1:0-15756 GCA_040511255.1 Mycobacterium sp. | reverse complement strand
GCTACATGGTGTTCGGCATCGCTCTGGCCAACCAGCTCGGCATGTCGGGGGCCATCTACTACGTGGCCCACCACATCATCGTGCAGACCACCCTGTTCCTGGTGGTCGGCCTGATCGAACGCCAGGCCGGGGCGTCGACGCTGCGCAGGCTGGGTGGACTGGCCACCGCGAGCCCACTGCTGGCGTTCGTCTTCCTGGTGCCCGCCCTCAATCTCGGTGGCATTCCACCGTTCTCGGGCTTCATCGGCAAGGTGGCGCTGCTGGAGGCCGGCTCGGCGAACGGGTCGGTACTGGCCTGGATTCTGGTCGGCGGCGCGGTGGTGACCAGCCTGCTGACCCTGTACGTGGTGGCCAGGGTGTGGACCAAGGCCTTCTGGCGGGCCCGCGTCGACGCCCCCGAAGGTGACCTGTCCGCGGCGGCACCGTCGGCCCTGCTCGACGTCTCCGAGGACATCGCCTTCGACGACCGCGACGACGTCGGCCGGATGCCCGTCGGCATGGTGGCACCCACGATGGCCCTGCTCGGGGTCGGTCTGGCACTGACGGTGTTCGCCGGCCCGATCTTCGGCTACGCCGAACGCGCCGCGGCCGAGGTGCTGGACCGCGGCGAGTACATCAGCGCGGTGCTCGGAGGCCCGCGATGAGACGGCGTACGTTGCGGGCGTGGATCCTGGTCTGGCTGACCCTGGTGTGGATCCTGTTGTGGGGCAGCGTCTCTGTGGCGAACATCCTGTCCGGGCTGGCGATCGCCCTGGTGATCACCCTGCTGCTGCCACTGCCGCCGGTGCCGGTCCAGGGCAAGGTGCATCCGGTCAGCCTGCTGCATCTGATCGTGCGGGTGGCGTGGTATCTGGTGGTGTCCAGTACGCAGGTGGCCTGGCTGGCGGTCCGGCCGGGGCCGTCGCCGTTGAATGCCGTGCTGCGCGCCAAGCTGGATTTGAAATCAGATCTGGTGCTTGCCCTGGCGGTCAACATCATCAATCTGATCCCCGGCTCGATCGTGCTGGAGATCGACCAGCGGCGCCGGCTGATCTACGCGCATGTCATCGACGTCGGTTCGGAGCGCTCGGTGAAGCAGTTCTACCACCAGGTCAAGGTCGTGGAGCGCCTGCTGGTGAAGGCTTTCGAGCGGGACAGCGAATGGCGGCCCTCGGTGACCGCCGGGGAAGACCAGGAGGTGCAGCCGTGAATCGCCACCACCCGCTCCACCGGCCCAGGAGGCACGCATGAACGTCGTCTGGGCCATCGCCGCGGTGATGCTGATCGCCGCCGGTGTCATCACCATGTTCCGGCTGCTGGCCGGGCCGAGCACGCTGGACCGCCTCGTCGCGCTCGACACCGTCGTCGCGGTCACCATGTGCGCCATCGGCACCTGGGCGGCCTACAGCCTGGACACCACCGTCACCTACAGCCTGGCGGCGCTGGCGCTGATCAGTTTCGTCGGCTCGGTGAGCGTCGCCCGGTTCCGTGTCCGCGATACCGAGGACGTGAATCTGCCATGACCGCATTCGACATCGTCTCCGCAGTGCTGATTCTCGGCGGCTCCGCACTGGCGCTGACCGCGGCCATCGGCATCGTCCGGTTCCCCGACACCCTGTCGCGGATGCACGCGGCCAGTAAGCCTCAGGTGCTGGGTCTGCTGCTGGTGCTGGCCGGCGCGGCGATCCGGCTACGCGGCAACATCGACGTCGGCATGATCGTGCTGACCGGCATGTTCACCATCATCACCGCGCCGGTGGTCGCGCAGCGCGTCGGGCAGCTCGCCTACCGGGAACAGAATGTCCGCGACGACCTGATGACGGTCGACGAGATTCGGACGTCCGGTCAATCCTCGCCGGGTGAGGACAGCTGAAACTCCACCATCGCGGTCACGCTCTCCACCGCTTCGCGCAGCGCGACCAGCCGCTGGACCGGTGCCGGCGCTGCCAGCACCGCATACCTGTCGGCGACGCCCATCGGCACCCGGGCGGCCAGGGCGTACAACCGTTCACCGGCGTCACCGGGAATGTCACTGCCCAACAACGACTCTCGGTCGTTGAGCGCCAGCCCGCGCGCTGAGGCAATGCGCTCGAACAGCGCCCAGATCCGGTTCTCGACATCACCGATCTCGGCATCCCCGATGGCACCGGGCTCGTCGGGCCACGCTTCGACGACCGCGCGCGGGTAGGGGTCGTCGGGCAGCCATTCGATCACCCGGATACGTTCCTGCACCGGGCATCTGAGCCGATATTTGCCCTCGCCGTAGTCTTCGTGTTCGGCGATCCGGACGCGCACCCCGACATCGCAGCGCTTTTCGCCGCCGCCGACCTCGCGGCCGCGTTCGATCAGCACCACGCCGAACGACTGGTGCTCGGTGTCCAGACAGTCGCGCACCAATGCGGAATAGCGCGGCTCGAAGATCCGCAACGGCAGTTCGTCGCCGGGCAGCAGCACCGACTCCAGCGGGAACATCGCGCTTTCGGTCACATCTTGCCCATCACAACGTCTCTGACGTACGCCGTCGGCTGCGCGATCACACACAGCATGTCGGCGACCGAGATCCACATCTCCGGCTCACCCTGCTGCACCATCGCGTTGTCCTTGCCGATCGCCTCGATGACCGCCTGCTTGTCGGCGTCGGCCATCTCGTTGTAGTCACCGCAGGTGGTGTCGGCGCCGGCGGGTGCCGCGCCAGGAGTGCCCGACGGTGGCCCCGCCGTCCGGGTCGGGATCAACGTCGACGTCGTGGTGCTGGTGCGGGTGGTGCTGCGGGAGGTGGTGGTCTCCGGCGACAGCGGCTGACCGGTCTGCGCCGGGTCGGCCTGCGGTGTGCCGGTGACGGTTTCGGAGCAGCCCACGATCGCCGCGGCGACGATGGCGATCCCGGCCAGTGCCGCGAGCAGACCGCGCACCTTAGACATCGAGTTCCTCGACCAGGGCGTCCACCACGGACCGTAGGTCGCCGTCGTGTTCTTCGGCCACGCGACGCTGCCGCTGATAGGACGCCCCGCGGCGCGGGATTTCGGCCACCGCCGCCAGTTCGTCGGCACAGTGCAACGACCGCGCGATCGGCTCCAGCCGGTTCAGCAGATCATCGAGGTCGTCGGTGACGAGGCGCTCGTTGCTGTCGGCGTCCAAGATGATCACCGCGTCCAAGCCGTAACGCGCTGCGCGCCACTTGTTCTCCTGCACATGCCACGGCGGCATGGTCGGCAGTGCCTCGCCTTCGTCGAGCCGGCGGTCCAGCTCGACGACCAGACAATGCGTCAGGGCCACCAGGGCACCCAGCTCGCGGGTGTTGGACACGCCGTCGAAAATCCGGATCTCGATGGTGCCCAGGTGCGGCGACGGCCGAATATCCCAGCGGACCTCGTTGATGTGGTCGATGATGCCGGTCTTCTTCTGGTCGTGCACGAAACCCTCGAACTCCGGCCAGGTTTGGAACTGGAACGGCAGCCCGGCAGTCGGCAGCTGCTGGAACATCATCGAGCGGTTGCTGGCGTACCCGGTGTCTTCACCGCCCCACCACGGCGATGACGCGGACAGCGCCAGCAGGTGCGGGTAGTGGTTGAGCAGCGAGGAGATGATCGGCATCACCTTCTGCGAGGACGACACCCCGACATGCACGTGCACGCCCCAGATCAACATCTGTCGACCCCACCACTGCGTGCGCTTGATCAGTTCGGCGTAGCGCGGCGCGTCGGTCAGCTGTTGCGCCGACCATTGCGCGAAGGGATGGGTGCCCGCGCAGAACAGCTCCATGCCGCGGCTGTGCACCGCGGGCCGCACGGTGGACAGGGTGGACCGCAGATCGGCCATCGCGTCGCCGGCGTTCTCACAGATACCGGTGACGATCTCGATGGTGTTGCGCAGCAGTTCCTTGTGTACGTGCGGGCTTTCGCCGACTTCGGCGATGACCGCGGCGGCCTCGTTGCTCAGATCGCGCGTGACGGCATCGACGAGGGCGAACTCCCATTCGACGCCGACGGTCGGCCGGTAGGAGCCGGCGAAGTCGATCCGCGCCGGCTTCTGGTCTGCGGCTAACCCACTAACCGGTGATGACACCGCACGCGACCCGCTTACCGGCGTCACCGGTAGCCATGGTGGTCTCGTCGGGGCCGGGGGTCCCGTTGACCTGCTGGTAGCGCTCGGGCGGGATGTTGGCGAAGTTGTCGGCCTTCTCGTGGATGATGATGGCCGTCTTCGCGCCGGCCAGCAGATCATCTTCGGTGAACGCGTCGGTGGTGGTCACCAGCATCGCCGAGCCGTCTTCCCGGACCTGCAGCGAGGCCAGGTCACCGCTGGCCGGATGCGCGCTGTGGCCCGGCGCCTGGAAATGGGCACCGGCGGAGTTGAAATCGCCCGGCGCGCCACCGGTCGGGGCCACCGAATTGGCTTCGCATTTGCCGACCGAATGGATGTGCATCCCGTGGAAACCGGGGGTCAGCTTGCCCGGGCCGGTGGTCTCGACGGTCACCGTGGCGAAGCCCGGCTGGAATTCGAACGTCGCGGTGGCCACCTGCGTGCCGTCGGCAGTCTTGAGCGCCGTCACCAGCTTCTGCTCGTTGGCCGGCGCGTTGTTTTCGGCCCCCTCACCGGAACCCGCTTCGGCGTCGGGTGCCGGCGAGCCGGACCAGATCGACGGCGTGGTACCCGGCGTGGTGGCGACGGGCTCGTTGGGGGAGCAGGCGCTCAGTAACACGACGGGGCCGGCGAAGAGGACGGCAGCGGCAATCTTTACCGAACGACGATTGGGCACTGACCGGCTGGCGAGCTTGACCATGCGCAGAGCCTAACCTGTGACCACCACGATGACGCCCGGTGGCTGGTCCGCCACTTCGGGGATACGCGGTGCCACCGGTGCATCCAGGAGTCGGCCCACGTCCTCGGCGGCCGTCTGTTCACCTTCGGCCTCGCCGAAGTACACGGTGGTGGCGGTGACGCCAGGCAGGGTCAGGTTCCCGGTCTCGGTGACGTTCCAGCCGCCGTCGCGCAGGCGCGTCGCGGTGCCTTCGGCCGCACCGGCGGTCTCGGAGATGTTGTACACCCGGACATCGGTGTTGGCTGCCTCGGCGGGCGCGGTGGTCGAGGTGGGTGTCGAGGTCGCCGTCGAGGTGGCGACGGTCGGTCCCGAGGCGTCGTCGCTGGGGTCGTTACTGGAGCCCAGCGCCTGAAAACCGACCAGGAGAAAGACGACGCCCAGGAACAGCAGCACCATCACCATGGCGCGCAGAGGTAGCCCGGAGGAGTCGGGAACGCGCTCGTTCATTGGGCCCACCTTATCGACTGCGGTCGATAACCCGAAAAAGCGTTCAGTTCAGCTCAGGTGACATCGAAGCCCAGCCGACGGGCGGCCCGGGCCTTCTGCCTGCTCGCCCGGAGCCTGCGCAGCCTTTTCACCAGCATCGGATCTGCCGCCAGCGACTCGGGGCGGTCGACGAGGGCGTTGAGCACTTGGTAGTACCTCGTCGCCGACATCGAGAAGAGCTCCTTGATGGCCTCCTCTTTGGCTCCGGCGTACTTCCACCACTGCCGTTCAAACGCAAGGATGTCGTGTTCGCGACGGGTCAGCCCATCGGTGAGCTCAGCGTCATCCCCCGACCGCTCAGCTCTTGCCATGGCGCCGTCCATTTTGCTCCCTTTGGCCTTTCGCCAGCCCAAATGACATCGCTGTGTCTCGGCGAGTATTGAACCACGCGCGCAACTGATGGGACGGCACCTGAGCCCGCGCGTCGGCTGACTTAAGCTTGCCGACCATGGCAGTAGTACCAATTCGGATCGTGGGAGATCCGGTTCTTCATACCGCGACCCGTCCGGTGCCCGTCGGCGCCGACGGTTCGCTGCCCGAAGACATCGCCGATCTGATCACCGATCTCTACGAAACGATGGACGCCGCATACGGAGTTGGCCTGGCGGCCAATCAGATCGGCGTCCCGCTGCGGGTGTTCGTCTATGACTGCGCCGACGAGCGCGGCAAGCCGCCGCGCCGCCGCGGCGTGGTCATCAATCCGGTGCTGGAGACCTCCGAGGTTCCCGACACCATGCCGGATCCCGAGGACGACGACGAGGGCTGCCTGTCGGTGCCCGGTGAATCGTTCCCGACGGGTCGCGCCACCTGGGCGCGGGTGACGGGGCTGGACGCCGACGGCAACGAGATCACCCTCGAGGGCAACGGACTCTTCGCCCGCATGCTGCAGCACGAGACCGGACATCTCGACGGGTTCCTGTACCTGGACCGGTTGGTTGGCCGCAATGCCCGCGCGGCCAAGAAGACGGTCAAGGCGAACGGCTGGGGCGTGCCCGGGTTGTTCTGGGTACCCGGTGAAGGACCCGACCCGTTTGGCCACTGATCCCGAATTGCCGTCGGTCGGCAGCCGCGTCAGCATCCGGTACCGGCTGGTGGACGGCCTGACCGACGTGATCGGGCACCTGGAGGCGCTGGCACCGCTGGTGCTGGTGCGCACCAAATCCGGCGAGGTCGTCGAGGTCGCGCCGGAGGCCATCGTCTGGGCGCGCGAACTGTCGCACCGCCCGGTCCGCGCCTCGGAGATCCGCGCCCTGGAACACGCCGCGGCGCTGGCCTGGCCGGGTACCGAGCAGCAGTGGCTGGCCGGCTGGTTCCTGCGGGCCGGCGGCGGCTACACCAGTCGAGCGAATTCGGCTGTGCCGCTTGACTTCTCGGCAGCGCTCGCCGATCTGCCCGCCATCGTGGCCTGGTATCGCGACCGTGGACTACCCGCCTGGCTGGCGGTTCCCGAGCGGCTCCTGCGCATCAGTGCCCCGGGCGTCAAGGCGACCCGGGTGCTGGTCGGCGATCTGCCCGGCTCCCCCGGCGGTACCGACGTCACCCTGTCCGCAGGCCCGGATGCGGCGTGGTTGGCCCTCTACGAGCGCGACGTGCCCGTCGAGGTGCTGACCGCGGTGGTCGACGGCGAGGTGGCCTTTGCCATGGTGGCCGACGCCGCCGTCGGGCGGGGCGCCGTGACTGCCGCGCCCGACGGCACCCGTTGGCTGGGCATCTCCGCGGTGCGGGTGGCTCCCGAAAGACGCAGGCAGGGCCACGCGCAGGCGGTGTGCGCTGCGCTGCAGGTCTGGGGTGCCGAGCAGGGCGCAACACGCGTGTATGTCGAGGTGCTCGACGACAACGCCCCCGCGATCGCGCTGTACGAGGCCATGGGATTCCGGCTGCACCACACTCACCGGTACGTTTCTGGCGAATCGCAGCTGGACCCTAGGCTCTAGCGCATGCGCATAGCCACCTGGAACGTGAACTCGATCCGCACCCGCGTCGATCGTGTCGTCGACTGGCTGGCCCGCGCCGACGTCGACGTGTTGGCGCTGCAGGAGACCAAGTGCACCGACGCCCAGTTCCCGACGATGCCGTTCGCCGCGCTGGGGTACGAGGTCGCCCACGTCGGGTTCAACCAGTGGAACGGGGTCGCCATCGCCTCCCGGGTGGGGATCGACAACATCGAGATCGGCTTCGACGGGCAACCCACCTGGAGCAGCAAACCTGACGTCGCGGCAGCGGCCGAGGCCCGCGCCCTGGGCGCGACGTGCGGCGGGGTCCGGGTGTGGAGTCTGTATGTGCCCAACGGCCGGACCCTGGACGACCCGCATTATGTCTACAAGTTGGAATGGCTTGCCGCACTGCGCAACACCGCGGCCGGGTGGCTCACCGACGATCCGACGGCGCCGATCGCGCTGGTGGGTGACTGGAATATCGCACCCACCGACGAGGATGTCTGGGATCCGGCATTCTTCCAGGGCAGTACCCATGTCTCCGAGCCCGAGCGCGCGGCGTTCGACGCTATCGTCGAGGCCCAATTCACCGATGTGGTGCGGCCTTTCACGCCTGGGCCCGGGGTGTACACCTACTGGGATTACACCCAGCTGCGCTTCCCGAAGAAGCAGGGCATGCGGATTGATTTCATTCTCGGCTCCCCCGCACTGGCGGCGCGCGTCACCCACGCCGAAATCGCCCGCGACGAACGCAAGCCCGGCAAAAAGGGCACCCCGGCACCCAGTGACCATGCCCCGGTGGTGATCGAGGTCAGCTGACCTTCGCCGCCAGCGCGTCGAGTTTTGCGTCGAGCACTTCGGCGGCGGCGAGCAGCTCCGCGTTGGGCTCCACCACCATCAGCGACGACGGCCGGACATAGGTCAGGCTGCTTCCGCCGCCCGGTTCTTCCGTCACCAGCAACTCGACGGGGGCGAACAGCCCGGCCGTCACGTCGTGGCGCAGCATCGTGATGGCGATCAACGGGTTGCCGATGACAAACCGCACCACCCGCTGCTCGATACCCGCCTTCGTGATCCAGGCACCGTGGTCGATCGACGCGAAGAGCATGAAACCGCTTGGCCCGACGTGGGTTTCGACCGCAGCCTGATAGGTCTCCCAGGTGTCGTGCTCGGCAGCGAGCTTGTCGAGGGACACCGGCCGGTGGCCGACATCGTCGAGCAGGCCGGCGAGCAGTTCGTCGATGCTCTTCTCACTGACGAACCTGATCCGGACGCCGGTGAACGGTGTCTCGCTACGAGTGGGCATGATCGGCCTTTCTGGAACGACTGATTCAAAATCCAACTCGCGCCGGCGCGGGCCTATTCCGGCTTGACTCCGACCGTGATCAGGTCGCTGACCAGTTGGGTCCACACCGGCCTGCGGACCCGGTGCTGATCGCCGACGGTGAACCCGGCGCCGGTGAACAACGTGCGCATGTCGGCCGGCGACGGATTGTGCGCGGGATTGGTCAGGCTGGCCGACAGGAATTGCAGCGGCAGCACCTGCCGCGGGCTGATGGTGGCGACGGCGGCGAGACCACCGGGGGCCAGCACGCGGTGGAACTCCCGCAGCGCCGCGGGCTGGTCGAAGAAGTGGAACGCCGAGGTGGTGACGATGGCGTCGAGAAAACCGTCTTCGAACGGCAGTTCCTCGGCCGGGCCCTTCATCCAGCGGACCTCGCCGGACCGCTGCCGGGCCTGGGCCAGCATGCCGTCGGACATGTCGACGCCGTAGACCTCGTCCGGTCCGAGTTCGCGCCGGATCCGGTCGGCGAGGATGCCGGTGCCGCAGGCGATATCGGCGATCCGGCGGCTGCCGTGGGCCCGCAGCGCGGCAATCGCCTCGTCCTGCGCGGGCCGGTACACCCAGCGTTGCAGGCAGGCCTGGTCGTAGGCGGGGGCGGCGAAGCTCCAGAACCGGGTGACGGCGTCATTGAAGCCGCGGCGTTGCACAGTTGTCATGCGCCACTCCTCCTCATCGCTCGTACCTCGCTCTGCATCGTCATCGGCGCGGTCGTCACTGCATCGAGTGTAGGTACGAAACTAAGACAGCCGGTCGGCGAGCAACTGGGCCAGATGAATCCCACGGCGATCCGACAGATCCTCCAGCTGGGTGCGGCATGAGTAGCCGTCGGCCAGGATCGTCGTCGTCGGGTCCGCCTGCCTGACCGCGGGCAGCAGTTGCTGTTCGGCCACCGCTACCGACACGTCGTAATGTCCCTTCTCGACGCCGAAGTTGCCTGCCAGCCCACAACATCCGCCCAACCGGGACAGCTCGGCACCCGCGGTGCGCAGCAGTTGCGCGTCCGGACTCCAACTCATCACCGAATGGTGGTGGCAATGAGGCTGCGCCACCACCGTCTCCCCCACCAGCGACGGCGGCTGCCAGCCACGCTCGGTCAGCAGTTCGGCCAGCGTACGGGTGGCCGTGGATACCGAATCGGCCTCTGCTCCGCCGACCAATTCGACCGCCTCCGAGCGCAGCACCGCCGTGCACGACGGCTCCATCCCCAGCACGGGCACACCGCGAGCCGCACTGTCCGCCAGCGTGCCGACCGTCTTGCCGAGGATGCGCCGAGCGGTGTCGAGCTGACCGGTCGAGATCCAGGTCAACCCGCAGCACTGCTGTCTGGGGGTCAAGGTCGGCCGGTAACCCGCGTCCTGCAGCACACGCACGGTCGCCACGCCGACCTCGGGCGAGAAGTAGTTGGTGAAGGAGTCGACGAACAGCACCACCTCGTCGCCCGGCGCGTCAGCCGGCACATTGGCGGCGAACCACGATCGGAACGTTTTGGGCGCGAACGGCGGGATGTGACGCCTGCTGTCCACGCCGGCCACGGCGAGCGCAGCCGGACCGACCAACGGCATCTTCATCGCCGAATTGGCCAGCCGCGGAGCCACACTGGCGAGCTTCGCCCAACGAGGTAACCAGCCCAGCGAGTAGTGCGCCGCCGGGCGGAGCCGGCGCCGGTAGCTCTGGTGCAGCACTTCGGCTTTGTACGCCGCCATGTCCACCCCGGTAGGGCAGTCCGAGGCACAGCCCTTGCAGGACAGGCACAGATCGAGGGCCTCGTGCACCTCCGGCGAGCGCCATCCGCCGCGGACATCGGTGCCGTTGATCATCTCCTGCAACACCCTCGCGCGGCCCCGGGTGGAGTCCTTTTCCTCGCGGGTGGCCGCATACGACGGGCACATCACCTCACCCGTCGCGCTGTTGTCCGCCCGGCACTTCCCCACCCCGGTACACCGGTGCACCGCTTGGGTGAAATCGCCGCCGTCATGTCGATACGCCAACGCCAGGTCTCGGCGAAACGGCGGCGCGGCAGGAACCCGCAGATCGGCGTCGAACGGCACCGGGTCCACCACCACACCGGGGTTGAGGAGGTTGCCCGGGTCGAAGGTGTGCTTGACCGCCGCCATCAGCGCCAGGGCGTCAGGCGAATACATCAGCGGCAGCAGTTCGCTGCGCGCGCGGCCGTCGCCGTGTTCCCCGGACAGCGACCCGCCGTAGCCGCCGACCAATTTGGCTGCGGCGAGCAGGAATTCGCGGAACACCGTGGTGCCGCCTGGCCGGTCCAGCGGGAAGTCGATCCGGACGTGCATGCAGCCGTCACCGAAGTGGCCGTAGGGCATACCGGTGACGCCGAAGTCCTCCATCAGGGCGTCGAAGTCGCGCAGGTAATCGCCGAGGCGTTCCGGCGGCACCGCGGCGTCCTCCCAGCCGGCGTGGGCCGGCCTGCCCACCGGGCTGCGCGCCGACAGGCCCGCGCCGTCGGCTCGGATCCGCCACAGCGCAGCTGCGCGCGCCACATCCTGCACCACCAGCGAATCGATTGCCCCGCAGCTGTTTCCAACCCGGGCCGCGCTGGCAAGGGTCTCCTCGACGGTGTCGCCGACCACTTCGACGAACACCCACGCGGCACCTGCCGGCAGCGGCGGAACGGCGGCGGGACCCTTCCGCTCGCGGACCACGTCGACGATCCGCGAATCGATGCCCTCGCACGCGGTCGGCCGGTGCTCCAGGATCAGCGGCGTGGCGTCACCGGCGGCGGCGATGTCAGGGAAGCCGAGGACCACCAGGACGCGGTGTGCGGGATCGGTGACCAACCGCACGGTGGCCTCGGTGCACACCCCAAGGGTGCCTTCGCTGCCGACCAGCAGGCGCGTGACGTCGAAGCCGTGTTCGGGCAGCAGGTGCTCCAGGGAATAGCCCGACACCTGGCGACCGAACCGGCCGAACTCGGTGCGGATGGTCGCCAGGCCCGATCGGGCGACGGCGGACAAGCTCTCCAGGGTGGTCGAATCAGGTTGACCGACAACAGAGTTCAGCCGCAGATCCTCACCACGCGCCGTCAGTATCCGCATCGCCGCGACGTTGTCGGAAGTTCGGCCGTAACCCAGCGCGCGCGAACCGCAGGCGTTGTTACCGATCATCCCGCCGATCGTGCAGCGGTTGTGACTCGACGGATCGGGACCGAACCGGAGCCCGAACGGCAGCGCCGACTGTTGCAGCACCGATTGCACCACCCCGGGCTGGACCACCGCGGTGCGCGCGTCCCGATCGACCGACAACACCTGGTTCATGTAGCGACTGAAGTCCAGGACCACGCCCGCACCGACAGCGTTGCCCGCGATCGAAGTGCCTGCACCGCGCGCGGTGACGGGCACGCCTTCACTGCGGCAGACCCCGAGTGCCGCCGCGACGTCGTCATGGTCGGCCGGGAAGACCACCGCCCTGGGGGTGACGCGGTACAGCGACGCGTCCGAGGAGAACGCCGCCCGGGTGGTGGAATCCACGCGGACATCTCTGATGCCGCTGCTGCGCAGCGCATCCCGCAAGGCTTCGACCTGGACCATTCGTAGCATGCTACACGCCACGTAGCATGCTACGCAGCCCCTGATTTTGTTAGAGTGCGCTGGTGGCCGACGCGCAGCTGGAGCTGACCCCGCTGCCCAGCTCGGAGGGCCGACGGGCCGAGCTGGTGATGGAGGCCGTGCGGTCCGCCCTCGACACCGGCGTCATGCGGGCCGGCGTCAAGTACTCGGTGTACCAACTTGCCGAGGCCCTCGGCGTATCCCGGACACCGGTGCGAGACGCCCTGCTGCGGCTCGAGGAAGTCGGGCTGATCCGCTTCGAGGCGCGCCAGGGGTTTCGCATACTGCTGCCCGATCCGCGCGAGATCGCCGGCATCTTCGCGATCCGGCTGGCGCTGGAGTTGCCCGCCGTCGCCCGCGCCGCCGGCGTGTGCGATGCGGCGCTGGCCGCCCGGCTGACGGAGCGGATGGACCTGCTGCGGGCCGCGGCGACGGCGGGCGACGACCACACCTTCACCGCGCATGATCAGCTGCTGCACGACGACATCCTCGACGCCGCAGGCAATGCCCGGGCGCGCGACATCGTGCGGTCGCTGCGCGAGTCGACCCGGCTGCTGGGCGCGAGCACCGCGGACCGCACCCGCAGCCTGTGCGATATCGACGCCGAGCACCGTCCGGTCGTCGCCGCGATTATCGCGGGCCAACCGGGGCAAGCGACCGAGGCGATGCGCCGACATCTGACGTCGACCGGGAAACTCCTTGTCGCACAAGCTATTCGGGACCAAGGATCTGATCTTGACTGCACAACGGTGTGGGCCGATGCGGTCAACCCCTGAGCCTTAAGCCTTGTCTAATTGCCCGACTCCTCAGCTGGGCTCGTTCCTCGCCCCGCATCGTCGTCAGGCCTCGTTATCCGCCCCCGGGGCCGTCGCATACCGACCCGGATTGAACAGCGATGCCACCGCACCGATCAGCATCATTACCGCGGCGGCGATGAACACCACCGTCAGGCCGGAGTGGAACGGCTCGGTGATCAATTGCGGGAAGAACGTCTTACCGGTCAGCACCTCTGCGTTGACCCCCGGCTGATCCAACGCGCCCGACGGACCCAGCAGTTCGGCGATCGGGTTGTAACCCAGGAAGGCTGCGAACAGGCTGCCCACCGGCGGCAGGTTGGCCACGTCGTGAGCAACCGACGGCGAGACGCCCTGCGCCTCCAACCCGCTGCTCATCGCCGTCGGCAGGGTGTGCGACAGGCCGATGATCATCAGGGAGAAGAACACGCCGATCGACAGCGAGGAGCCGGCGTTGAAGAACGTCGCGCGCACTCCGGAGGCGGCGCCGCGCTGCGCGGCGGGGACGCTCGACATGATGGCCGCGGTGTTCGGTGAGGTGAAGATGCCGCCGCCGAGGCCGTTGAGGAAGGCCAGCGCCGCGAAGATCGCGTAGTTGAAGTTCACCGGAATCAGCACCAGCCCGACGAATGTCGCCGCCATCAGCAGCATGCCGCCCACGGTGAACGGTCGCGCGCCGTATTTGTCGGACAGCGAACCCGCGATCGGTCCGGCCACCAGGAAGCCGAAGGTGATCGGCAGCAGATAGATGCCCGCCCACAGCGGCGTGGACTCGAAGCTGTAACCGTGCAGCGGCAGCCAGATGCCTTGCAGCCAGATGATCAACATGAACTGCAGCCCGCCGCGACCCATCGACGACATCAGGCCGGCCAGGTTGCCCATACCGAACGAGGCGGATTTGAACAACCGGATGTCCACCATCGGCGACGCCACGTGGAGTTCGATGAAACAGAATGCGACCAGCGCGAGCAGGCCGAACGCGATCGACCCGAATACCCAGGGGTTGCCCCAGCCGGTGGTGGAGTCGCCATAGGGCTGGATGCCGTAGGTGATGCCGACCAGCAGGACGGTGAGCCCGATCCCGAACGACAACGTGCCCGCCAGGTCCAGCCGGCCGGGCGTGCGGACGCCGAGTTCCTTCAGCGACCGGATGCTCCAGATGGTGCCCAGGATGCCGATCGGCACGCCGACCCAGAAGATCGCCTTCCAGTGCCACTCGGACAGGAAGCCGCCGATCAGCAGGCCCAGGAACGAGCCGGCGACGGCGGAGACCATGTTCACGCCCAGCGCCATGCCGCGCTGGTTGGCGGGGAACGCGTCGGTGAGGATCGCCGACGACGACGCCATCAGCATCGCGCCGCCGATACCTTGGAACACCCGCCAGGCGATCAGCCAGATCGCTCCGCCGTCGAGGTGCATCGGGTCGAAGGACAGCGCCACGGCGCCGATGGTGAACACCACGAAGCCGAGGTTGTAGATCTTCACCCGGCCGAACATGTCGCCGAGGCGGCCGAACGGGACCACCAGCACCGCCGTCACCACCAGGTAGCCCATCAGCATCCACAGCAGATAGCTGACGTTGCCGGGGGCGAGGGGGTTCAACCCGATGCCGCGGAAGATCGCAGGCAGCGAGATCAGCACGATCGAGGCGTTGATGGTGGCCAGCAGCGTGCCCAGGGTGGTGTTGGACAGCACGACCCACTTGTAGTGCGGATGGTCGTGATCCATCCGGGCGCGCCGACTGCCGGTGATGGCCTCGGCTGCCTCGGGCGGTGCCACTACTACCTCGTCGCCCTCTGGGGCCCGGCTTTTCGTCATCTCAGTCTGGCTCGGCTCAATCTCGGTCGTCGTCAGGCGGCATGCAGGATTTCCATATGTTAGCTATACAAACCAACGGTCGGCAATTCCATTCCCCCGGTGACCGTCGACACCCCTGCGCTAAGTTGGAACACTCAGGCACGACCGAGACCACGCGGGAGCGCGCACACCAAACGCGCTGAGAGGACGGCTGGGGCCGTCGACCGTACGAACCTGACCGGGTAATGCCGGCGTAGGGAGATGAGCGAATGAGTTCCCCCATCGATGCGGGCGCGGGAGAATTCCTGCCGTTGAGCCCGGCCGGACAGACCCCACTGCGGGTGATGACGATCGCCGGTTCCGACTCCGGCGGCGGCGCGGGTATCCAGGCCGATCTGCGCACCTTCGCGATGCTCGGTTTGCACGGCACCGTCGCGGTGACGGCCGTCACGGTGCAGAACTCGTTGGGCGTCAAGGCGTTCCACGAAATCCCGCTGGACATCATCGCCGGCCAGATCAGCGCCGTGGCCTCCGACATCGGCATCCAGGCCGCCAAGACCGGGATGCTGGCGTCGTCCCAGATCATCACCACCGTGGTGGAAACCTGGCAGGGAGAAGGGTTGTCGGGCCGGGTCCCGCTGGTGGTCGACCCGGTCTGCGCGTCGATGCACGGCGACCCCCTGCTGCATCCCTCGGCGCTGAATACCATTCGCACCCAACTCTTCCCGCTGGCCACCCTGGTGACCCCCAACCTCGACGAGGTGCGCCTGCTGGTCGATATCGACGTCGTGGACGCGGCGACGCAGCGCGACGCCGTACGCGCCCTGCATGATCTGGGACCGCAGTGGGCGCTGGTGAAGGGTGGCCACCTGCGGTCGTCGACGATGAGTCCCGACCTGCTCTACGACGGCACCGACTTCTACGAGTTCGACACCCAGCGGGTGGACACCGGGCATGACCACGGCGCAGGTGACACGCTGGCGTCGGCGACGACGTGCGCGCTGGCACACGGCTATTCGGTGCCCGACGC
>JBEVHL010000268.1:0-5161 GCA_040511255.1 Mycobacterium sp. | reverse complement strand
GACCGACCTCGGTGAACCACTGCATCGTCGTCGGGTCGGCACACATCGGGTTGGGGAAGGGCACACCGGGAGCGCTCGGCACGCAGGTCCATTCGGACGTGCCCGCCCGCAGGACGGTGGTCATATCGCGGTCAACGACGGTGGCCGAATCCGAGATGAACGCCGGCGCGGCGCGCAGGGCGTCGGCGATCTTTTCCTCAGTTGTGGGTTCTGTGTTGGACATGTTCGCGGCAACGCCGACCACCACGGTTCTGTTCCGTTTGGTCCAGAAAAATAATTCGCCGGTTGACAAGGCAGCAGACAGGACGGGTATCGTTGCCGCCGTGAACATCGGCACGCGCAGCTATTGGCGCTTTATCTCGGCTCCGGGTGGAGCCACAGATAAGGCGCACTAACCACACGCGCCACGCCACCCGGAGCCCAAGCAGTGACCATTCGGTCGCTGCTTTCGTCATTTCAGGGCTCCGGCGATGTCGCGGGTATGTCCTGAGAACCACTCACAGGAAGCCCGATAGCGTGACCAGCACCAACACCGCCGTTGCCGCCGCGAGCACCGCCGATCGGCGCATCGTCTCTTTTCGAGCCGTTCCGGCACCGGAACAGCTCCTCACCGAACTGCCCCTGACTCCTGCAGCTGCTGAGGCGGTGGCCCGGCACCGCGACGAAATCACCGATATCCTCGCCGGTCGCGATGACCGACTACTGCTGATCGTGGGGCCCTGCTCGGTCCACGACCCTGAGGCGGCACTGGACTACGCGCGTCGGCTGGCGCCGTTGGCAGCTGCCTACGCCGACCGACTCAAGATCGTCATGCGGGTCTACTTCGAGAAACCGCGCACCACGGTCGGCTGGAAAGGCCTGATCAACGATCCCGGGATGGACAACAGCTTCGACATCGAACGGGGACTGCGCACCGCGCGGGCGCTGCTGCTCGACATCGGCGCCCTCGGCCTGGCGGTCGGGTGTGAATTCCTCGAACCCACCAGTCCGCATTACATCGCCGACACCATCGCTTGGGGTGCGATCGGCGCGCGCACCACCGAGTCGCAGATCCACCGGCAGTTGGCGTCCGGCCTGTCGATGCCCGTCGGTTTCAAGAACGGCACCGACGGAAACATCCAGGCCGCCATCGACGGCGTGAAAGCGGCTGCGGCGCAGCATGTTTTCTTCGGGATCGACAGCCTGGGCCGCGGTGCGGTCGTCGCTACCGCGGGTAACCCGGACTGCCACGTGATCCTGCGCGGCGGCTCGACCGGTCCGAACCACGATGCCGCCTCGGTGGCCACCGCCGTCCAGGGACTGGCGGCCGCGGGACTGCCCCCGCAGGTGATGATCGACTGCTCGCACGCCAATTCGGGCAAAGACCACGTCCGCCAGGCCGAGGTCGCCCATGAGATCGCCGTCCGGATCGCCGGCGGCGAACGCGGGATCAGCGGACTGATGCTGGAGAGCTTCCTGGTCGCCGGGGCCCAATCATTGGGCGGTGAGCTGGTGTACGGCCAGTCGGTGACCGACAAGTGCATGGACTTCACCACCACCGCCGACGTGCTTGCCCACCTGTACGACGCCTGTGGCTAGCGGTGCACCACCACCTTGCCGATCATCCGTCCGGACTCGACGTCGCGGTGCGCCTGCCTGATTCCTGCGGCGTCGAACGACGGGATCGACTTGGTGACCGTGCTCTGTAGCACGTTGTCATCGACCAGTGCGGCCACCCGCGTCAGCAGCCGCTGCTGGGCGATCAGGTCGTAGCCGAACAGCGGCCTGGTGAACATCAATTCCCAATGCCAGGCGATGCTCTTCTCCTTGAGCGGCAACAGATCCAGGCCTGGCGGTTCGTCGATCGCGGTGATGTGCCCGAACGGACGCACGATCGCTGCGTAGGTCTCGACGTTGTCGCGTGAGTGCGGGGAGAACAGGTAGTCGATACCGTCAGGCGCGGCGGCGAGCGCCTCGTCGCGCAGTGCGTGGTGGTTGATCACCACGTCGGCGCCCATCCGATGGGCCCACGCCCGGGAGTCGTCGCGGCTGGCGGTGGCGATGACGCGGACACCGGTCAGCGCCTTGGCCAATTGGATCATGATCGAACCCACCCCGCCGGCAGCGCCGAGCACCAACAGATCGCCCCGGGACTGCTCGGTGAGGCCGAACCGCTCGAACAACGTCTCCCACGCGGTGATCGTCGTCAACGGCAGTGCTGCCGCGTCCCCGAACGACAGTGACTTCGGCTTACGCGCAACGATTCTGGAGTCCACCGCATGCAGCTCTGCGTTGCTGCCCTGCCTGCTGACATCGCCGGCGTACCAGACCTCGTCGCCGACCGACAGGGTCGTCACCGCAGGCCCGACCGCCTCGACCACCCCGGCCGCGTCGTGGCCGAGCAGCACCGGGGTGGACGATGTCGGCAGGCTGGCCCGCCGCTTCACATCCACCGGATTGACCGACACCGCCATCACGCGGACCAGCACATCATCGGGCCGGAGCTCGGGCACCTCCACTCGCACGTCCTGTAGCGCGGCGTCGTCCTCGATCGGAAGCCCGGTGAACGAGCCGACAGCATCCATCATGGGGCGCAGCGTAACTCCGCAGGCCCGGTTACCCGCAAGGGCCGTAACTGACCTCGGGGATAGCGTTGCCGGTCAAGCCGGCTCGAGGGAATCCAGATGCTGTTCGGCCCACTGCCGCAGCGCGGACAACGGCACTGCCGCACTCTTGCCGGTGGGGGTGAGCGTGTAGTCGACGCGCGGCGGCACCTCCGCGTACACCAGGCGGTCGATCAGGCCGTACTCCTGCAGTCGGCGAAGGGTTTTGGTCAACGATTTCGGCGACACCCCGGCCATCTGGTGTTGCAACTCGGTGAATCGCAACGGCCCAGCTTCCAGCGCGCCGATCACCAGGGCGGCCCATTTGCTGGCCAGGACGTCCAGTAGGTCGCGGCAGGGACAGTCGGCGTCATAGACGTCGTGGTCGCCGTGCCGTCCGGTGCTGCATGCTGTGCTCACAGTTCCCACCTCCGATGCTTTCCATCGGATAGTAGTGGCCCGTGCGGGATGGTGAGCCGAAAGCCTCAGGGCGTGCCCAGGTATGTGCATGCAGTGCTCGGTCGGTGGCGTCGTCGACCGCCCTCGGGTGCACCGGCCTAGCCTGGAACGATGCCGGAGAGCTGCGTGGTTCCGCAGTTGAGCGCGGGCCAGTTCCGACGGGTCGTCGCGTACGCCTCGCCCCAGGCGGTGGCCGCGGGCGACGTGCTGTTCCACCAGGGTGATCTCCACTACGACGTCATCGTCATCGAATCGGGCTGGGTCGAGATCATCAGTCCCGCAGGAGAACACGAGCCCGAATCGGTCGTGGCGTATTACGGTTCCGGCGGTGTGCTCGGGGAACTGGACTTCCTCACCGGACAGACCACCCATCTGACGGCGCGGGCCCGCACCGCGGGAATGATCCACCGCATCACCGCGGCGGACTTTCGTCGGTTGATGGCAGCCGAACCGGACGTCTCGCACCTTCTGCTGCACACCTTTCTGGCGCGAAGAGACCAGACCCGGGTCTGCCGAACGGAAGGCTGTGCAGAATGAACTCATATCCACGTCGACCAGGGTGGTACCAAGATGACTGACGCATTTGTGCTCGGCGGTGTGCGGACTCCGTTCGCCCGGTACGGCAGCTCGCTGTCGCATATCCGGACCGACGATCTGCTGGGCATGACCATGAAAGGCGCGTGCGAACGCGTCGGGGTGCCGCTGGATCAGGTCGAGGACATCATCGCGGGCTGTGTGAACCCGGCGCACGAGGGCATGGGCGACATCGGACGCTGGGCTGCGCTGGCGGCGGGGTTCCCGGACAGCGTGGCCGGTGCGACGATCAACCGGTTCTGCGGTTCGTCGGTGAGCGCCACCGCCAACCTGAGTCACGCGATCAAGGCCGGTGACCTCGGCGTCGGAATCGCCTGTGGCGTCGAGTCGATGTCGCGATCGGGCTGGGCGCTGATGAAGGGCGACGCGGCCTTCAGCCCGCGCGGACCGGTGTTCATGCTCGATACCATGTGGGCCGGCGCCGGTGGCCCGCCCAACCCGGCGCTGCTGGCCCGCAATGCCTACATCGCGATGATCGAGACGGCGCAGAACGTCGCCGATCGCTACGGGTTCACCCGCGAAGAGATCGACGCGTTCGCACTGCGGTCCCAGCAGCACGCCAAGGCGGCGCGCGACTCCGGCCGGCTGGCCAAGGAAATCATGCCGGTGACGATCCCGGCGACGAAGAAAACCGCCGAAAGACTGTTCGAGCACGACGAATTCATCCGCGACGACACCACGGCCGAGACATTGGCGAAGCTGCCGGCCCAGCCGGGCACCACCCAGATGACCGCCGCCAACTCCACGCCGCTGACCGACGGCGCCAGCGCGATCGTGCTGGCTTCGGGGGAGAAGGCTGCCGAACTGGGAGTCGAACCGCTGGCCCGGGTGGTGTCGTCCGCCGTGTACGGAATCGACCCGTTGTTCATGGGGCTCGCACCGGCGTGGGCGATCCCGCTGGCCATCAAACGCGCGGGCCTGACGCCCGAGCAGATCGACGTCTGGGAAGTGCACGAGGCGTTCAGTGCCCAGGCGCTCGGCGTGCTGCGCGAACTACCAAATCAGTTGGGCGGGTTCGTCGTTCCCGACGAGAAGCTGACACCCAACGGCGGAGCCGTCGCCATCGGCCACCCGTTCGGCGCGTCGGGTACCCGCTACGTGCTGACGCTGGCCACCGAACTGCGGGAGCGCAACGTCCGCTACGGCGTGATCGGTGTCTGCATCGGCTCGGGACAAGGTGTCTCGCTGGTGCTGGAGAATCCGAACGCGGCTTAGACCCGGGTGGTCACCTCGGCCAGGGTGCGGTCGAGATTGTTCAGGGCGCGGACCGCGGCGCGCACCGGCCCCGGCGGGATGTCCGAGGTACCCATCACGTCCATGATCAGTGTGCCCGTTGCCTTTTCGGGTGGTGTGGCATCATCGCCCGCCACGATCTGTTGCACCGACCTGATCGTGGCGCACACGTGGTCGGCAGCTTCGCGCAACGCCGAGGCGGTGACCTCCGGTGGAGCCGTGTCGGAATCGGCCCGCGCCGCATTCACCCCCGCGCGCGCCAGCGCGTGAGCTGACCTGTTGCCCGCCCGCAA
>JBEVHL010000267.1:0-5789 GCA_040511255.1 Mycobacterium sp. | reverse complement strand
ATCAAGTTGATCACCGGCATCGGTGACACGCTGCTGGGTCGGCTGATGGTCTACGACGCGTTGGACATGACGTATCGCACCATCAAGATCCGCAAAGATCCTGCGACGCCGAAGATCACCGAACTCATCGACTATGAAGCGTTCTGCGGTGTGGTGTCCGACGAAGCTGCCGACGCGGCAGCTGATTCCACGATCACCCCCCGCGAACTGCGCGACCTGCTCGATTCCGGCAAGAAGCTGGCCTTGATCGACGTGCGCGAGCCCGTTGAATGGGACATCAACCACATCGCCGGCGCCGAGCTGATTCCCAAGTCGACGATCGAGGCCGGCGACGGGTTGGCCAAGCTGCCGCATGACCGGATTCCGGTGCTGTACTGCAAGACCGGTGTGCGCTCGGCCGAGGCACTGGCCGCGGTCAAGAAGGCCGGCTTCGCCGACGCGGTGCACCTGCAGGGGGGCATCGCCGCATGGGCGCGCCAGATCGAGCCCGATATGGTCACGTACTGAGCGCCGTTCCCGCGACACAGTGCGGCACACCCTGGTCAGAGGGCCGATTCGGGGGTTCGTCGCTATAGGCTGACCGGGTGAGCGCTGAACGTCCGCCCGACCATGTACTGGCGGCATTTGGGCTCAACGACACCCATGCCAACGCGCTCGGCGCCGGCTGGGAGGGCGGTTGGCGCTGCGGCGAAGTGGTGCTGTCGCTGGTCGCGGACAACGCCCGCGCCGCCTGGTCGGCGAAGGTGCGCGAAACCCTGTTCGTCGACGGTGTCCGCCTGGCCCGCCCGGTGCGCTCCACCGACGGTCGCTACGTGGTTTCGGGGTGGCGCGCGGACACCTTCGTCGCGGGCACTCCCGAACCGCGCCACGACGAGGTCGTGTCGTCCGCCGTTCGGCTGCACGAGGCCACCGCCAAACTGGAGCGCCCCCGGTTCCTGACGCAACCCCCGGTGGTGCCGTGGGCGGATGTCGACGTCTTCATCGCCGCCGACCGGGCCGCCTGGGAGGAGCGTCCGTTGCATTCGCTGCCCGCGGGTGCGCGGGTGTCGCCGGGCTCCAGTGACGGTCAGCGCTCGGTAGACCTGATCAACCAGCTGGCCGGCCTGCGCAAGCCGACCAAGAGCCCCAACCAGCTGGTGCACGGAGATCTCTACGGCACAGTGCTTTTCGCGGGTACCGCCGCGCCGGGTATCACCGACATCACCCCGTACTGGCGGCCCGCGTCGTGGGCGGCAGGCGTCGTCGTGGTGGACTCGCTGGCCTGGGGCGAGGCGGACGACGGTCTGATCGAACGCTGGAACGCGCTGCCAGAATGGCCGCAGATGTTGTTGCGCGCCTTGATGTTCCGGCTTGCCGTGCACGCGCTGCACCCCCGTGCGACGGCTGCGGCCTTCCCAGGTCTGGCCCGCACGGCGGCGTTGGTCCGCCTGGCGCTCTAGGTCTCGGTCTACTCGAACGAGTGCCGGACTTCCTTCAGCGGCACCCGGCCGTCGGTGGCCAACACGCCCTCGCTGCGCAACAGCTCGAGTTGGCGGGTGGTCAGGTGGTGGGCCGGTCGGCCCGACGCACCGATCACCCGGTGCCACGGCAGATCTGATGAATCGGTCCGCATGATCCAGCCGACGATGCGCGGGCTGGAAAGCTCTGCTGCAGAAGCGATATCGCCGTAGGTCGCGACCTTGCCCGACGGTATCGACGCGACCAGCGCGCGCACGCGCTCCACCTGGTCATCGGTGATGGGCGCCATCGCTAGCGCCTCAGGTGGTCGCGGACGATCGCCGCGGTTTCGACGGGTTTGGCGTGCGGCACCATGTGATCGCAATCGAAATCGACCAGTGCGAAATCGGCGCCGAGCCGTTCCTGCAGGCCCTCGATCAACTGATCGGACACATATGGGGGAGAGGTCCGCGTCGCACGTACCAGCGTCGTCGGGATTCCCTTGGGCGGCAGCACGATATCGCGCGCCAGCTCACTCCAATACGACACCATCGCGGGCAGGCTGATCCGCCAGCCGACCCGGCCGTTGGGCAGCTCGATCAGGTGTTCGTCGATGTCGGTGTCGAGTTCGGCAGGATCGACTTCGCCCCAGGAGCCGTTGCTCTTCTCCGCGCGCGCCTCGGCACGATCGGGGTAGTCGGGAGAGGCGAGCATCGAATCGGCGATGTCGCGCATCCAGCCGCCGTCCAGCCCCACTGCCGGATCCAGCAGCACCAGGCTCGCCACCAGGTCGGGACGGGTGGCCGCCAGCTGCAGTGCGACCGCGCCACCGAACGAATGTGCCACCACCACAACGGGTTGCGCGGCGCCGGCCGGGGCGCTCCGATCGATGACCGCGGCCAGGGCTGCCACATTGGCATCGATGGTCCACGGCGCCGACCACGGTGACCGGCCATGCCCGAGCAGGTCAGGCCCGGCCAGCGCCACCTCGGTCAGGTGCCGGGTGGCGAGCGTCTCCCACCGCCGCCCGTGACCGGTCAGTCCGTGGATACCCAGCACGCGGAGTGGCCCCGCCGGTCCGTAGCGGTACACATGAAGGTCGTCGGTCATCCCTCGATCGTGCCAGCTGTCGGGCCACAGGATCGGACCGGGCGAACTTGTCGGACCCCCGTGATGTCATTCGTGCATGGCCAGCCCCACCACCACCGCCCCGGTCACGCACGCTCGTCGCTGGGCAGATCAGGCGTCCGCGGTCCTGAACCCGGAATTGCGCGGCACCGTGCGCGTGCTCGGTGGCCCGGGCACAGGAAAAAGCAGCCTGCTGATCGACATCGCGGCCACCCGGATCGCCGCGGGCGCCGACCCCGAATCGGTTCTGCTGCTTACCGGTTCCGGCCGGGTCGGGGCCCGGGCGCGCACCGCGCTCACCAGGGAGCTGTTGGCCGCCCACAGCGACGCACCCGGCCGCACGGTGGTGCGTCAACCGCTGGTGCGGTCCGTCCATGCCTTCGCGTTCGCCGTACTGCGGATGGCGGCGCAACGGGCCGGTGATCCGCCGCCGCGGCTGATCACCGGAGCCGAGCAGGACGGCATCATCCGCGAACTTCTGGCCGGCGATATCGAAGACGGCGCCCTGGCCTGGCCGCCGCAGCTGCGGGCCGCACTCGGCACCGTCGGCTTCGCCACCGAACTGCGTGATCTGCTGGCGCGCTGCGCCGAACGCGGTATCGACCCGCTCGAGCTGCAACGGATCGGCCGGCAAGCCGACCGGCCGGAATGGACCGCTGCGGGCCGGTTCGCCCAGCAGTACGAGCAGATCATGCTGCTCCGCGCCGCCGTCGGCATGGCCGCGCCGCAGGCGACGGTGCCCGCGCTGGGCGCCGCCGAACTGGTAGGCGCTGCGCTGGAAGCATTCGCCACCGACCCTGAACTGCTGGCGGGCGAGCACGCCCGCATCTCCACCCTGCTGGTCGACGACGCCCAGCATCTCGATCCACAGGCCGCCCGGCTGGTCCGCCTGCTCGCCGCAGGCGCGGGCACCGCGGTCATCGCCGGCGACCCGCACCAGACGGTGTTCGGTTTCCGCGGCGCAGATCCCTCGTTGCTCCTGGGCGATGCGTCGCCGTCGGTGGTGTTGGACACCAGCCATCGCTGCAGTCCGGCGATCGCCGCGGCCATCACCGGTGTCCTCGGGCAGCTGCCCGGCTCGCCGGTGGAGCGCGAGTTCAGTAGCAGCAGGGTCGAATCCGGCGCTGTTGTCGCGTTGCTGGCCGCCTCCGAACACGCCGAGGCCGCACTGATCGCCGACACCTTACGGCGGGCTCATCTCATCGACGGCGTGCCGTGGTCGCAGATGGCGGTGATCGTTCGCTCGGTGCCGCGGGCCGCCGCCGGCCTGCCCCGCGCATTGACCGGTGCCGGTGTGCCGGTGGCACCGTCGTCGGCGCACGGGCCGCTACTGGACAACGCCGTGGTCCGCGCGCTGCTGACGGTCCTGTCCGTCACGGCCACCGGGCTCACCGGAGAGCACGCGCTGGCCTTGCTCACCGGGCCGATCGGCCGGATGGACCCGGTCTCGCTGCGCCAGTTGCGCCGGTCGCTGCGTCGCATCGACGGTGCCGAGCCGCCACGCGATTTCGGTGACCTGCTGGTGGCCGCGCTGAGCCGTGACATCCCCGACACGTTGGCCCCGTCGCACGCCCGGCCGCTGCGCCGCATCAGTGTGGTACTGGCCGAAACCGCCGCCGCTGCCGAGGATCCCCGGTCTGCCTTGTGGCAGGCCTGGCAGCGCAGCACCCTGGCGCGACGGCTGCTGACCGCCAGTGAGCGGGCCGGCTCCGGCGGGCTGCGGGCCGCGGCCGATCTGGACGCGGTCACCGCACTCTTCGACGTCGCCGACCAGTTCGTCGCGCGCACCGCGGGGGCGTCGGTGGCGGGCCTGGTCGACCACATCGCGGCACTGCACCTGCCCGCCGATGTCAGCGAGCCGCTCGAGACGCCGGAGGGTGTCACCATCGTCAGCCCGCACCGGGCGCTCGACCGCGACTGGGATGTCGTCGTGCTCGCCGGGCTGCAGGAAGGGTTGTGGCCCAACACCGTTCCGCGCGGCGGCGTCCTCGGCACCCAGCGGCTACTGGACGTCCTCGGCGGGATCAGCGGCGCGGTGTCGCTCACGGCGCCGCTGGTCGCCGAGGAGCGCCGCCTGCTGATCGCGGCCATGGGCAGGGCGCGCAACCGGTTGGTGGTCACCGCCGTCGACGGTGCGGCAGGTGATTCCGACCAGATGGCGGTGCCGTCGCCGTTCTTCTACGACATCGCCCGGTTCGCCACCGAGGACGGTCGCCCGGTCGACCTGCCGCAACCGGTCGAGGCGCCGCGGGTGCTTTCGGTACCCGCCGTGGTGGGCAAGCTGCGCGGCGTGGTGTGCGCGCCGGACGGCGTCGTCGATGACGACGTACGGTCCTGTGCGGCAACCCAATTGGCCAGGCTCGCCGCGGCGGGTGTGCCCGGCGCCGATCCGGCTGGCTGGTACGCGATGGTCCCGGTCAGCACCGAGGAGCCGCTGTGGGACCGCACCGATGCGGACCAGCTCGTCGCCATGTCCCCGTCGACCCTGCAGACACTGCAGGACTGCCCGCTGCGCTGGCTGATGGAACGCCACGGTGGCGCCGATGCCCGCGAATTGCGTTCCACGCTCGGCTCATTGGTGCACGCCCTGATCTCGCAGCCGAACAAGTCCGAGCTGCAACTGATGGCCGAACTCGACGCGCTGTGGCAGTCGCTGCCGTTCGAATCACAGTGGTTCGCCCGCAACGAGCTCACCCGCCACCAGACCATGCTGGCCACCTTCACACAGTGGCGGGAGCAGACCCGCGGCGAGCTGACGGAGGTCGGCACCGAGGTCGAGGTGGACGGCGTGATCGCCGGCGAGCCCGGCGTAGGTCCCGGTGTGCGGGTCCGCGGTCGTGTTGACCGGCTGGAACGCGACGCGGCGGGCGGGCTCGTCATCGTCGACGTCAAGACCGGCAAGAGCCCGGTCAGCAAGGACGACGCCCAGCGGCACGCCCAATTGGCGATGTACCAGCTCGCGGTCGCCGAAGGCCTGCTGTCCGAAGGTGATCTACCCGGGGGTGCGCGGCTGGTGTACGTCGCCAAACCCAGCGCCAACGGCGCCACCGAGCGGGCGCAGGACCCGATGACCGCTGAGGCCGTCGACACCTGGCGCACCGAGGTCCAGCGTGCGGCCGCCGCGACGGCAGGTCCGCAGTTCGTGGCCCGGCGCAACGACGGCTGCGCGCACTGCCCGGTGCGGCCCAGTTGCCCCGCCCACACCGGCCCCACTTCTCAGGAGA
>JBEVHL010000266.1:0-3315 GCA_040511255.1 Mycobacterium sp. | reverse complement strand
CGCGGGTCCGACCTGATCAGTGATCCGGCGCAGGCGGGCGGCGCCGAGACGCACGAGGCGCTTCCCGCGCGCGCTGAGGGGCTCGGTCGTCATCGGCACAGAATAACGTTTGCCAGCCGAACCGCGAGTTACGCAGAAGGCGGGAGGCCCGCCCAGCGCCGCAGGGCGGCGTCCAGACCGGTGTCCGCGCCGTCGTCGCCGGCCCAGGCCACCACCCCGTCCGGGCGTACCAACACCCCGGCGGGCGTCGCGGGCCCGTCGCGCACGATCCGCACCCGCCCGGATACCGCATCGGCGCGGCGGGCGAACGCTCCGTCGGCTGTGCGGTCCAGGAGCAGGAATCCGCCGCCGTGACCGTGGTCGGCCAGGCGGGAGCCGTCGGCCAGCCACAGATCGGGCAGGTAGCGGCCGATCATCGGGTGTGCGCCGGGCAGCTCGATCCGTTGGTCGACTCCGGAGACCTTCTTGACCGCATAGGTCGCGCCGTCCCGCGTGCTGAGCAGATCGGACACGATGGCTCGCAGCGCGGCAGACTTGGCGTCCCCGCGCAGCACCCCGACTTGGGCCCGCGTCCAATCCAGCACCCAGGCACCGATGGGGCGGCGCTCCGCGTCGTAGGTATCGAGCAACCCGTCCGGCGCCCACCCGGCGACCACCGCGCCCAGCTTCCACCCGAGATTCATCGCGTCACCGATGCCGAGATTGAGCCCCTGACCGCCGAACGGCGGATGCACGTGTGCGGCGTCGCCGGCCAACAGGATCCGGCCGAGCCGGTACGTCGCGGCCTGGCGGGTGTTGTCGGTCCAGCGGGTCGACGTGGCGTGCAGCGCGGTCAGGGTGACATCGGTACCGGAGACTCGGCGCAGGCTGGCCTGCACCTCCGCCAGCGTGATCGGTGCGGACCGGTCCGCGGGTGGATCGTCGAACTCCAGGGTGGTCACCCGCCCGGGTTGGGGTCCGCAGCGATACACCCCGGCCGGCGACCACACCCAGCCGGCGGCGAGCTTCTCCGGGTCGGCGATGTCGACGACCGCCTGGTATCCGGTGAGCTCGGGAGCGGTGCCGGGGAATGCGATCCCCGCCAGGCGGCGGACCGCGCTGTGCCCGCCGTCGCATCCGACCAGCCACCGGGTACCCGTCGGGCCGGCGGTGGTACCGACCAGCACGCTGTCACCGGTGTCTTCCACCGCGGTCACCTCCACTCCGCGCCGCATTGGGATACCAAGTCGCGCAACGCAATCAGCGAGCAGGGCGACCAATTCGGGCTGCGGTAGCATCCGTGCTCCGCCTGCCGCAGCGTGCGCGGTGAAGTCGGGATCCGACCAGTCGACGACGTCGGCGTCGAGGACCAGGCCGGCGAAGTGTCCGGTGAACCGCGACCCGGTCGGCCGACCGTCGACCGGCAGGAGCCCGCGGCGGTCCAGCGCCTCGGCCGTTGGCACGTTGATCGACTGCGCCTTCATCGACTCATCCGGTGCTGTCAAGCGTTCGAGTACCTGCACCGTCGCGCCGGCCAGCGCAAGCTCGACGGCGAGCATGAGGCCGACGGGACCGGCGCCGACCACTGTCACGTCGTATTCCGTTGTCATGGTTGCTCTTTCCCGGGTAACAGGAGCGCGGGCACGAAGGACAGGACGGTCAGCCCGAGCACCCAGGCGAAGGTCACCTGAAAGGACTGGGAGTGGGTGAGGATCACGGCGAGTACAGCCGTGCCCAGCGCGCCACCGACCTGTTGGAAGATCCGGACACCGGTGGTGGCCGACGGGATTGCCTCCGGCGGCAGGCCCACGTACAACGCGGTCATCACCGGGACCAGCGCCAGGCCGAGGCCGATTCCGCGCAGGCCGACGACGACGCCCAGGAACAGCTCGCCGGTCGACGGCCCGGCGAAGACGTAGGGCACGGTGGCGACGGTCAATAGCGCCATGCCGATCAGGGCCGGCATCCGGTACCCGAGCTGGAAACGTTCGATGAGGCGCCCACCGACGATGGTGCCGATTGCCACGCCCACCCCTTGTGGGGCCAGCAGCAGCCCGGCTGCCAGGGCTGACGCGCCGCGCACCTGCTGGTAGTACAGCGGCAGCAGGAACAGCGCGCCGAATAGCGTGATACCGGAGGCGAACATCAGCGCCGACGACGTCGCGTACCCACGCACCCGCAGATAGCGGAGGTTGAGCGGGGGCTCCGCACGTGACCGCAGCGCGTGCACGCAGTAGCCGACCAGGAGGACGAGCCCCGCGACGAGCGGTCCGATCACCCCGGCGCGGTCGAACCCGCCGGTCACCCCGGCTTGCGAAAAGCCGAACACGAGCAACGCCAGGGCCGGCGAGAGCAGGATCCACCCCAGGACGTCCAGGCGCCGCGTCTGCGCAGTAACGGTGGAAGGGACTGTGCGCCAACCGAGTACGAGTGCCAGCACCACGAAGGGGACGTTGATCAGGAAGATGAAGCGCCAGCTGGCATTGCTGAGGATCGCTCCGCCGAGCACCGGGCCGAGCACCGGACCGAGTTGGGACGGAATCGCGATGTAGGGCACCACGCGGGCCAGGCGCTCCCGGCCGGCTGCGGTGACCAGGATTGTCTGGGCCAGCGGGAGGAGCAATCCGCCGCCGACGCCCTGTAGGACACGGAATGCGATCAGGCTTGCGATCGACCACGCTGCGGCACATAACGTCGAACCGGCCAGGAAGATCGTCAGCGCCAGCAGCCAGGCGCGGCGGGCGCCGAGGCGTTCGAACAGCCAACCGCTGACCGGAATGGTCAGCGCGACCGCCAAGGCGTAGCCGGTGCTGACCCACTGAATCATGGCCACCCCGGCGTGCAGTTGGCGCTGCAGTGTGTCGATGGCGACGTTGACGATGGTCAGATCGAGGATGGCGGCGATGACGCCGACCAGCACGGCCAGCGCGAGCTTGACCAGCGCCGGGTCCAGGGGGCCGGCCGTGGGGCGAGCTGTCGAGGTATGGGACACGAACACCGTTCTACTTGACGAACGGCGTTCGTGTCAATCGAACTGTGGTCGGGCTCGGCTTAGACTCGCGGGATGGCATCGCCTCCCGAGCGACGACGCGCAGCACGCTTACAGCATCCGTTGGCCGACACAGAAGCGAGCCGGCGCGGACCGTCGTCCGGGCGTAAGCAGCCGATCACCGTGGCCGCCATCATCGGCGCCGCATTCGGCATCGTCGAACGCGAGGGCTACGACGCGTTGACGATGCGGCGGGTGGCCACCGCCCTCGACACGGGGCCTGCGTCGCTCTACGCGCACGTGGTGAACAAGAAGGATCTCGACGAACTGCTGATCGGCCGGTTGTG
>JBEVHL010000265.1:0-12705 GCA_040511255.1 Mycobacterium sp. | reverse complement strand
AAGGCGATGATGGTGTTCGACGCCGACAGCGCCACCTACCCGAAGAACAAACCGGGTGCCAGCAAGGAAGCCGGGAACATCGCCTGGTACGCGGGTCCGGCCGGTCCCGACGGCAACTACAAGACCAACCTGTGGACGTGGAGTTGGGCCATGAGCGCCAACTCCAGGAACAAGTTGCCCGCGTGGCTCTTCATCCAGTGGGCCACCGGCAAGGACTCGATGAACAAGGCCGTCGAGGGCGGCACATACGCCGATCCGGTGCGAAAGTCGGTGTTCGACACCACGTTCAAACGGGTGGCTGCTGACCAGTTCGGCTATCTCGAAGCGTTCGAGACGGTGATCGGCCAATCCAAGATCCAGTTCACCCCGCAGAAGAAATTCTTCGACACCACACAGAACTGGGCTGTCGCGCTGCAGGACATCTACGGCGGGGACGACGCCAGGTCACGGCTGCAGAGCCTGGCCAAGACGAACACCTCCAAGGTCAACCTCTAGGAGCCCTGGCCCATGACAACTCAGACCCCCAAGGCTCCGGCCACCTCGCCGCAGCAGCCCGCCGAAGCGCCCCGCAAAGCGCTGCCGGAAATCCCGACCTGGCGGCGCAAGCTGCGGCCGTACCTGCTGTCGGTGCCCGCCGTCGTCATCGTGATCGGGATCCTCTACCCGTTCGTGGTCGGCGCCTACTACGCGTTCCTGAACTACGCCGCGGTCAACCCCGATCCGCACTTCATCTGGTTCGACAACTTCAAATCGGTACTGGGCGACCAGGTGTTCTGGCAGAGCGTCAAGGTCACCGCGATCTTCGCCGTGGCGGCCACCGCCGTCGAGACCGTGCTGGGCGTCGGTCTGGCCCTGCTGCTGAACCGCTCGAGCATCATCGGCAAGATCTTCGAGAAGGTCCTGATTCTGCCGCTGATGATCGCCCCGGTGATCGCGGGCGTGATCTGGAAGCTGATGTTCAACCCGCAGTTCGGCATCCTCAATCACGTTCTGGGACTTGGTAACACCTTCGACTGGTTGTCCAGCGGAAACGCCTTGTTCTCGGTGGTGCTGGTGGACCTGTGGATCTTCACGCCGTTCGTGGCGATCCTGGTGCTCGCCGGTATGCGCTCGTTGCCGAGGGAACCGTTCGAGGCATCTGAGGTAGATGGTGCCTCATGGTTCTACATGTTCCGCAAGTTGATGCTGCCCATGCTGTGGCCCTACATCCTGGTGGCGGTCATCTTCCGCTTCATGGACAACCTCAAGGTGTTCGACCACATCTACGTCCTGACCGCGGGCGGCCCCGGTGTCGCCACCCGCACATTGCAG
This sequence comes from Mycobacterium sp., assembly GCA_040511255.1. Lineage (GTDB taxonomy): Bacteria > Actinomycetota > Actinomycetes > Mycobacteriales > Mycobacteriaceae > Mycobacterium. Next base: position 11,394 of record JBEVHL010000265.1, on the reverse strand, counting down.
ATCGGTGCTTTCGAGGACTCGATCATCAACCTCGACTATTCCCGGGGCAGCACCTACATGCTGCTGCTCTGGATCATCGTGTTCATCACGGCGCGCTATCTGGTCAGCGTGCTCGGCAAGGCGCAGCGTCGCGCTGCGGGAGCGGAGTCCTAACCCATGGCACCCAAGCTGAGCAGGACTGAGCTGCTCCCCGGACAGCGACGCGTGTCGGCCGGATCGGTGGCCGCGGACGTCGGCCTGGTCGGCTGGTTCATCTTCTCGCTGTTCCCGATCGTCTGGATGATCATCCTGGCGCTCAAGAACGCCGAGGAGCAGACCAGCACCTATTTCGAATTCAGCCCCACCTGGTCGAACTTCGCGACGGTGCTGTCCGACAAGGGCACCCAGATGACCAGCGTCGACTTCAAGGCGGCGATGCTCACCAGCCTGATCAACTGCGGTGGCGCCGTGATCGTTTCGCTGGTGATCGGCATTCCGGCCGCCTACGCCGCCGGACGCTGGAAGTACAAGGGCAGCAACGACCTGATGTTCCAGATGCTGTCCTTCCGGTTCGCGCCGGAGCTGATGGTCATCGTGCCGCTGTTCGTCATCTACAACCAGATCGGCCTGTTCGACACCAAGGTCGGGATGATCTGGGTGCTGCAGTTGGTGACGATGCCGCTGGTGGTGTGGATCCTGCGGTCCTACTTCGAGGATCTGCCGGAGGATCTGGAGCAGGCCGCCCTGCTGGACGGCTACACGCGCAAGCGGGCGTTTGTGATGGTGGCCCTGCCGATCGTGCGGCCGGGGATCGCCGCGGCGGCCCTGCTGGCCTTCATCTTTGCCTGGAACAACTACGTGTTCCCCCTGATCCTGGCCGACAGCAATGCAGGCACGGTCACCGTCGCGATCACCAAGTTCCTCGGCGGCGGCGGACAGGCGTACTACAACCTGACCGCGGCGGCGGCGATCATCGCCGCGCTACCGCCACTCATCCTGGCGCTGACCATCCAGAGATATCTGGTGCGGGGCCTGTCCTTCGGGGCGGTGAAAGCCTGATGGCCAAGTTGTCGGTTGCCGGCGTGCGCAAGACGTACGGCAAAACGGTTGCGCTGGAGGACCTGTCATTCGACATCGCCGACGGGGAGTTCTTCGTCATCCTCGGGCCCAGCGGTGCAGGTAAGACGACGACGCTGAAATCGATCGCCGGACTGGTCGATATCGACCAGGGCGCGGTGCACATCGGCGGTGTCGACGTGACCAGGGTGGAGCCGTATCACCGCAACGTCGCGATGGCGTTCGAGAGCTACGCGTTGTACCCGCAGAAGACGGTCAGTGAGAATCTGGCGTCGCCGCTGAAATCCGGTCGCACCGGCAAGTATTCCGAACAGGACCAGACCCAGCGGATCGATCAGGTCACCACCACGCTGGGCATCAACCATCTGCTGAAGCGCTTCCCGAGGGAGCTGTCCAACGGCCAGCGCCAGCGGGTGGCATTGGGGCGGGTGCTGGTGCGGCCCGCGGACATCTATCTGCTGGATGAGCCACTGAGCCACCTCGACGCCAAGCTGCGGGCAGCGATGCGCGCCGAACTCAAACAGCTCGGTGCGATGTCCAACACCACCACCGTGTACGTCACCCACGACTACCAGGAGGCCCTGGCCCTCGGCGACCGCATCGCCGTGCTGCGCGATGGCAGGCTGGTGCAGATCGGCACGCCAGAACAGATCTGGCGCACGCCGGCCGATACCTTCGTGGCGCGGTCACTCGGCCAGCCGGAGATCAACATCCTCGACGGTGTGGTCGACGACGGCCGGATCCGGCTGGGTTCGGCGAGCGGGGGCGGCACGCTCGACGTGGCGATCCCGGCCGATGCGGCGGTGGACCGCGGCGACCGGGTCCGGGTCGGGTTGCGGCCCTGCGATATTCACGTCACCAGTGGCGAAGGCTCGCTACACGGCCGGGTGCTGCTGGCCGAGCGGCTGGGCCGCAACATCGAACTCACCGTCGATCTCGGCGACACTCAGCTGATCGTGTTGACCTCAGGGCGGCACGGAGTCGGTGAGGGCGACAACGTCACCATGAAGATCGCCGATTCGGACGTCCACGTCTTCGCCGACGGTGACGGCGACACCGCCCGGTTGACCACTGATTCGACCCTGGAGGCAGCCAAATGAGCATCACCACGGAAAAGCCCAGGGCGGCCACCACTTCGGCGCAGAGTCTGACATTGACCGATCTGGTCAAGACCTACTCGTCGCGCGGACGGGACCACGTCACCGCGGTCAAGGGCATCGACCTGGCCATCGAAGCCGGCGAACTGGTTGCGCTGCTCGGTCCGTCCGGGTGCGGTAAGACCACGACACTGCGGATGATCGCCGGCCTGGAAACCGTCACTAGCGGGTCGATCCGCATCGGTGAACGCGAGATCTCGCAGTTGCCCGCGGCCAAGCGCGGTATCGGCGTCGGGTTCGAAAGCTACGCGCTGTACCCGCCGATGTCAGTCCGCGACAACCTGCTCTACGGCCTCAAGGCCCGCAAGGTCAAAGGCGCCGAGCAGATGGTGACCTCCATCAGCCAGCGCCTGGAGATGGACGACCTGATGGACCTGCGGCCCGCGGGCCTGTCCAGCGGGCAGAAGCAGCGGGTGGCGCTGGCGCGGGCCCTGGTCCGCAACCCGCCGGTGCTTCTGCTCGACGAGCCGTTGAGCCATCTCGACGCCTCGGCCAGGCAGCGAGTGCGTCGCGAGCTCAAGGTGCTCCAGCGCGAGTTTGGCTACACCACCATCGTCGTCACCCACGATCAGGTCGAAGCACTCTCGCTGGCCGACCGGCTGGCAGTGATGGATGCCGGGGTGGTGCAGCAGTTCGGCACGCCGGACGAGATCTTCGACGACCCGGCGAACCTGTTCGTCGCGACGTTCGTCGGTGAGCCGCAGATGAATGTATTGTCGGGCACCACCAAGTCCCAGGACGGCCGGGTGCGAGTCGAAATCGGCTCAGGCGCAGGCTATCTGGATACCACGGTGACCGACCTTGCCGACGGTACCCGGGTGACGGTGGGGGTCCGCCCGCAGGACTGCGCATTGTCCAGGGGCGATGACTCGGCCGCCGGGGTATCGGCGGACGTCGCATATTTCGAGCATCTGCTGGAGTTCGGCCTGGCGACGAGTACCGTCGCCGGGATGGAAGAGGGCATCGTCGTGCAGACCCCTGCCGAAGTCAGCTACGAGACCGAGCAGCGGGTCTCCGTGACCGCGCCGCCGGAACGGGTCTATCTGTTCGACGCCGAAAGTGGAGACCGTCTGCGATGACCAAGCTGTTCAACGATCCGGCCCAGTTCACCGAGGACATGCTGGCCGGCTTTCTCGACGCCAACTCGGGCTACGTGGCCGGCGTGCCCGGCGGTGTGGTCCGGGCCCGCAAAACCGCACCGGGCAAGGTGGCGGTGGTGGTCGGCGGCGGATCGGGGCACTATCCGGCGTTCTGCGGGGTGGTCGGGCCCGGTTTCGCCGACGGTGCCGTGGTCGGCAACATCTTCACCTCGCCGTCGGCGGATGAGGCGGCGTCGGTGGCGCGGGCCGCGCACAGCGATGCCGGGGTGCTGCTCACCACCGGGAACTACGCGGGCGACGTGATGAACTTCGGCCTCGCCGTCGAGCAGTTGCGCAGCGAGGGCATCGACGCGCACTACTTCGCCGTGACCGACGATATCGCCAGCGCCCCCAAGGGCGAAGAGACCAAACGCCGCGGCATCGCGGGCGATTTCACCGTGTTCAAGTGCGCCAGCGCGGCCGCCGAGGACGGACTCGATCTGGCCGGCGTGATCCGCGTGGCCGAGGCCTCCAATGCCGCCACCCGCACCCTGGGTGTCGCCTTCGACGGGTGCACCATGCCCGGCGCCGACCATCCACTGTTCACCGTTCCCGAGGGCCACATGGGTGTCGGCCTCGGCATCCACGGTGAGCCGGGAGTCGCCGACGAGCCGATGCCCACCGCGGCGGACCTCGCGACCACCTTGGTCGACGGCGTGCTCGCCGACCGCGAGGACGGTGGCACGCAGCGGATTGCGGTGATTCTCAACGGTCTTGGCCGCACCAAGTACGAAGAACTGTTCGTGGTGTGGGCCACGGCCTCACGGCTGTTCAAAGAACGTGGCTACGAGATCATTCAGCCCGAGGTCGGTGAACTGGTGACCAGCCTGGACATGGCCGGCTGCTCGCTGACCGTGATGTGGCTCGACGAGGAGCTCGAAAAGTACTGGACCGCACCGGCGGACAGCCCGGCCTATCGCAAGGGCGCGGCGCCGGCGGTGCAGGCGTCCGGCGAGCTGCGGACCGATGCGACGGCCGATGCGGTGGCGGATGCCCCGGCGCTGCGGGAGCTGTCCGACGACGACGGCCGCGCCGGCGGGCAGTTGGTGGCGCGGGCGCTGACGGCGATGGCGGCGATGCTCGCCGAAGCAGAAGACGAACTGGGCCGGATCGACGCCGTCGCCGGTGACGGTGATCACGGCCGCGGGATGGTCAAGGGTTCGTCCGCGGCTCGGGAGGCGGCCGACCGTGCGGTGGCCGACGGCGGCGGCACGGGGTCGGTGCTGACCGCAGCGGGCAAAGAATGGGCGGCCAAGGCGGGCGGCACGTCCGGCGTGTTGTGGGGCGCGCTGCTCTCGGCGCTCGGCGCGCGGCTGGGCGACACCGGCCGACCCGATTCGGCGACGGTCGCCGCGGGCGTCCGCGACGGCTACGACGCCTTGATCAGGTTGGGCGGCGCGGCCCCCGGCGACAAGACGATGCTCGATGCGCTGCTACCGTTTATCGAGGACTTGGAGCGGCGCGTCGGCGACGGCGAGAAGTGGCAGGATGCCTGGCGCAGCTCGGCCGAGGTGGCTACGGCAGCCGCACTGGCCACTGCCGAACTCCGACCCAAGATCGGCCGGGCCCGACCGCTGGCCGAACGCAGTATTGGCACCCCAGACGCCGGTGCGACCTCAATTGCCATGTGCGCACACACCGTTGGCGACTGTTTCACGCTGACGGCCAAAGGAGACAACTGACATGACCGGGTTACGCATCGTCGTCGGTGCGGATGACGCAGGCTACGACTACAAAGAAGCGCTCAAAGGGGATCTGCGCGGCGACCCCCGCGTGGCCGAGGTCACCGATGTCGGCGTGGGCTCCGACGAAGACACCGCCTACCCGCATGTCGCGGTCGCCGCGGCCCGGCTGGTGGCCGAGGGTAAGGCCGACCGCGCACTTCTGGTGTGCGGCACGGGCCTTGGCGTGGCGATCAGCGCCAACAAAGTACCGGGCATCCGGGCGGTGACGGCGCACGACGGGTTCTCCGTGGAGCGCTCCGTGCTGTCCAACAACGCGCAGGTGCTGTGCTTCGGGCAGCGGGTCATCGGCCTGGAGCTGGCCCGGCGACTGGCGAAGGAATGGCTCGGGTACGAATTCGACCCCAACGGCCGCTCAGCCGACAAGGTCGAAGCGATCTGCAGTTACGAGCAGCCGGTCGAGCAGCCCGCCGCGCACTGATGGGCTGACACGCCGACCCCGATGAGGGGTCGAAATCGCCGTACCTCGTCTTGAATACACAGGTGAGCACTCAGCAGGCCCGCAACGGTGTTGCGATGGCCCTCACCGCCATGGTGTCTGTCCAGCTCGGCATGGCGGTCGCGATCAGCCTGATCGAGCACATCGGGTCCGACGGCACCGCATGGTTGCGGTTGGCCTGGGCAGGCGTGCTGCTGCTCGTGGTGGTCCGTCCGCGGCCGTCGCAGTTCACCTGGACCACGTTCGGCATGTGCGTGCTGCTCGGCGTCGTCACCGCAGGGATCACCCTGCTGTTCATGGCGTCGCTGGACCACATACCACTGGGCACCGCCACCGCACTGGAATTCCTGGGGCCGTTGGCGGTGGCGGTGGCCCATGGCCAGGGGCGTCGCCGCCTGCTGTGGCCCGGGCTGGCATTGCTAGGCGTGTTGTTGTTGACCCAACCGCTCGGCGGCGGCATCAACCACGAGGGCGCCCTGCTCGCCATCGCCGCGGGCATCTGCTGGGCGATCTACATTCTGCTGACCCAGCGCGCGGGGGATCAGGTGGAAGGCGTGACCGCACTGGCGGTGTCGATGCCGGTCGCCGCGGTATTCTCGTCGTTCTTCGTCACCACGAAGGTGTTCGAAGGCATGACGGTGAAAATTCTGTTGATCGGCCTGGGGATGGCCATCCTGCTACCCGTGCTGCCGTACGTGCTGGAACTGTTGGCGCTGCGCCGGTTGACCACCGCGGCGTTCGGCACGCTGATGAGCCTGGAACCGGCGTTGGCGTTTCTCGTCGGATTCGCTGTGCTGCACCAGAATCCGGGGCTGTGGGAGACCGTGGGCATTGCGATAGTGGTGATCGCCGGAGTCGGTGCTGCGCGCAGCGGCGGTCGCGAGATGGCCGTGCCGCTGGAAGTGGGCTGACCGAAGCTATTTCGCCTGTGGGGACGGCGCACCGGCCTTGGCCCCGGCCGCGTCGCGGCGGCGGGCCGCCATCCCGGCCAGCGCTTCGAACACCACCCGGTGGGCGGCGTTGACGGTCAGTTCGGCGTGGTCGTAGGCGGGGGACACCTCGACGACGTCGACACCGGCCACGTCGTGCTCGTAACAGAGCTGGCGGACCATCCGGAGCAGATCCACGCTGGTGATCCCGCCCGGCTCTGGGGTGCCGGTGCCCGGCGCGTGGGCGGGGTCGAGCACATCGATATCGACTGATACGTAGAGCTTTTCGGCTTTGGCCAGCGCCTCGCCGACGGCGTCTTTCATCACCGCTTTGAAACCGCGTTCCCAGATCTCCTGCATGGTGTGCCAGACCATGCCCTGTTCCTGCATCCACTCGAAGGTGTCCTGCGGTGGCCAGTAGCCACGCAGCCCGACCTGGACGAAGTGCGTGCCGGGCACCGCGCCCGACTCGATGAGCCTGCGCATCGGGGTGCCGTGGCTGGCCAGGTTGCCTTCGATGATGTCGGCGGTGTCGGCGTGCGCATCGAAGTGCACGATGCCCACATTTCCGTAGCCGTGCACATCGGCGACCGCGGTGGCCGACGGCCAGGTGATCGAGTGGTCACCGCCGAGCACGACGGGCACGATGCCACGCGACGCGATGGCCGCGACCCGCTCCTTGATGTTGGCGTGGGACACCTCGGTCTGCCCGTGCGGGCAGTACGCGTCACCGAAGTCGACCACCTCGAGCCAGTCGAAGATCTCCAGGCCCAGATCCATGTGGTAGGTGCCCGGCTCGTAAGCCGTGGCCCGGATGGCCCGCGGGCCGAACCGCGCACCGGGCCGGTTCGTCGTGCCGACATCGAACGGGGCGCCGACGATCGCGACGTCGGGCTGCCACGAGTCGAGCTGCTCGGTCTCGGTGAGGAACGGGCGGTGCCCGAACGACGCCAGGCCGGCGTAGGGCAGGTCGAGTTGTTCGGCCATCCCAGGGGGTAATTCGCGCGACGGCCCGTGATGGTGGTCATGGCTCATCGATCAGACACTACTGCTCGTGCAGTCGACGGGGAGCCCAATCGAAACGCGTTGCGCGCGCGGTCACTACGTCGCAGGTAATTGCCGCGCGCGGTCTCGCACGGCAACGTGGCAGTGGTCGGTGCGCAGCGGCAGAGGGAGCGAACATGGCACAGGACACGGTCCGCACCGGAGCCCCGGTGCCCAGGTGGTTGGCCTTCGTGCTGAAATCCGACCGGGCCGGGTCATCGTGGTACATCGGGACCGGGTTCTTCTTCGCACCTGTGCTGGCGGTGCTGGCGCCTTGGCCCGAAGTGCGCACTGTGCTGTGGGTGGTCATCGCACTGGCCGGTCTGTGGCTCGGTCTGCTCGGTATCGCCATGGCTGCGGGCCTGGCGATGATCCTGCGGGCGGGCGGGGAGATCCCGGAGGATTACTGGCGTTCGATGCTCGACTACCGGACGCCCGGGTCTACCGTTTGAGGCATGAAAGTCGCGATCTTGGACGACTACCAGAATGTGGCGCTGCAGATGGCCGACTGGTCGCCGGTGGCGCGACGGGCCGAGATCACCGTCTTCACCGACCACCTGGCCGAGAACGACGCGGTCGTCGACCGGCTGGCACCGTTCGACGTGGTGTTCGTCATGCGCGAACGGACCCCGCTCCCGCGCGAGATCCTGCAGCGGCTGCCGCGGCTGAAGATGATCGCTTCGACCGGACCGTACAACGCGTCGATCGATATGGACGCCGTCGAGGAACTCGGGATCCACGTCGGCACCACCGGCGGCTCCGTCGCCTCGACGATCGAGCTGACCTGGGCGCTGATCCTCGGTGCCGCCCGGTCGCTGACCACCGAGAGTCGCTCGGTGCACGACGGTGGCTGGCAGACCTCGGTGGGCCAAGAACTGTCCGGCAAGGTCCTCGGCGTGCTCGGGCTGGGCCGGATAGGTGCCCAGGTCGCAAGGATCGGCAACGCCTTCGGAATGGACGTGGTGGCCTGGAGTCAGAACCTCAGCCCGCAGGCCGCCACCGACGCCGGCGCCCGCTACGTGTCGCACGATGACCTGTTCGGCACGTCCGACGTGCTCACCATCCACCTCAAGCTCAGCGAGCGCAGCCACGGACTGGTCGGCCCGGCTGAACTGGCCGCGATGAAACCGACGGCCCTGCTGGTCAACACCTCCCGCGGTCCGATCGTCGACGAAACCGCGCTCGTCGCTGCCCTGCGTGCGAAGACCATCGCCGGGGCGGCGCTCGATGTGTTCGACACCGAGCCGCTGCCGGCCGGGCATCCGCTGCGCACGCTGGACAACGTGCTGGCCACCCCGCATATCGGCTACGTCGCCGACCGGCCCTACGGGATTTTCTTCCGCGACGCCGTTGCGGCGATCTCGGCGTGGCTCGACACCGCTACTGCTCAGGAGTGACGCCATGGTGATTGTCGCGGGCCATCTCGTCGTCGATCCCGCGGCACGCGAGGACTATCTGGCGGGATGCGTCGCAGTGGTGCGGGCGGCCAGGGGAGCGGCGGGCTGTCTGGATTTCGCGATCACACCTGACCTGGTCGAGCCGGGCCGCATCAACATCTTCGAACGGTGGGCATCGCAGGCCGCGGTGGAGGCGTTTCGCCAGGGCGGTTCGAGCGACGAGCAGAACGCCACCATCCGGTTCGCCTCGGTGGCCGAATACGAGATCGGCGAGGTACGGGTGCTCAGCTGAGCCGCTGCCGGAACCAGTCCGGCCACGGTTGTTTCGTGAAGGTCTCGGCATCCACGCAGACGTGGGTCATGACGCATTCGGCGATCAGGTCGTCACCGCGCTTGATGGTGAATTCGCTTCGCAGTGAGGTGTTTCCAGGCGATGTGAGGTGTGTTTCGACTACCAGCTCGTCGTCGAAGACGGCCGCTTTGCGGAACGACAACTCGGCAGCGGCCACCACCACGTCGATACCGGAGTCGATCATCGCCGCATACCCACCGAAGATGTCGCGCAGTGCCTCGGTGTGCGCCATGTCCACCCACGTCAGATAGTGGGCGTTGAAAACCCTTCCCTGCATGTCGCATTCGACGTAACGGACTCGCAGCGGCATCGCGAACGTGGTACCCGTCATGGCATCACCGTAGTGCCGCGGCCGTGGCGGCGTCGGCGGGGAGGAATGCTTCGATGCTCAACTCGGCCGCCGTGAGGTCCAGCGCGGTACCAAAGGTGGTGACGGTGCTCAGGAACGTCAACGTGGCGCCGTCGGCAGTGGCGAGCCGCAACGGGATCACGATATCGGCAGTCACCGCCGATTCGTCCACGTCATCGGAATCGGCTGGAAAGGACTCGATTTCGGCCAGCAAGGAGACCAGCTCCGGTGCGCTACCGACGGCGGCCTCGCGGCGCAGTCGCCCCACCAGGTGCGCCCGCCACTGGCCGAGGTTTCGAATGCGTGGTGCCAGCCCGCCGGGGTGCAGGGCGATCCGTAGGGCGTTCGGCTGGTCCAGCAGCTGGGGATCGACGCCGTCGAGCAGGAGCGCCGCGCCCGCATTCGACCGCACGATGTTCCAGCCGCGGTCGATGGCGAGACATGGATACGGGTCGTAGGCCGCGAGGACCTGCTCGACACCGTTGCGCACCGCGGCCATCCCGGGATCGTCGAGCGAGCGTTCGGCGTATTCCGGTGCCAGCCCGGCGGCAACCAGCAGCTGGTTTCGTTCGCGCAGCGGAACCTCCAGTGCCGCCGCCAATCGCAGCACCATGGCCCGGCTCGGTGTCGCACGTCCGGTCTCGACGAAGCTGACGTGGCGCGACGACACCTCGGCACTGATCGCCAGGTCCAATTGGCTGAGATGCCGGCGTTTACGCCATTGCCGCAGAAGCGAGCCGAACGGCGTAGCCATGGCGGTCCGAGCGGAGGTCACGGTGCTCACACGTCCAGTGTCGCCCGAGGTGACCGGCGCGTAATTGCGATTGCGGTCGGTAGACGTGGGAACCTATGAGGACCATGGATACGCACGACTACGTCACCTACGAGGAGTGGGGACGTAATTTCTTCGAAATCGCCGTGACCGAACAGCGCGTCGAGGCTGCGTTCGCCGCCATTGCGGGCGATCAGATCGAAATGGGTCCGATGGCGCAGGGACCCGGCAAGATCGCCAAGGTCACCGCCAAGGTGCGGATCAAAGATCCCCAGGCCACCCGCACCATCGGCGAGACCATCACCTTCGCCATCCGGATCCCGTTGGAGATCGATCTGCTGGTCGATTTGTGGGTGGACAAGCAGCGGTTCACCGTCGACGGCGAAATCGCGCTGCGGGCCACCGCGCGCGCAGCAGAGCCGCTCTCGCTGGTCATCGATGTCGCCAAGCCGCGGCCATCCGATATCAGCGTGCACGTCTCGGCCAAATCGCTGCGCGGTGAAGTGTTGCGTCTGCTGGCCGGCGTGGATGCCGAAATTCGCCGCTTTATCGCAGCGCATGTCGCCGAGCAGATCGATGCGCCCGAGTCGCAGAGCGCGCAGGTTATCAAGGTCGCCGAACTCATCGACGTGGCCTGGACCGGCGTTTAACCCGACACGCCGAGAAAAAGCAGGCGGAAACGTCGCGATGCGTCACAGTGACGCAATTCCGGCAAAACAAATTTGCACCTCGGCAAAGCGCAACACGGACCACGGTTCGATGCGACACGCCCGGGATCTCTATACCGAACAGCAATTCAGCCGCGACGGCGAGCGCCCCCATGTGAGCGTCCCGATATCTCGGCTAACGCGACTACCTGCGTTATTACCACTTTGCCCGGGCAGAGTCGCCTCCTGAGCTGAGGGTTCGCTGGTGACGAGCTGGTAACCGGAGCGCCTCTCATTTGCAACGGTTCGATAAAGGCAGCATTTGACGCTTGAGGTAATTCAGCAAACCGATACGTTCGCCCCAGGCCTCG
>JBEVHL010000264.1:0-2840 GCA_040511255.1 Mycobacterium sp. | reverse complement strand
CCCAGAACCTCTCCGGTGGGCCAACCTTGACGGGTGATGTCATCGAACATGCGCCCCGCAAGCTGCTCGGCCAGTGTCGCATTAGGTCCTGCCGGCGAGTCCCGAAAGCGCGGTCCCCGGCGCGGTGCGTGGTGCGCGGGGTCGTGGGCCAGGATCGTGGTGACTGCGTCGAGATGATCGCTCATACGTACCCGCGCCAGAGCGCCGTCACCAGAAGCGACCGCATCCGCGATGGCGCGGTGGGAGCCGATGGCGTCGGCTTGTAGTTCAGAGACGACCTCCGGCCCAGGGGCCCGCCATGGTGCGCGGACATAGCGTTCAGTCATTACGCCTAGGACGTCGGTGAGCAGCGCAACGACCGGGTTGGCGCAGTGGTCGCCGACCCACTTGTGGAAAGGGTCGGCGCGCCTGCTTTCTTCGGCAGCGTCGTTTCGTAGAAGAAATCGGAGCTCTGCGACATCGTCCTCGGACACGTGACGTGCAACCAGTTCAGCGGCCAACGGCTCCAGCACCGTTCGTGCCTGCAGAATGTGGGCGGTGCTGGTATCGATGAATTCCAGGTAGACAATCAACGCATTGATGGCCGACCGCCCGTCCGGGGCCTCGACTATCAGGCCGCCGTTGGGCCCGCGGCGCATGCGAGCGACCTGCCGATGCTCGAGTATCCGTACGGCTTCACGAAAAACAGTTGCACTGACGTCAAATCGACGCCGTAGGACAGGTTCAGAGCCAAGAAGTGTGCCAACGGGCCAGCCGGCAGCTACAACTTCGGCCTCGAGACTACGGGCGATGCGCGCAGCGAGGGAGTCCGCCGATCCGTGCGGACTCGGTCCACGATCGATGCTGCCAGTGGTCATTTCGGCTTTGAATGCTACGTTGCGGCGCGGAGTGTTCGCTGCACCGGCGGCGGCTGACACCATCCATCACGCCCCGACAGGGCGGCCCGGCCGAACTACTGGGCGTGGCCAGCTTTGGCTTCGGCATCACGGGTGAGGCCCGCCGCCAGGATCAATTCCTCGTGCACTTCGAACCACACAGTGTGATAGGAGTCGATGATCGGACGCGTTAGCCAGGTCGTCTCGCCTGCTTTCACCTTCGCCAGGGCTGACGCCAGCTTGGCGGAATACGATTCAAGCCGCGGGATTTCGGCGGCGACCGCAGCGAGGATGGGCAATACACGTTGATGTATACCGTCCAAGCCGCTAAGTACATTGCCGTCGTATTCTGGGTCGTCGTGAGTGTTGGGCTCCCCGTTCCGCAGTTGCCAATCGGAGACCAGCGCTTTGAAATCGCCGTTCACACTGCGGAAATCCTCGTAGGCGGCGGCCAACGCGTCGGTATCGATAGCCGACCGTTCGTCGGCGAGTAATTGGGCTAGTCTCGCCCGGCCCTCGGGGGTGATCTTGATGGTCTTGCCCGCGGCAAGCAATCCTGCCTCGTGCAGCGGCGCAACGGCAGACGCGATGTCCGCGTTGTTCACACCGGTCGTCGCGGCGAGGTCGGAATCAGAGACCCGGCCCTTCAGCCGGACCGCCTGCAGCAATGTCAGCTCATCCATCACGTGCCTTTCTCAGTAGTTGACCTTAGGTGTGGTCAGCCGATCACATCGCGCACTTTGATCGATTCCAGTCCGCGCAGCAGCAAGTCACGGGCGATGTCCATGTGGCGACGCCAGTGGGCCTCGGCCTCGTCGGCGTCACCAGCCCTGACGAGTTCGATCAGAAGCTGATAGGACCGCACAAGCTGGTCGTAGTGGGCTCGGGGAACCTGGCGGCGCTCGCTGATCGCCGCTTCGGTGTGCCGCTCGGTGATCTCATGCAGCATTCCGGCGATCATGCCCAAAGTCGAGTTCCCCGACAGTTCCACCAGCCGCCGATGAAAGCGGGCAGACGCCTCGGCAAGTCGTCCTTCACGGAAGGCCGCCGGGATGGCGGTGGCGAGCATCTCCTCCAACTCAGCGATGGCCGCCGTGCTGCCCCGTTGCGCCAGCAGCCGGGCCGCGAGTGGCTCGATGCCCGACCGGGCGACCATGACCTGGGCAATGCTCGCGCCGGACAACTCCAGCAAGAGGCCGGCTGGCCGGGCCACGATCTCTGCTCCTGGGACGCGGATCCGGGCCCCGGTGCGCGAACCACGTCGAACCTCAACCAATCGTTCGGACTCCAGCACCCGTACCGCTTCGCGCAGTGTCGGTCTGCTCACCCCGAACTGGCTGATCAATTCGGCTTCGTGGGGAAGGAAATCGCCTTCTTTGAGTTGGCCATCGACGATCATGCGACGCAGTGTGCGGGCTACCAACTCAGCGGTCTTGAGGGGTCGGACGGCAGGTGCCGTTGGTGCGCTGTCGTCTTGGGCGGCCATTAAAACCGACGGGGTGGTGTCAGTCACGGTCCTCCAATTAGACGATGGATCGCGGCCCGGCGATATAGTTGTTGAACTCAGTAAACCATGCGCTGGTCAGCGCGACTGGCCCAGTTCTCGCATGAGCCCGATGGCGGCCATGTCGTACTGCGCCTTACGGCGTGGACTAACCAAGAAGGCCGGCGGTGCCATGAACGCGGTGTCCGGCAGCCGTTTTCTGGCGGCCAGCATCTCGGCGGCCTGTGTCGAATTGCCGCAGACCGCGATGGAGTTCAGCATGTCGTCTGTGACGTGATTAGCGATCGCTTTGGGGTGGCTGCTGCGGAAGGTGGCGCGGATCGCCGCCACTTCGTCGTGCCACCCGTGTAGCTCAACAAGTGAGTCGTAGGTCTTGACTGTGAGGTAAAAAGCGATCTGAAGTTTGGCATCTGAGATCGCACGTTGCGGGTCCTCGTCGTCTATGGCGGTGATCAACCACC
>JBEVHL010000263.1:0-8160 GCA_040511255.1 Mycobacterium sp. | reverse complement strand
CTCGGCGACGTCGCGGAAATTCCACGCCCCGGACAGGGCGTCTTTGTTACTCGTCGTCACGACGGCGTAACCGCTGCCGCGAAAGCGCTTTTCTCCCTGCCGAGTTCGGCGCGGGCGGTGGCCCGGATATGAACCTCATCCGGGCCGTCGAAGATCCGCATGGCCCGCTGCCAGCCGTACATCCGGGCCAGCACCGTGTCATCGCTGACCCCGGCGGCACCGTGCACCTGAATAGCACGGTCGATCACATTGCAGGACATCTGCGGGGCAACGGTTTTGATCTGCGCGACCAGGTTGCGGGCTTCCTTGTTGCCCAGCTGGTCGATGGTCCAGGCGGCCTTTTCGCACAGCAGCCGGGCCTGGTCGATCTCGTTGCGCGACAACGCAATCGCGTTCTGCACCATGCCCTGCTCGGCCAGCGGCTTGCCGAAGGCGATCCTGGTCTGCACGCGGTCGACCATGAGTGCGAGCGCTCGCTCGGCCACGCCGATCGCCCGCATGCAGTGGTGGATACGGCCGGGTCCGAGCCGGGCCTGGGCGATGGCGAATCCGCCGCCTTCCTCGCCCAACAGATTCGACGCAGGCACCCGGACGTTGTCGTAGATGATCTCGGCGTGCCCGTGCTGGTCCTGCCAACCGAACACCGACGTCGACCGCTTGATGTTCAGCCCGGGCGTATCGGTGGGCACCAGCACCATCGATTGCTGCTGATGGCTGGCGGCATCGGGGTTGGTCCGACCCATCACGATCAGCACCTTGCAGCGCGGGTCGTTGGCACCCGAGGTCCACCACTTGTGGCCGTTGATGATGTAGTCGTCACCGTCGCGGACGATCGACGTCTGGATGTTGCGGGCGTCGCTGGAGGCCACCGCGGGTTCGGTCATCGAGAACGCCGAGCGGATCTCCCCGGCCAGCAACGGCTCCAGGTACTGCTTGCGCTGTTCCTCGGTGGCGAACAGGTGCAGCGTCTCCATGTTGCCGGTGTCAGGAGCCGCGCAGTTGATCGCCTCCGGGGCGATCTCCGTGCTCCAGCCGGTGAGCTCGGCCAGTGGCGAGTACTCCAGGTTGGTCAGCCCTGACTCCGACGGCAGGAACAGGTTCCACAACCCCTGCTCTTTGGCCAGCTTCTTGAGGTCCTCGACCACCGGCGGGACGGTGAAGTCACCGGGTCCGGCCTGCGCGCGGTACGCGTCGTAAGACTCTTCTGCCGGGAACACATGCTCGACCATGAACTCGGTGAGCCGCTTGTAGTAATCCTGTGCTTTGGCCGACCGCGCGAAGTCCATGACCGCCACGATATGACACGTGTCGAACCGCCCGGCGAGGGACCGCCCGCGGGCGGTCCGTTCACCAGGTCAGTTCACCGAGGCGTTGTAGATCGCCTGGATCGCCGCGTCCAGCGCGGCGTTGAACTCCTCGTCGGACTGCTGCGCGGACAACCCTTCGGTCAACGCCCGGCTGAAGCTGGCGATCAGACCGTTGTTCTGGCCCAGCAGCACGTCCGCCTCGGCACGTGAGTAGCCGCCGGACAGAGCCACCACCCGCAGCACCTTGGGGTGCTCGATCAGCGGCACGTAGTGGTTCGCGGTACTGGGCAGTGACAGCTTGAGCATCACCTGGCTGCCGTCCGGGATGCCGTCGAGATGCGCGGTGATCTCGTCGAGCAGGATGTCCTCGGCCTCAGCCTTGTCGGGAATGGTGATGGTGACCTCGGGCTCGAGGATCGGGACCAGGCCGTGGGAGAGCACCTGTCGGCCGATGTCGAACTGCTGCCCGACGATCGCCGCGATACCGGCCTTGTTCGCCCCGCTGATCACCGAGCGTTCTTTGGTGCCGAAGATGCCCTTGTCCGCAGCACGGGCCAGCAGCTCGTCGAGCCCGGGAATCGGCTTCATCAACTGAGCCGAGTCGGCCTCGTCGGCCAGGCCCTTGTCGATCTTCAGGAACGGCACGATCTCCTTGTCGTCCCACAGAAAGCTCGCCGAAGGCTTGCCCTCGATGTCGCGGTCCATGGTCTGCTCGAAGAGGATCGCGGCCAGGATCCGGTCGCCGCCGAAGACCGGCGAGGTGACGATTCTGGAGCGCATCTGGTGGATCAGATCGAACATCTCGGCGTCCGAGGAGTAGGCGCTTTCTTCGATACCGTAGAGGGCCAGCGCCTTCGGAGTGGAGCCGCCGCTCTGGTCCAGGGCGGCAATGAAACCCTTGCCGGACCCCATCTTTGCGGTCTGCTTGTCGTTCATCGTGTCTCCAATCCTCAGGTGGTCAGGCCCCGTGCGATGACGAGCCGCTGGATCTGGTTGGTGCCCTCGAAGATCTGGGTGATCTTGGCTTCCCGCATGAAGCGCTCCACTCGGTAGTCCCGGGTATACCCGACTCCGCCGAATACCTGCACCGCATCGGTGGTCACTTTCATCGCCGCATCGCTGGCCACCAACTTGGCCACACTGGCTTGCTGTCCGTACGGCTTGCCCGCGTCGCGGCGCCGGGCTGCGTCCAGATACGTCGCCCGTGCGCTGACGACGGCGGCGGCCATGTCAGCCAGGAGGAAGCCCAGCCCCTGGTGATCGACGATCTTGCGACCGAACGTGGTGCGCTCGTTGGCGTACATGATCGCCTCGTCCAGGGCGGCCTGCGCGATGCCGACGGCGACGGCGGCAATGCCAAGGCGGCCGGAATCCAACGCGCTGAACGCAATTGACAACCCCTGGCCCTCGGCGCCGATCAGCCGGTCCGCATCGAGATGGGCGTGGTCGTAGAACGCCGACGTCGTGGGCACGGCGTGCAGGCCCATCTTCTCCTCGGGCTTGCCGAAGCTCAGCCCCGGCAGATCGGCCGGCACCAGGAAACAGGAGATGCCCCGGGAACCTTCGCCGGTACGGGCGAACAACGTGTAGAAGTCCGCGACGCCGCCGTGGGTGATCCACGATTTCGAGCCGTTGAGCTCATAGCCGCCCTCCACCGGACGCGCCGCGCACCGCAGCGCCGCCGCGTCGGAGCCGGCCTGCGGCTCGGACAGGCTGTAGGCGCCGATCTGCTCGCCCGACAGCATCCCGGGCAGCCAGCGCTGCTTCTGCTCGTCAGAGCCGAACATCAACAGTGGATGCGACGACAGACTGTGCACGCTGACCGCGACGGCCACCGCGGCCCACCGAGCAGCGATCTCTTCGAGCACCTGCAGGTAGACCTCGAACGGCTGCCCACCACCGCCCCACTCCTCGGGCTGCGGCAGGCTGAGCAGTCCGGCGGCGCCCAACTGCGCAAAGACCCCGTCGGGATACGTCTCAGATTTCTCGTGCGCATCGACGATCGGTGCGAGCACCTTGTCGGCGATATCGCGGGTCAGTGCGATGAGCTCGACGGCCTCGTCCGAGGGCAGGAGGCGGTCCACCGGCATCGGGATCAGACCCCGACGAACAGCGCCGAGTTGATGGCGTCCACCCGGTCCTTGGCGTCGCCGAACAGCATCTGGGTGTTCTCCCGGAAGAACAGCGGGTTCTGCACACCCGCGTAACCCGACGCCATGGACCTCTTGAACACGATGACGTGGTCGGCGTTCCACACCGTCAGCACCGGCATGCCTGCGATCGGGCTGCTCGGATCCTCCGAGGCCGCCGGGTTCACCGTGTCGTTGGCGCCGATGACCAGCACCACCGAGGTGCCGTCGAAGTCGTCGTTGATCTCGTCCATCTCCAGGACGATGTCGTATGGCACCTTCGCCTCGGCGAGCAGGACGTTCATGTGGCCGGGCAGGCGACCCGCCACCGGGTGGATGCCGAACCGGACGTTCACGCCGCGGGCGCGCAGCTTGCGGGTCAGGTCGGCGACGCCGTACTGGGCCTGGGCGACGGCCATGCCGTAGCCGGGGGTGATGATCACCGACGTGGCGGACTCCAACAGCTCGGCGGCGCCCTCGGCCGTGATCTCGCGGTGCTCGCCGTAGTCCTTGTCCTCGGCGGGCCCGGCTTCGATGCCGAAACCGCCGGCGATGACGGAGATGAACGACCGGTTCATCGCCTTGCACATGATGTAGGACAGGTAGGCACCCGAGGAGCCCACCAGCGCACCGGTGATTATCAGCAGATCGTTGCCGAGCAGGAAGCCTGACGCCGCGGCCGCCCAGCCCGAATAGCTGTTGAGCATCGACACCACCACCGGCATGTCGCCGCCGCCGATCGAGGCGACCAGATGCCAGCCGAGCAGCAACGCCAGCAGGGTGACCACCACCAGCAGCCACAGCTGCGGGTCGATCACGAACCACACCGTGAGCACGACGAAGGCCACCAGTGCACCGACGTTGAGAAAGTTCTTGCCCGGCAACAACAGTGGTGCGGATTTGATGCGCGCCGACAGCTTGAGGTTGGCCACGATCGAGCCGGTGAAGGTCACCGCGCCGATGAACACCCCGATGAACACCTCGGCGGAGTGGATGCCCAGCAGGCCTTCTCCGTTGAGCAGCGTGGCTTCGGCACCGGCGAGGTCGTTCTCGACGTGCAGGTAGCCGTTCCAGCCGACCAGGACGGCGGCCAGGCCGACGAACGAGTGCAGCAGCGCGATCAACTCGGGCATGCCGGTCATCTCGACGACCTTGGCCCGCCACAGGCCGATCGCCGCTCCGATGGCCATGGCGACGGCGAGCAGGGCCAGGCCCAGCGGCTCGATATGGCGGGCGAGCGCGAGGGCGATGGTGGCGATCAGGGCGACCGCCATCCCGGTGATGCCGAAAGTGTTACCGGCCCTGGATGTCTCGTGCTTGGACAGCCCGGCCAGAGCCAGGATGAACAGCAGGGCGGCGACGACGTAAGCCGCGGTGGCGGCGGTTTCCAAAGTTATCAAGTGGAACATGGCTCCCTAGCTCCTCGAGAACATGGCCAGCATGCGACGCGTCACCGCGAAGCCGCCGAAGACGTTGATGCTGGCGAGCAGGATCGCCAGGAATGCCAGGGCGGTGACGATGACGTCTCCGTGCCCGATCTGCAGTAGTGCGCCGACGACGATGATGCCCGAGATCGCGTTGGTCACCGACATCAGCGGCGTGTGCAGCGCGTGGTGCACGTTGCCGATCACGTAGTAGCCGATCACGATCGCCAGCGCGAAGACGGTCAGGTGGACCTGGAGCGCGGTGGGGGACAGTGCGATCAACAGGAACAGCAGCGCGGCGGCGGCGAACGTCACGCCCAGGCGCCGGCCCGCCGTCATCGGCTCCTTGACCGGTTTCGCCTCCACCGCAGCGACGGCCGCGGCGGGCGCTGCCGAGACCTGCACCGGCGGGGGCGGCCAGGTGACCTCGCCATCGCGGACCACGGTGACCGACCGCTGGACCACGTCGTCGAAGTTCAGCGTGAGCTGCCCGTCCTTCTCCGGCGTCAGCAGCTTGAGCAGGTTGACCAGGTTGGTGCCGTAGAGCTGCGACGCCGTGGCAGGCAACCGGCCGGCCAGATCGGTGTAGCCGATGATGGTCACGCCGTTGTCGGTGATGATGGCCTGATCCTTGACGGTGCCCTCGACGTTGCCGCCGTTGGCCGCGGCCATGTCGACGATCACGCTGCCCGACTTCATCGACGCCACCATGTCGGCGGTGATGATCCGCGGCGCGGGCCGGCCCGGGATCAGCGCGGTGGTGATGACGATGTCGACGTCCTCGGCCTGCTCGGCGTACAGCGCAGCCTCGCGGGCCTTGTAGTCATCGCCCATTTCCTTGGCGTAGCCGGTGGCGGAGACTTCGGCCGCCGCTGGATCTACGTAAAGATATTCTCCGCCAAGGGATTTCACCTGATCGGCGACCTCGGGGCGGGGGTCAGTGGCGCGCACGATGGCGCCCATGCTGCCCGCGGCACCGATGGCGGCCAACCCGGCCACCCCCGCACCCACCACGAGAACCTTGGCCGGCGGTACCTTGCCCGCCGCGGTCACCTGGCCGGTGAAGAACCGGCCGAACTGGTGCGCGGCTTCGACCACCGCGCGGTAACCGGCGATGTTGGCCATCGACGACAGCACATCCAGGGACTGCGCGCGGGAGATGCGCGGCACCGCGTCCATGGCGAGCGCGGTGATGGGGCGGGTGGCCAGCTTCTCGACGAGTTCTGGCTTCAGCGCCGGCGACAACAGTCCGACCACCGTCGCGCCGTCGCGCAGGGCGCCGATCTCGGCATCGTCCGGCGCGTTCACCTTCAGCACCACGTCGGCCGACAGCGCCTGTTCGGAGGAGCCGATCTCGGCGCCGGCGTCGGTGTACGCCGCATCGGAGAAGCTCGCCGCGGCACCCGCACCGGACTCGACCAGCACCTGATAGCCCAGCTTGAGGAGCTGCCCCACCGTCTGCGGCGTGGCGGCGACCCGGGTTTCCCCAGGTAGAGACTCGCGCGGAATCCCGATGATCATCGAATTCGGTCCGATCTGAGTGGTCAGGCTGCGATCAGGCCAACGTGCATCGGCCCGACAGTGCACGGGTGAAGGATGCCAGTCTAAGAGTGGCCAATTTCACCGTTGCGGTCTGTCACCCTCCAGCGCGAACCCGGTCAGTGCCGCTGAAGCTTCTCGCGCACCAGGTCGGTCAGGAAGCGACCGACCGGCACCGGACGGAAGGCGCGGGCAGCGGCGGTCAGGGCTTCGCGTGCGTCGGCGGGAAGCTCGATATCGGCCGCCGCGACGTTGAACTCGAGTTGCTCGACGCTGGAGGCGCCGGGAATGGCCACCACACCGGGCAGGCTGATCAGCCAGGCCAGCGCCACCTGCGCCGGCTTGGCGTCGACCTGCGCCGCGACGTCGCGCAGGGTCCGCAGCAACGGCTCGATCCGCCGTAGGTTCTCGGTGCCGAACAGCGGGTTCGTCGCGCGCACACCTCCCGGCCGGTTGTCGAGGCCGTACTTGCCGCCCAGCAGGCCCTGCGCAAGCGGGCTGTAGGCCATCACGATGCGGTTCTCGCGTTCCGCGAACGGGACGATGTCCTTCAGCGCACCCGGATGGGCCAGCGAGAAGTGCACCTGGTTACTGATCACCGGACGCCCAAGGGCGGCATCGGCTTTGCGCCACCGCTCCAGTGAGTAGTTCGACACCCCGGCGGCACCGATCGCACCGCTGTCCAGCAGATCACGCATGCCCGGCATGATCACCGAATCGGGCACCACCGGGTTCGGCTGGTGAATCTGATACAGCGGAATCCGGTCCAGCCCCAGGCGCTTCGCACTGGCGCGTTCACGCTGCTTGATCACGGCGGGAAACGGCGCGACCGGCATGATTTTGCTGGCGACGGCGACTTCGGAACGTTCCTCGCCGAGCGCCTCGCCGAGGATCCGCTCGCTTTTGCCGAACCCGTAGACCTCGGCGGTGTCGAACAGCGTCACCCCGAGGGCGCGCGCTCGCTGCACGATGTCGCGGGCGGCACCGGTGGCGTACGTGTCGCCGTAGCCCCATTCACGTGAACCGAACTGCCAGGTGCCCAGGCCGATCCGACTGACCTGGCCCACACCGTCGACGTCGACATACTTCATAGGTCCACCGTACGGTTCCTGCGGTCCGCCGAGCGCTGACTCCGACCGGAAGCCTTTAACTCGCCGTGAGTCTGAATATTGTCTGTGACCGCCGGCCTCGGGTACGAATACTGCGATGAGCACGCTGCTGCCCGACGACTGTTGTTGTCGCTGAACCACTTCTGACGCCGGTCGATGGCCGGCTTTTTTGTGGATTCCAGTGTTTTGTCAACCAGCGACAGTCGGAGAGCCGTGTCTGTTTTTGTCGATATCACCCCGGGCGAAGGGTCGGCCGTGCAGTCGCCGACGCCCGGTCGGGCGTCTGTCAACCCGTGGCGCGGCAGACTGACCAGGGCGGCGCTGCCGCTGCTGTCGATCGTCGTCTTCCTGGGGGCCTGGCAACTGGCCGCCTCCGCAGGCATCTGGAACCAGACCTTCGTGCCGTTTCCGAGCACGGTGTGGAAAGCGTTCGTCGATACCTCCACCACGCACGACGGGGTCCGCGGGTACGCCGGCTACCTGTTGTGGGAGCACCTCTACATGACGCTGCGCCGGCTGTTCTCCGTCGTCATCATCGGCGTGGCCGTCGGCGTGCTGCTCGTCCTCGCGATGGGCTCGCTCAGTTGGCTGCGGAGCGTGCTGGAACCGTGGCTGACCTTCCGGCGGGCGCTGCCGCCGCTGGCCTACTTCT
>JBEVHL010000262.1:0-12165 GCA_040511255.1 Mycobacterium sp. | reverse complement strand
TCTCGCGGAACCGGTAGAAGCTCTCGGCGACATCGCCCGGCTCCTGCCCGGCGTGCTGGACGGTGATGTTGCCTGCAGTGGCGAAACCGGCGCGAGCGCCGAGTACCGGGGCCACCTCGTTGAGTACCGACGCCGCGTCGGCGGCAGTGCTGACCGTGGTGCTGGTGAACGCACCGTTGATGACCTTGACGGTGCCATCGGTGGCCTGTTGTACGGAAACACCCGAGCGAGTTCGGATTTCGGCGAGGCCGGTCGGGTCGGCAGTGCTCGTTTCGGTATCGTCGGGGGTCTCGTCAGTGACGGTGGTCGGCGTGGCGGCCGCGCGGCTGGGCGCGGCTTGGCTGGGGCGGACCGCCACCAGCAGTGAATCGACCAGGGCCTTGGCCGGAGCCAGGGGGTTGGGGCGGTTCTTGACCGTCGACAGTGGCGCGCGGACCTTGGCGGCGGCGGATCGGGCCGTCGGCTGCCTGACGGACGGCCGCACTGCCTTGTTGGGACGTGTGTCGGCGTGGTCGGGGGCGCTCGCGGCGGGGCCGGAATCCGAAGAATCCGACGGTGCCGCTGATGCGATTCCCTGGCCGGCGGCGACGGCGGCGCCCAGGCCGGCCGCGACCGCGGCGGCGCGGAGCAATTGCGTGTGAGCGTCCCTAGGACGACGATGACGTGCAGAAGCCACTGTTCCCCCCGAATTCTGTGCCCACAAGCTATCAAAGGTGCACCGACCTGGGGTGTCTACGCATCCGCCGGGTGGCGGAAGTCAGCCGATTCTGCGTCCGCGGCGCGCTCGAGCCCGCATGTCCCACAGGTACAGTTGGTAGCCGCCCAGCCAGACCTGCTGTGGAAACATTTTGTCCGCCAGTCGAAGACCACTCAACAGCCAATCGAACCGGCGTTGCTGCGCCGCGCCCCACGGCAACTGCATCAACTGGCGGAACTCGTCGGGCAGAAATCCGGTGGTGGCGAACAGATTGAACGGCCCGACGACGGCACGCACCGGCCACGGCAGAAACGCCAACGCCGCGACCCCTTTCAGGTGCGCTCGAACCGGCGGATCGATGTTCAGCTCGTCAAGCGAGCGTTTCCAGTACGCGTCGAACGCAATCCGATCGGCCGGCCACATATCGTCGCGCACCTGCAGTGTGGTGCCGAGACGTTTGGCGTCGCGGTAGACGTCGTCGGCCACCTCGTCATCGAGTGGGCCGTAGAGGATCTCGTGCTGGTCGACGTAATAGCGGTACAGGCAGGCGGCCACCCACAGCTGTAGCTTGGGGTCAAAAGCGTTGTAGGACAGCGGGCTTGACGCTGTCGAGCGAACCTGGGCGTGCACGGTGTCGACGGCGGCCCGGATCAGCGCGCGGTCAGCGTCGGTGCCAATGGTGGCGGCGGCCAGGTAGGTGCCGGTGGTGCGGGCCCGTTTGAACGGATGCCGGTAGACGTTGCCGCTGTCCACCG
The DNA here is from genome assembly GCA_040511255.1 of Mycobacterium sp. GTDB lineage: Bacteria > Actinomycetota > Actinomycetes > Mycobacteriales > Mycobacteriaceae > Mycobacterium. The sequence continues at coordinate 10,713 of JBEVHL010000262.1, read as the reverse complement.
GGCTCTCCAGCACGCCGTATCCGACGCCCGGCGCCGCCAGCTGCATGATGACATTCGCCGCAGGCAGCAGCACCGCCGCCGGATTGAGCAGATCGGCGACGCGCCTGGGACGGCGTGGGCTCATGAAGGGCAGTAGACCACTTGTGAGACGCTGCCGGGGTGATTGCGCCGACACGGGAGAAAACCACCGCCCGCACTCTGGGCGTGCTGGCCGGTTGCCTGGCCGATGCCGTGCTCGGCGATCCGCGCCGGGGCCATCCGGTGGCCGGCTTCGGCACGCTGGCCGCACAGCTGGAACGCGTGACCTACCGCGATTCGCGGACCGCGGGTGCGGTGCACACCGCGACATTGCTCGGTGGGCTGGCTGCGGCGGCCTGGTCAGTGCAGCGGATGGCGGCCGGTAGCCGGTTCTGGTCGGCGACGACGGTGGCGGCGGCCACCTGGGTGGCGCTCGGCGGTACGTCGCTGGCCCGCACCGGCCTGGAGATGGCCGACCTGCTCGACGCCGCCGACACCGCTGGGGCACGGAAGCTGTTGCCCTCGTTGTGCGGTCGCGATCCCGACCTGCTCGATATCGACGGCATGACGCGGGCGGCCCTGGAGTCGATCGCGGAGAACACCTCAGACGCCCAGGTTGCGCCGGTGCTGTGGGCCGCGGTCGGCGGAGTGCCCGGCGTGCTGCTCTACCGCGCCATCAACACGCTCGACGCGATGGTCGGCCACCGGTCACCGCGCTACGCCCGGTTCGGTTGGGCCGCCGCGCGGACCGATGACATCGCGAACTACCTCGGCGCCCGGGTGGCCGGTGCCCTGGTGGTGGTGTGCGCGCCGCTGGTCGGTGGCTCGGCGTCGGGTGCGTTGCGCGCCTGGTGGCTGGATGCGGGCAAGCACCCCAGCCCCAATGCGGGAGTCGTCGAAGCCGCGTTCGCGGGTGCACTCGGGGTTGCACTGGGTGGGCCGACGCAGTATCGGCACGAACTGCAGATCCGCCCGACCCTCGGCAACGGCACTGCACCGCGGGTCGCCGATCTGCGGCGCGCGGTGGCGCTGTCGCAGGTGGTACAGGCGGCGGCCGCGGTGCTGGCAGTCGGTATCAGTGCCTGCGGCCGTAGCGGTCGGCGAGCTTTTGCTCGACGGTGACCGGAGCGGGCGCGCCGTCGGCGTCGACCTGTGGCTCGGCCTGTTCCCGTTCGCGCCTGCGGGCCTGGATCTCGGAATAGATGAAGTAGCCGAGCCCGAACGGCGCGACGATGCCGAAGGCGATCCACTGGATGCCGTAGGACAGAAACGGCCCGGCGTCCAGGTTCGGCAAGGCGATGACGCCGAGGCCGCCCGGTTGGCCGTCGACCAGCTGGAGGTAGTCCGCGGTCAGCGGGATGCCGATCAGTTTGGCGGCCTGCCCGGTGTCGATGGCATACACCTGCTGGAATCCGTCCCGCAGGAACGGATCCTTGCCAGGGGGTGCGGTTTCGGAGTCCCGCAGGCGCGCGGTGATGGTGGTGGTGCCCGTCGGCAGCGGGGGCATCGGCGGTGGTTTCGAGCCCGGTTCCGGCCGGACGTAGCCGCGGTCGACCAGCAGCGTCGGGCCGTTGTCCACGACGAACGGGACCAGCACTTCGAAGGCGGATTCGCCGTCGACCACCCGCAACCGGGCCAGCAGCTGGGTCTCGGGCAGGTAATGTCCCGTCGCCGTCACCCGGCGCCACTGATCATCGGGTGCCGTCGAATTCTGCTGTGGCAGAAGCGAGGTCACCGGGACAGGAGGGGCGGTCAGCGACGACGAGATCTGGTCATTCTCCCTGGACGTCTTGGTGTTCTTGCCGAGCTGCCAGGGCGCCAGCACGGTGAAGCACAGGTAGGCGAACGCCGCGACCACCACGGCCAGCGCCAGCCAGCCGGGTTTGAACAGGAACGTCCACCGCTGCTTCACGGCCTGGGCTCCCCGAGCTGGTCGTCCACCCAGTCGTGCAGACCGGGCAGTGAGGCCTCGATGACGGTGAAGACGTCCTCGAACTCGCTCTGGTCGCCGTAGTAGGGATCTTCGACGTCCTCGGCGTGGGCGCCGGAGCGCGGGTCGAAGGACCGCAACATCCGGATCCGGTCGGGATCGACGCCGAGCTGGGTGAGCAGCCGGACATGGTTGCGGCCCAACGCCACCACGAGGTCGGCGGACAGATGGTCGTCGTCGAGTTGGGCGGCGGTGTGGGTGGTGGGGTAGCCGTGCTCGCGTAGCACCCGATTGGCGCGCTCGTCGGCGCCGTCACCGGCATGCCATCCACCGGTGCCGGCGCTGGTCACCCTGACCTGCTCGGCCAACCCACGTTGAACGATCTGCTGGGCGAACATCTTCTCGGCCATCGGGGACCGACAGATATTGCCCGAGCAGACGAAGGTGACGTGGAGAGGTTCAGACACCGAGCACCTCACGCAGCGCGGTCATGTTCGACACGTGTGCCAACGCCCTTACCGCGGCTGGGTGCTCGAAATCGGTCTTGCCATAGCCCCAGCCGACGACGACGGTGTCGATGCCGTGTTCGGCCGCACCTTCGACGTCGTGCGAACGGTCACCGACCATCAAGACCCGCTCCGGCAGGGGAGCCAGCTGGGCCAGCGCGTGCGCCACCACGTCGGCCTTCGCGGAGCGGGTGCCGTCGACGGTGGCGCCGGCGATCACCTCGAAATACTGGTCGAGGCCGAAATGGGCGAGGATCTTGCGGGCGGTCGGTTCGGCCTTTGACGTGGCCACCGCCAGCCGGACCCCGGACGACTTCAGATCGGCGAGCAGCGGCTCGATGCCGTCGAACAGGCTGTTCATCGACCACCCGCGGGTGGTGTAGTCGGCGCGGTAGGCCGTCATGGCAGAGTCCGCCAGGTCGCCCAGGCCCATCGCGTGCAGCGTCTGACGCATGGGCGGGCCGACGATGCGGCCGGCCAGGTCGCCGTCGGGCACATCGGCGCCGATCTGCGTCAGGGCATGCCGGAAGCTGGACACGATGCCCTCGGCGGAATCGGTCAGGGTGCCGTCGAGGTCGAAGATCACCAGTTGTGGCTTGTCGGCCTGCAGTGGAACGGTCACGCTCACATTCTCCCTGATGGCTCCGCGGACCTGATCGACTGCCCACTACTGTTCGGTGTGTGGCGAATACCGAGGTCCGGGCATGAGTGTGCGCCTCGCGGACGTGATCGACGTGCTGGATGCGGCGTACCCGCCGCAGCTGGCGCAGTCCTGGGATTCGGTGGGCCTGGTGTGCGGCGATCCCGATGACGTCGTCGAATCGGTGACGGTCACCGTGGACGCGACGGCTGCCGTCGTCGACGAAGTACCCGACAACGGGCTGTTGCTGGCGCATCATCCGCTGTTGTTGCGCGGGGTGGACACCGTGGCCGCCGACACCCCGAAGGGTGCGCTGATCCACCGGCTGATCCGCTCGGGACGGTCGTTGTTCACGGCGCACACCAACGCCGACTCCGCGGCACCGGGAGTGTCCGACGCATTGGCCGAGACGCTCGGCTTAACGGTGGAGGACGTTCTCGAGCCCGTTCCCAACGGCGCCGACCTGGACAAGTGGGTGGTCTACGTACCGCTGACGCACACCGACGCCGTCCGCACGGCGCTGTTCGACGCCGGCGCCGGGCAGATCGGCGACTACTCGCACTGCAGCTGGAGTGTCACCGGCGCCGGGCAGTTCCTGCCGCACGACGGCGCCGAGCCTGCGATCGGGGCCGTCGGCACTGTCGAGCGACTCGCGGAAGATCGGGTCGAGGTGATCGCCCCGGCCAAGCTGCGTGGCGCGGTGCTGGCCGCCCTGCGCCCCGCCCACCCGTACGAGGAGCCGGCGTTCGACGTGATCGCCCTGGCGCCACTACCCGCCGGAGTGGGGATCGGCCGGATCGCCGCACTCGCGACACCAGAACCGTTGCGCGACTTCGTCGATCGGGTGGGTGCCCGACTTCCCCCCACCGCGTGGGGAGTACGGGCGGCGGGTGATCCCGACCTGACGGTTTCGCGGGTGGCGCTGTGTGGCGGGGCGGGCGACTCCCTGCTCGAGGTGGTCGCTCGCGCTGATGTGCAGGCGTACGTGACGGCAGACCTGCGGCATCATCCCGCTGACGAACATCGGCGGGCGTCTTCGGTGGCGCTCGTCGACGTCGCGCACTGGGCCAGCGAGTACCCCTGGTGTACTCAGGCAGCCGAAATTCTGCGCGCCCACTTTGGTGCGGCGCTGACGGTGCGGGTATCGGAGGTCCGCACCGATCCCTGGAACCTGGATTCACCTCCGATGAGAGAGAATGGGCATGAAAGCTGAAGTGATTCAACAGCGTTCGCTGCTGGAGCTGACCGAGTTGGATGCCGAGCTGAGCCGGCTGGCGCACCGCGCCTCCCATCTGGCCGAGCAGCAGCAGTACGAGCAGATACAGGCCGATCATCAGGCCGCCAACGACCGGTTGGCCGTTCTGCAGATCGCCATCGACGATCTCGACGGGCAGACCGCCCGCTTCGAATCGGAGATCGACGGAGTGCGGCAGCGCGAGGAGCGCGATCGCACCCTGCTGAGTTCGGGTACCACCAACGCCAAGCAGCTCTCCGAACTGCAGCACGAGCTGGAAACCCTTGAGCGGCGCCAGGCTTCGCTGGAGGATTCGGTGCTGGAGGTGATGGAGCGGCGCGAAGAGCTGCAGACCCAGCAGGGCGACGAGCTGGCGACCATCGACCGGTTGCAGGGCGAGCTCGGCACCGCCCGCCAGGCGCGCGATATCGTGCTCGACGATATCGAGTCGACCCGCCGGATGAAACTGCAGCGCCGCGAAGGCGTGATCGCCTCCCTCGATGCTGAACTGCTGGCCCTCTACGAGCGACTGCGGGCGACGACAGGGATCGGGGCGGGGGTGTTGCAGGGCCGCCGATGCGGTGCCTGCCGGATCGATCTCGACTCCGGTGAGCTGTCCCGCATCGCCGGGGCGCCGGAGGATGAGGTGCTGCGCTGCCCGGAGTGCGGGGCAATCTTGTTGCGGGTCAAGGGGTTCGGCGCGTGAAGGTGCTGGTGGAGGCCGACGGCGGCTCGCGGGGCAACCCGGGGCCTGCCGGATACGGGTCGGTGGTGTTCACCGCGGACCGTCAGGCGGTGTTGGCGGAGGCCAAACAGGCGATCGGGCGCACCACCAACAACGTGGCCGAATACCGTGGCCTGATCGCCGGGCTGACGGAGGCGGTCAGCCTGGGCGCCACCGAGGTTGCGGTGCAGATGGACTCAAAACTGGTCGTCGAGCAGATGGCCGGGCGGTGGAAGGTCAAGCACCCCGACCTGATCGAGCTGCACCGGCAGGCCAGGGCGCTGGCCGACCAGTTCGAGCGGATCGACTATCGCTGGATTCCGCGCGCGCAGAATTCGCACGCCGACCGGCTGGCCAATGAGGCGATGGATGCGGCCGAACTGATCGAGACCCCGCCCGCCGCGCAACCGGAGAGCACCGAGGTGCGCACCAACCCGGCGGGCTGGACCGGCGCCAGGGGCGCACCCACGCGGCTGATGCTGCTGCGCCACGGGCAGACCGAATTATCAGTGGACAGAAGGTATTCCGGTCGCGGGAATCCTGCGCTGACCGAACTGGGCCGTGGCCAGGCCGATGCCGCAGCGGCCTATCTGGGCGAGCGCGGCGGTATCGACGCCGTGGTGACCTCGCCTCTGCAGCGCGCCTACGACACCGCCGCAGCAGCCGCCAAGGCACTGGGTCTCGATGTCACCGTCGACGACGACCTGATCGAAACCGACTTCGGCGAGTGGGAGGGCATGACGTTCGGCGAGGCCAATGCGAGCGACCCTGCGCTGCACAGCCGTTGGCTCAAAGACACCAGCGTGCCCCCGCCCGGCGGGGAGAGTTTCGATCAGGTGCACGACCGGATCCGTCGGGCTCGCAGCCGCATCATCTCCGAATACGGCGGCGCCACTGTGCTGGTGGTGTCGCACGTGACCCCGATCAAGACGATGCTGCGGATGGCACTCGATGCCGGGCCGTCGATCCTGTACCGACTGCACCTCGACCTGGCCTCGCTGTCGATCGCCGAGTTCTATCCCGACGGGGTGGCATCGGTGCGGTTGGTGAATCAGACGTCCTACCTCTAGGTACCCACGGCCCCTAGTCGTGCAGGTGCAGGCGTTCGCCATGCGGACCGAGGATGGCAATGGCCTCCACCGGACCGTCGACGACGCCGAACCAGTGCGGTTCCCAGGTGCTGAATTCGGCGGCCTCGCCTGGCTTGATGGTGAAGTCCCGCTCACCGAGAATCAGGCGGAGCTCACCGGAGAGCACGTACACCCAGTCGTGGCCTTCGTGCACCTGAAACTCGGTCGGCGGGGTGTTGCGCTTGGCGCTGATCCGAATCTTGAAGGCGTGCAACCCACCTGCCGGCCCCTGACGGGTCAGCGGCCAGAACGTCACGTCGTGGTGAGTGTGGGCGGTGCCCCGTACGCGGGGGTCGAGCCGGTCCGGCTCGCGCAGCAGGTCGTCGGTGCTCACCGACAGTGCCTCGGCCAACCGCGGCAGATGGTCCAGCGCCAGCCTTCGCTTGCCGGATTCCAGGCGGCTGAGGGTGGACACGTCGATCCGGGCCGAGGTGGCGACGTCGTCGAGCGTCATTCCCTTGCTGACCCGAAGCTCCCGTAGCCTGCGCCGCACCCGCGCGTCGACGTCTTCGTCCGGCTCGTTTGCCTGCATGGCAAAAGAGCTTGGCAGAATCGGCAGGCGTCGGCAAGCTCGGGTGATGGAAACAATCTGGGATTGCGTGATCGTCGGGGGCGGTGCCGCCGGACTGAGCGCCGGGCTGGTGCTCGGCCGGGCCCGACGCCGGACACTGCTGGTCGACGCCGGACAGCAGAGCAACCTGGCCGCGCACGGCATCGGCGGTCTGCTCGGCTCCGACGGGCGGCCACCCGCAGAGCTGTATGCGGCGGGTCGCGCTGAGCTGCAGGCATATCCGAGTGTCGAAGTCCGCGACGGTGAGGTGGTGACGGGTACCCGGGACGGCGACGACTTCGCGCTTGCGCTCGCCGATGGCACGAGGGTGCGTACTAGACGGGTCCTGCTCGCCACGGGCATGGAATACCGCCCGCCGACCGTGCCGGGACTGGCCGAACTGTGGGGCGGCTCGGTGTTCCACTGCCCGTTCTGCCACGGCTGGGAGGTCCGCGATCGACCGCTGGCCGTGCTGGCGGCGGGGGAGCGCGGTGTGCACTCGGCGCTGCTGCTGCGGGGCTGGAGCGACGATGTGGTCCTGCTGACCGACGGTCCGGCCGAGCTGGACGCCGACAGCCGGGACCGGCTGGCCGCGGCCAGGGTGTCGATCGACGAGCGGGTGGTCGCCGAATTGCTCAGTGCAGACGGGGAACTCGCGGCGATCGCATTCACTGACGGCAGCCAGCTGCGCCGCGGCGGGCTGCTGGTCGGCACTGTATTGCATCAGCGGTCCACCCTGGCCGCGCAGCTGGGTGCCGATGCCGCCGAGCCGGGACCGGTCGCGGCCGATGCGCTGCGCGTCGACCCGTTCTGCCGCACTTCGGCACCGGGGGTGTTCGCTGCCGGCGATATCAGCGCCCAGATGCCGCAGGTGGCAGCCGCGGTTGCGGGTGGATCGTTGGCAGCGGCGGCTGTGATGCAGAGTCTAATGGCCGACGATGTCGGTCTCGTGCTACCTACCGGAGGAGATACTCGTGTCGGAACACGTTGATGCACAAGTCATGTGGAATGAGCGTTACAGCGAATCGGATCGGATCTGGAGCGGTCAGCCCAACGCCCGATTGGTCGATGCGGTGTCCGGGCTGAACCCCGGGCGGGCGCTGGACCTGGGTTGCGGTGAGGGCGGCGACGCCAGATGGTTGGCGCAGCAGGGCTGGGAGGTGGTCGCCGTCGACATCTCCGACACCGCGCTGCAGCGCGCCGCCGCCGATGCCGGAGACTTGGCCGCGCACATCGACTTTCAGCAGCACGATCTGACGCAGACCTTCCCGGACGGCAGCTTCGACCTGGTGTCAGCGCAGTTCCTGCATTCACCGGTGCCATGGGACCGGGAGCGGCTGCTGCGCCGTGCCGCAGACGCGGTCGCGGCGGGCGGCACCCTGTTCATCGTCGACCACGGCGAGGCACCACCGTGGGCGGACGAATTGGCCAAACATGTGCACACCTTCCCCAGTGCGCAAGAGGTGCTGGACGGGCTCAAGCTGGACGCCACCCAGTGGACCACCGTGCGAGCCGAGGCCGTTGCGCGGGATGCCGTTGGTCCGCAGGGGCAGCCCGGTCATTTACTCGACAACGTGATCGTGCTGCGTCGCGCCGGCTGACTTCCAGGTGCGGTAGTGCTCCGGCAGGCAACGGGCGCACGGCCGGTAGCCCGCGGCCAGGGCAGTGTCTTCATCGGCGAAAAAGACTCGATGGCTGACATACCCGCCGCGGGCGATCGCGCGGGCCGCGGATGGGCAGTCCAGCCGGCCATAGATCCGGGTCCGGCGATGGCCGCCGAACGTGCCTGGGTGGTCGGAGTCCCGGACCCGACCGTCAGCGGCGACGAGTCGGTATCTCACGAGGCGTCGTGGAACACCAGGCCCAGGGTGTACCGCTCGCCCGAGCGCACGGTGGAGACCCCGTGCCGTACCGGGGCCGCCGACCAGCCGCGCGCTGAGCGCACCGGGCGGTCGCGGGTGGTGAACACCCACCCGTGGCCGCGCGGTATCTGGATGGCGGTGCCCCGGGACTGGGCCCGCGGCCGCTGTTCGACCATCAGGAACTCCCCGCCGGTGTAGTCGGTGCCGGGATCGCTGAGGTTGATCACCACCTGGAGCGGAAAGACCAAGTCGCCGTACAGGTCCCGATGTAGCGCGTTCCAGTCGCCCTGCCGGTATCTCAACAGGATGGCGGTGGACTTGGTCTGACCGGCGCGATGGCAGTGGTCCAGCCACTCGTCGAGGGTGTCCGGCCACGGCGCGTCGCGGCCCAGCTTGGCGGCCCAGTCCCGGGCGATCGACAGCAGCTGCGGGTACAGCGCCTGTTTGAGTTCGTCGATCGGCTCCGGGTAGGGCTGGTGAAAATACCGGTACTGGCCGGCACCGAACCGGTAGCGCGCCATGTCGATGGTCGACCGGAAGCGGCCGTCGTAGTCATACATCTCACGCAGCGCGGCCGCGTCATCAGCGGTGACCAACCGGGGGAGCAGGGCCCCGCCCTGCTCGTCGAGTTCCGGCACCCAGTCGGCCGTCATCAGAACAACCTGCTCGGCTGCGGCTCTTCGCGTTCCAGCAGGAGCCGTTTGCGCGCCAGCCCGCCGGCGTAACCCGTGAGCTTGCCGTCCTTTCCGACGACGCGGTGACACGGCACCACGATGCTGATCGGGTTGCGGCCGACCGCCTGGCCGACCTCCCAGGCTCCCGTATCACCCAGTGCGGCAGCCAATTCGCCGTAGGTCACGGTCTCGCCGTAGGGGATCTCGGTCAGCAGGGTCCAGATGCGTCGCTGCGCATCGGAACCGTGCAGGGCAATCGGGAGCTCGAAGTCGGCCCGCCCGCCGGCGAGGTACTCGGCGAGCTGCGTCGACACCTCGGTGAACAGCGCGTCATCGGGACAGGCGACCAGTGGGCCGAAATCGGTGTCTTTGGGTAGATGCCAATGCCCGGGGAAGTAGATGCCGATCAACGTGTCGTTCGCGGCGACGAGCGTCAACTCGCCCAGTGCGGTGTCGATGATGCAGTGTCGTGTGCTCATACCCAGTAGACGATGGGCGCCGCACCAATGTGAGGTCGCGATGTGCCAATTCAACAATTTCAACAGTTTGTGGAGACGTATTACACAAAATGTTGTAGCGTTCGGCGGCAACACACCCCTGGAGGTCTCATGCGATCACCGTTGTCACGTCGTTGTCGGTTCACCGTGCTCCTCGCAGCGCTGCTCGCCACCGTTGTCACTGCCTGCGGCGACGGTGTAGGTGGTGGTGATGCCGGCACAAAAGCGGCTGAGTCCACGGGAAGTCAGTCGGCAATTCCCGACAATGCGGGTCTGATCGCCGGGGTCCGCCCGGACGAAGCGCTGGCGGCCGGGCTTCCTCCCGCGGTCACGCAGTCGAAAACACTCAACATCGGTTCCAACATTCAGTCGGCACCGAACAACTTCTACGCTGAAGACGGCAAGACCCCCATCGGCTACGAAGTAGACCTTGCCAAGGCCATCGCGGCGAAACTCGGCGTCAAGACCTCCTACCAGGACATGGCCTTCGGATCCCTGATCACCAGCCTGCAATCCGGCCGCATCGACATGACCATGGCCGGGATGAACGACACCAAAGAACGTCAGCAGCAGATCGACTTCGTCGACTATTTCTCCTCCGGCATCACCATCATGGTGCAGAAGGGCAACCCCCAGGGCATCACCGGCCCAGATGCGCTGTGCGGTAAGGCTATTGCGGTTGTCCAGGGGACCAGCCACCAGAAGTTCGCCGCGGCGCAGAGCGAGAAATGCGCGCAGGCCGGCCAGCCGGCGGTCAATGTCACGGCCACCGACAGCGATACTCAGAACCAGAACCAGTTACGCACCGGCCGGGTGGCCGCCATCCTCAACGACCTACCCAGTGCGGTCTACATTTCGCGGACCGCGGCAAACGGAGAAGCCTTCGAGGTGGTACCCGGCCCTCCCATCGAGGGCGGCCCCTACGGCATCGGGTTCTCGAAAACGAAT
>JBEVHL010000261.1:0-8836 GCA_040511255.1 Mycobacterium sp. | reverse complement strand
CTGGGAGCCGGGATCCAAGCCCCTGGCCACCCGCGCGGCGTTCGGCCAGGTGCTCAACGACGTGGCGCCCAAGCTGCCCGAGCTGTGGGGCGGCTCCGCCGACCTGGCAGGCAGCAACAACACCACCATCGAGGGGGTGAACTCGTTCGGGCCGCCGTCCATCTCGACCAAGGACTACACCGCCGACCCGTACGGCCGGGTGCTGCACTTCGGCATCCGCGAGCACGCCATGGGCTCGATCTTGTCCGGCATCGTGCTGCACGGCCCGACCCGCGCGTTCGGCGGCACATTCCTGCAGTTCTCCGACTACATGCGCGGCGCGGTCCGGCTGGCGTCGCTGATGGACATCGACACCATCTACATCTGGACCCACGACTCCATCGGGCTCGGCGAGGACGGTCCGACCCACCAGCCGATCGAGCACCTGGCCGCGTTGCGGGCCATCCCGAACCTGTCCGTGGTGCGGCCCGGCGACGCGAACGAAACCGCCTACGCCTGGCGCAACATCCTGGCGCGGGGCAACGGCAGCGGACCAGTTGGTTTCATCCTGACCCGGCAGGGCATCCCCGTTCTGGAGGGAACCGATTACGAGGGCGTCAGCAAGGGCGGTTATGTCCTCGGTGGTGGCAACCCGGCCGATGACGCCGACGTGATCATCATCGGCACCGGTTCCGAGCTGCAGTTGGCGGTAGAGGCGAAGAAATTGTTGGCGGAGAAGGACATCAACGCCTACGTCGTCTCCATGCCGTGCGTGGAGTGGTTCGAGTCGCAGCCCAAGGAATACCGCGACAGTGTGCTGCCCCCGTCGGTCTCGGCTCGTGTGGCCGTCGAAGCAGCGGTGGCGATGAGCTGGCACAAGCTGGTCGGTGACACCGGCGAGATCGTGTCGATCGAGCACTACGGCGAATCCGCCGATGACAAGACGCTGTTCCGCGAGTTCGGGTTCACCCCAGAGGCCGTCGCCGCCGCCGCGGAACGCTCCATAGACAACTAGTTCTCACTGACAACCAGAAGATGAGGCAAGCGAAATGACACAGAACCCCAACCTGGCGGCCCTGAGCGCCGCAGGCGTATCCGTCTGGCTCGACGACCTGTCCCGCGACCGGTTGAACTCGGGCAACCTGGCTGAACTGCGCGACACCAAGAGCGTCGTCGGCGTCACCACCAACCCGTCGATCTTCCAGGCGGCGTTGTCCAAGGGTGACGCGTACGACGCGCAGGTCGCGGAGCTCGCTGAGCGCGGTGCCGACGTGGATGCCACCATCCGCACCGTCACCACCGACGACGTCCGCAACGCGTGCGACGTGTTCGCCGAGGTCTACAAGAGCTCCGGTGGTGTCGACGGCCGGGTGTCCATCGAGGTGGACCCGCGCTTGGCCCACGACACCGACAAGACCATCCTGCAGGCCATCGAGCTGTGGAAGATCGTCGACCGGCCCAACGTGCTGATCAAGATCCCCGCGACCGAAGCCGGCCTGCCTGCGATCACCGGGGTGATCGCCGAGGGCATCTCGGTCAACGTGACGCTGATCTTCTCGGTCGAGCGGCACAAGCTGGTCATCAGCGCCTACCTCGAAGGCCTGAAGAAGGCGAAGGAGGCCGGCCACGATCTGTCCAAGATCCATTCGGTGGCGTCGTTCTTCGTCTCCCGCGTCGACACCGAGATCGATGCCCGGCTGGAGAAGATCGGCACCGACGAGGCACTGGCGCTGCGTGGCCAGGCCGGCGTCGCCAACGCGCGCCTCGCGTACGCCGCATATGAAGAGGTCTTCGTCGGCGGCGCTGAGTTCGAAGAGCTGAAATCGGCTGGCGCGCTGGTGCAGCGGCCGCTGTGGGCATCGACCGGGGTGAAGAACCCGGACTACTCCGACACGCTGTACATCACCGAACTGGTTGGGCCGAACACCGTCAACACCATGCCGGAGAAGACGATGGATGCCGTCGCCGATCACGGCGTCATCACCGGTGACACCCTGTCCGGCACCGCCGGTGCGGCCCAGGAGGTGTTCGACAAGCTCGAGGCCATCGGCGTCGACCTCACCGACGTGTTCCTGGTGCTGGAGAACGAGGGCGTCGAGAAGTTCGAGAAGTCCTGGCATGAGCTTCTCGACGCGACGCAGACGCAGCTCGACGAAAAGAAATGAGCAGCACGGCATCCGCCGATTGGGTCAACCCGCTTCGGGACAAACGCGATAAGCGGATGCCCCGCATCGCGGGGCCGTGCGCAGTGGTGATTTTCGGTGTCACCGGCGACCTCGCCACCAAGAAGCTGATGCCGGCGATCTACGACCTGGCCAATCGTGGGTTGTTGCCGCCGACGTTCGCCCTGATCGGCTTCGCCCGGCGGGACTGGGCGGATGAAGATTTCGCCAAGATCGTGCACGACGCCGTGCAGGCGCACGCCCGCACGCCGTTCCGGCAGGAGGTCTGGGACCGGCTCAACGAGGGCATCCGCTTCGTGCAGGGCACCTTCGACGACGACGCAGCGTTCGTGTCGCTCAAGGAGACGCTGGACAAGCTCGACGCCGAGCGGGGCACCGGCGGCAACCACGCCTTCTATCTGGCGATTCCGCCGAACGCGTTCCCGACGGTCTGCGAGCAGCTGTCCAAGTCCGGCCTGGCCAGGCCGGACGGGGACCGCTGGAGCCGGGTGGTGATCGAGAAACCGTTCGGGCATGACCTGGACAGTGCGAAGTCCCTGAACCAGGTGGTCAACAGCGTCTTCCCCGAGGAGTCGGTGTTCCGCATCGATCACTACCTGGGCAAAGAGACGGTGCAGAACATCCTGGCGCTGCGGTTCGCCAACCAGTTGTTCGACCCGATCTGGAACGCGCACTACGTCGACCACGTCCAGATCACCATGGCCGAGGACATCGGCCTGGGTGGTCGCGGCGGATATTTCGACGGGGTCGGTTCGGCCCGCGACGTCATCCAGAATCACCTGACGCAGTTGCTCGCGCTGACCGCGATGGAAGAACCGGTCAGCTTCAGCCCTGCCGAGCTGCAAGCCGAGAAGATCAAAGTGCTCTCCGCGACCCGGCTGGCGGAGCCGTTGGACGAGAACACTTCTCGCGGGCAGTACACCGCGGGCTGGCAGGGCGGTGAGAAGGTGATCGGGCTGCTGGACGAAGAAGGCTTCTCCAAGACCTCGACCACCGAGACGTTCGCGGCGATCACCCTTGAGGTCGACACCCGCCGCTGGGCCGGGGTGCCGTTCTATCTGCGCACCGGTAAACGCCTGGGCCGCAGGGTCACCGAGATCGCGCTGGTGTTCAAGCGGGCCCCGCACCTGCCGTTCGATGCGACGATGACCGACGAGCTCGGTAAGAATGCGCTGGTGATCCGGGTCCAACCCGATGAGGGCATCACCCTGCGGTTCGGGTCGAAGGTGCCCGGCCACGCGATGGAGGTCCGCGACGTCAACATGGACTTCTCCTACGGCTCCGCGTTCGCCGAGGACTCCCCCGAAGCCTACGAGCGGCTGATCCTGGATGTCCTGCTCGGCGAGCCGTCGCTGTTCCCGGTCAATCAGGAGGTCGAATTGTCCTGGGAGATCCTGGATCCCGCCTTGGACTACTGGGCGGCCCACGGCAAGCCCGATCCGTACGAGTCAGGTGGTTGGGGACCCGAGTCGGCGTTCGAGATGCTGCGCCGGACCGGCCGGGAATGGCGGAGGCCGTAGATGATTGTCGATCTGGAAGCCACCACCACCAACGCGGTCAACAAGAAGCTCGACGGGCTGCGCGAGGAGGGTGGCGCGTTCACCATGGCCAGGGTGCTCACTCTGGTCATCGCCCCCGACAGCGAAGCCGTCCTGGAGGAGTCGATCGAGGCCGCCAACGCGGCCAGCCGCGAGCATCCGTGCCGGGTGATCGTCGTTCTCCCGGTGGACCGCGACGCCGCCGACCCGAAGCTGGACGCCCAGATCCGGGTGGGTCACGACGCCGGCGCCGGCGAAGTCGTGGTGCTGAAGCTGTCCGGACCGCTGGCCGGTCAGTCCAGTAGTGTCGTCACCCCGTTCCTGCTGCCCGACACCCCGGTGGTGGCGTGGTGGCCGGATCTGGCCCCGCGGGTGCCCGCGCAGGACCCGTTGGGGCAGTTGGCCATCCGACGGATCACCGATGCCACGTTCGGCGTCGACCCGCTGGCCTGTATCAAGAGCAGGCTTGAGGGGTACACCGCCGGTGACACCGACCTGGCCTGGAGCCGGATCACTTATTGGCGGGCGATGCTCACCTCGGCGCTGGACCAGGGGCCGCACGAGCCGGTCCAGTCCGCACTGGTGTCCGGCCGCAAAGAAGAACCCGCCCTGGACATTTTGGCGGGTTGGCTGGCCAGTCGCATCGAAGGCCCCGTCCAGCGTGCGGTCGGCGACCTCAAGGTCGAGCTCGTTCGTGCGAGCGAGACGATCACGCTCAGTCGCCCCCAGCAGGGGGTTACTGCGACCCTGAGCCGGACGGCGAAACCCGAAGCCAAACTTCCCTTGGCGCGCAGGGAAACTCGCGATTGCCTGGCCGAGGATATGCGTAGGCTTGACGCCGACGAGATCTACCTCGATGCCCTGCGCGGCATAGACAAGGTGCAATACATATGAGTCCAGTAGTCGAAACCTATTCCGACGCAAACGAATTGGTCGCCGCCGCCGGTGACCGGCTGATCGCGTCCATCACGTCCGCCATCGCGGCCAGAGGTCAGGCGTACATCGTGCTGACCGGTGGCGGCACCGGGGTGAAGCTGCTCAAGCACGTCGGCGAGCACGGCAGCGCCATCGACTGGTCAGCCGTGCATTTGTTCTGGGGCGACGAGCGGTATGTGCCCGAAGACGATGACGAGCGCAACGAGAAGCAGGCGCGCGAGGCGCTGCTGGACCACATCGACATCCCGGCCCGCAACGTCCATGCCATCGCCGCTTCGGATGGCGAGTTCGGTGCGGACCTGGATGCGGCCGCGCTGGCCTACGAACACGTGCTGGCCGCCAATGCCCCCGACGGGGAGTCGACCCCGCATTTCGACGTGCATCTGCTCGGGATGGGCGGCGAAGGCCACATCAACTCGCTGTTCCCGCATACGCCCGCGGTGCAGGAAAAGACCCGCCTGGTGGTCGGCGTCGAGGATTCACCCAAGCCGCCACCTCTCCGAATCACCTTGACCCTGCCCGCGGTCAACCGCTCGCGGGAGGTCTGGTTCGTCGTCTCCGGCGGCGAGAAAGCCGAGGCGGTGGCCGCGGCGGTGGGCGGTGCGCATGCCGTCGAGGTGCCTGCCGCAGGCGCGGTCGGCGTCGACAAAACGGTGTGGCTGCTCGACACCGAAGCAGCGTCCCAGCTTTCGCATTGACCTGCTAGTGGGCTAGCCGCCGGGTGATACTGGCAACCATGGCGGACAGAGATGTCAAGACTCCACGCACCCGGCCTGCTCAGCAACGGTTGAAGACCCTGGCGCAGGCGGCGCTCAATGCCGACGTCACCGTCGGTCAGGTGGACACGCTGCTCGCCGGTCTGACCGAGACGCTCGAAGATCTGAACAGTTCGACCGACACCCTCGACGCCACCATGGCCCGCTTCAACGAGACGATCAGCCGCATCGACGAACTCGCCCCACGTCTGCTCGCCATGGTCGACCGTATGGAGGCCATCGTCGGCCGGGTGGAACGCATCGTCGAAGCCGGCGAGGCCGTCGTCGCTCCCCTGTCGGTCACCGAATCCGCCGTGCGCGGAGTGGTGAAAGCGGTGCGCGGCCGCACCGGGCTCTGAGGTGCCAGACCCGACTCCGGCCCCGCCCTACGCTGACAGCACCGGCCTACCGTGGGACGTCGCCGTCGACGATGCGATCCTGGCGATCGCGGCTGCTCGGCAGCGCCTCGGTGACACCTTCGCGGTGCGCAGCGGCGGCGACAACTACCTGTTCACGTTCTCCCCGACCGGCGTGGAATCGTTCTACGCCCTGCCCGAAGAGAAGGCCAGCAAGGGCGTCGCCGACTATCTGATGCTGCGCCGCAAACTGCCCGATGAGATCTTCGACGGCCGACGCACCTTGCCCGGCACGCTGTTTCGCCGTGACGACGTGGCCTCCTATCTGACCAACCTGGAGCTGGCCCTGGCCGCGACGGTCGAGGAGTTGGGTGAGTCGGGAACGTTCGACGCGTTCGCGTTGACCCGCCGCCTCGGCCACCGGATGGGTCTGGCCTCGTGGGCCGGCCCCGGCTGCGCCGACGGCGACGACTTCGACCGCCTGGTGGCCGCGTTCGACACCCTCGACGGCTCCGACGCCTTTGTCCATCCCGACACCATGGCCGCGGTCGCCGCCTCCGGTAAGCGCGCCGAGTGGGCGGCACTCGACGAGGTGACCGAGGTCGTCGCGGCGGCGGTTCGCCGGTATGAAGCCACGCCTGGACACGCGCTGTTCGGTCGAATCCTGACGGCCTGGTCCGACGAGCCGACCGAGCAGCAGCTCCGCGGCATCGCACTGGACATCGCGTTGATCCACATCGCGTCGATGTCGAATCTCGCTGCCGCACTGGGCTGGACGATGGTCGATCTGCTGGAACACCCGGCGGTGGCCGAGCAGGTGAGGACCGATCCCGACCTGGCCCGCCGGTGCGCATTGGAGAGCATCCGGTTGGCGCAGCGCTCGATCATGTCCCGCACGGTGCTGGCACCGGTCAGCCTGGACACCGGCGAGGTCAGCTACGACGTGCCGCCCGGGTGGACCATCGCCACCCTGCTGCCGCTGCTGAACACCTCGGCCGCACCGGGATTCAGCACCTGGGACCCGGACCGGTGGACCGGGCACCGGCTGGCCGACGTGTCCATGCTGGCCACTCCCCTGCTGGTGACCGCGTTCGGACACGGCAGGCATTCCTGCCCGGCGCAGCCATTCTCCTTGGCCGCCATGACAACTGCGGTCACCCACCTACTCGGCCGCTACGAGATGACGCCCACCTGGTCGGCGCATCCCCGTCCGGTACCGGCGCAGATCGGTGGGGTGGCGCGGGCAGCCGACGACTGTCCCGTCAGGTACACCGTCCGCTGACCGTCCCTAGCCACTGTTGCGCAACGCCGTCGCCAGCCCGCTCATGGTGAGCAGGATGCCGCGCTGCACCAGCTGATCCTCGTCGCCGGAGCGGAACCGCCGCAGCAACTCCACCTGCAGGTGGTTCAACGGCTCCAGATACGGAAAGCGGTTGAACACCGAACGGGCCAGCGCCGGGTTGTCGGCCAACAGATCGTCTTGCCCGGTAATGAGTTTGAGCATCGCGATGGTGCGGTCGTGCTCGGCCAGGATCTTGTCGAACACCCGGTGCCGCAGTGCCTCGTCTTCCACCAGTTCGGAATACCGTGCGGCCAAGCCCATATCCGCTTTGGCCAGCACCTGCGCCATGTTCGACAACACCGAGGCGAAGAACGGCCAGCGCCGGTAGAGATCCTGCAGAACCTCCAGCCGGCCTTCCCCGTCGGCCACCCAGTCCTCGAACGCCGTGCCGGTGCCATACCAGCCCGGCAGCATCACCCGCGACTGGCTCCACGCCAGCACCCACGGAATCGCCCGCAGATCCGAGATCTGGGTGGTGGGCTTACGCGACGCCGGCCTGCTGCCGATGTTGAGCGAGCCGATCTCGCTGACCGGGGTGGACGCCTTGAAGTAGTCGACGAACCCCGGTGTCTCGTGCACCAATTCGGAATACGCGCGTTGAGCGCGGGCGGCCAGATCGTCGAGCACCGCATACGCCGGCTCGGCGGTGTCCCCCAGACCCTCGACGTCGAGCAGCGTCGACTCCAGGGTCGCGGCCAACAGCGTCTCCAGATTGCGGTGCGCGATGCGCGGCTCGGCGTACTTGGCGGCGATCACCTCGCCCTGTTCGGTGATCCGCAGCGATCCCTTCACCGCACCGGGAGGTTGGGCGAGGATGGCGTCGTAGCTGGGGCCGCCACCGCGGCCGACGGTACCGCCGCGACCGTGGAAGAGCCGCAACCGAATTCCGGTTCTGCGGGCCATCTCGACGAGGTCCAGCTCGGCGCGGTACAACGCCCAGTTGGCCGCCAGATATCCGCCGTCTTTGTTGGAGTCCGAATAGCCGAGCATCACTTCCTGGCTGTCGCCGCGGGCCGTCACCAGCGCCCGGTACAGCGGGATGTCCAGGATCGCGTCCATGATCGACGATCCGCGTTGCAGATCGTCGATGGTCTCGAACAACGGCACGATGCCCACCGGGCAGTAGGGCTCGTCGCTCGACGCATCGAGCAGGCCGGCCTCCTTGAGCAGCAGCGCAGCTTCGAGCATGTCCGACACCGATTGGCACATCGAGATGATGTAGTTCGGTACGGCATTGGGGCCGAACACCTCGACGGCCCTGGCGGCGGCGGCCACGATGCCGAGTTCCTTGGTGGCCAGCTCGGAGAGTTGGGCGCTCTCCCCGATCAGCGGACGACGGGTGCTCAGTTCGGTGACCAGCAGCTCGACTCGCTCGTCCTCGGGCAGCGACGCGTAATCCTCGTGCACCCCGGCCCAGGCCAGCAGCTCCGCGACCACCTCTTCATGCACATCGGAGTTCTGCCGCATGTCCAGCCCGGAGAGGTGAAAGCCGAAGGTGCGTACCGCTTCCCGTAGCCGGGCCAATCGGTCATCGGCCAGCACGCCGCTACCGTTCGCGCGCAGCGAGCCGTCGACGACGTCGAGGTCGGCCAGCAGTCCGGCCGGCGTGTCATAGCGGTCGAGGCCGAGGTCCAGTTCGTGTTCGGGTTGCTCGTCGAGGATCTGCTGGGCGGTCGCGGTGAGCCGTGCATGGATGACACGCAACGCGCGCCGGTACGGTTCGTCGGCACGGGCCGGCTCATCGCAT
>JBEVHL010000260.1:0-14433 GCA_040511255.1 Mycobacterium sp. | reverse complement strand
CCGGCCTGATCCTTGGCGTTGGCAATCGACTCGGCTTCCCTGGCGCCGGCCTGCAATGCCTTGCAGGACAACAGCAGCCACTCGGTCAGCCCCTTCTCGGTGCCAGCGGCGAAGCCTTCCGCAGCGGTGCGGTACTCCGCGGCACGACGCATCCAGAACACCTCTGGGACGCCGAGCCCGTGCGGGTCGAGTCCGCTGCTGATCGACACCAGTCGCGCGACCCCCCGCGCCACCACCCCGTCGGCCGTACCGAACGGCGCGAGCGTCAGCAACTCGCCGTGCGCGACAGCTGACAACACCGTCGCCGGTACCGCGGTGGGTCCGGTGATCAGCCGGACCAACAGGTCAAGGCGGGCATGCACCTCGGGGACGGCGCGGGGGCGGCCCAGCTGGGTTTCGTCGTCGACCAGGTCGGCCGCCGCCAGCATGTGCAATTTGGCCAGCGCCTGCATCGGCGCCCGCTGCCATACCCCGATCAGGCTGGTGCCACCACCTTCGAGGGCCTGCGCCACCCGCAACGCACCACCGAACACCGGGTCGCTGGCGGCGTGCTCGTCGAGCTGCAGCACCCCGCCGTCCAGCACCGACGACGCCCGTGCGGCGCGCAGCGACGCCTCCGCGGCGGTCACCGGCCAGCCGCGCAGGTTGGCGCGGTGTCGGTGCGCTTTACCCAGCGCATCGCGGGCCTGCCCCGCGGCGTCGGCGACCCCGGGCAGGTTCAGCAGCGGGGCCAGCGGATCAGCGGTCACGGCCGGTCACCCTACTCGCGGTCAGGTCTTGGCGATCTGCTCGTAGGCGGGCAGACCGTTCCACGAGATCGTCACGTCGGTCACGGCCGCCGAGTGGCCCGACACGGTGACGTAGTCCCACAGCGGGACCACCGGCATGTCGTCGAGCAGGATCTGCTGCGCGACGTTGGTCAGCGCGTAGGACTCCGCCAGCGTCGGCGCCGCCTGCGCGACGGTCAGCTTCCCGTCGAACCCGCGGTTGGAGTAGTCGACGTCGTTGGCGGGTGCGCCGGTCAGGAAGATCGGCTCCAGGAACGCCAGCATCGACGGATAGTCGCCCTGCCAGCCGGCCCGGAACGCCGTCGGGATGGACCGGTTGGTGACCTGTGCCCGGATCGCGGCGAAGGTGGGCTGCGGGGAGCCGACCGCGTCGATGCCCAGAGTTTGGGAGATGCTGGCGGCCACGGCGTCCACCCACTGCTGGTGGTCGCCGTCGTCGTTGTAGGAGATGACGTATTGCCCACTCCAGGGCGAGATGTCGTCGGCTTGCGCCCACAGGTCCTGCGCGGCGTCGGGATCGAAGTTCAGCACGTCATTGCCAGCCAGGTTCGGGTCGAACCCCGGCAGCGAGCTGGCGGTGAAATCTCTGGCAGGCGCACGGGTGGCCGAGAAGATCTGATCGCAGATCCGCTGCCGGTCGATCGCCGCGGAGAGCGCGAGCCGACGCAGGCGGCCCTCCTCGCCGGCGAAGTGCGGCAGCCGCTGCGGTGTGTCGAGTGTCTGGTTCTGCGCTGTCGGCGCAGTCATGGCGCGGTCGCCGAGGTCCTTGCGGTAGGTCGGCAGCGCGCTGCGCGGCAGGGAGTCGAGCACGTCGAGCTTGCCTGCGATCAGGTCGGTGTAGGCCTGGTCGGGATCGGTGTAGAAAACGAACCGCAGTCCGTTGTTCTTGACCACCCGGTTGCCCCGGTAATCCGGATTGGGCACCAGATCGATGTGCACGTTGTGCTGCCACGGGTCACCGGGCGCCAGTCGGTAGGGGCCGTTGCCGACCGGATGCTGTCCGAACGCGGCCATATCGGCGTAGGCGGCCTTCGGCAGCGGATAGAAGGGGGTGAACGCCAGCCGCTGCACGAAATCGATCGTCGGCGCTTTGAGCTGCACGGTGAACTCGGTGTCGCTGACCACCTGCAGTCCCGACATGGTCTGTTCCGCGGGCGTCTGCGCGGCCACTTCGTCATAACCTTTGATGGCCGAGAAGAAGGCGTGCTGCGCTTGGGCGTTGGTGCTCAGCGCCCCGTAGTTCCAGGCGTCGACGAACGATGCCGCGGTCACCGGTGAGCCGTCGGTGAACTTCCACCCCGGTTTGAGGGTGATCCGGAAGTTGATGTTGTCGATGGTGTCGATGGCCTGGGCGACCTCGAGTCGGGGCACGCCGTTGGCGTCATACGACATCAGCCCCGCGAACAGCCGGTCGACGATGCGACCGCCCTCGGTGTCATCGGTGTTCGTCGGGACGAGGGCGTTGTGGGGTTCGCCGCCGTTGACGTCGATGAGATCCTGCGGAGCGGCGGGGGCACCGCAGCCAGCCAGCACCACAGCCGTCGCCAGCAGCGGCGCCAGCACAAGACGTAGACGGCGCACGCCGGTGACCCTCCTGGAGGTGGCTTTCGTGAGGTACCGCTGACCCCGTGATCGGTGACCGCTCGACGGGCGACAACTGCCGCCCGCGGCACGCTGTGTGAGTTGCCAACGTCGATGCAACCTTGGGTGACTACGCTCACAGGCATGTCCGACACGAACACCGAAGTCACGTCATCTTATCCGCCGTCCGCGGAGTTCGCCGACAACGCCAATGCGACCGAAGAGCTCTACCGCACAGCCGAAGCCGACCGATTGGCGTTCTGGGCCGAGCAGGCCAACCGGCTGTCCTGGTCCACCCCGTTCACCGAGGTGCTCGACTGGTCCGAGGCTCCGTTCGCCAAGTGGTTCGCCGACGGCAAGCTCAACGTCGCCTACAACTGCGTCGACCGGCACGTCGAGGCGGGCAACGGCGATCGGGTGGCGATCCACTGGGAAGGCGAGCCGGTCGGCGACGCGCGGTCCATCACCTACGCCGAACTCAAGGACGAGGTGTCCAAGGCCGCCAACGCGCTGGCCGACCTGGGCCTGGTGTCCGGTGACCGCGTCGCGATCTACATGCCGATGGTGCCCGAGGCCATCGTGGCGATGCTGGCGTGCGCGCGCCTGGGCGCCATGCACTCGGTGGTGTTCGCCGGGTATTCGGCCTCAGCACTGAAGGCCAGGGTCGAAGACGCCGAGGCGAAACTCGTGATCACCACCGACGGGCAGTACCGGCGCGGTAAGGCGGTGTCACTGAAAGAGGCCGTCGACGAGGCCGTGGACGGATCCCCCAGCGTCGAGCACGTGGTGGTGGTCAAGCGCACCGGCGTCGACATCGCCTGGACCGACGATCGGGACCTGTGGTGGCACGACATCGTCGACCCCGCGTCGGCCGAACACACCCCGGAGGCGTTCGACGCCGAGCACCCGTTGTTCCTGCTGTACACCTCGGGCACCACGGGCAAGCCAAAAGGCATCCTGCACACCTCGGGCGGCTATCTCACCCAGTCGTCGTACACCCACCACAACGTGTTCGACGTCAAACCCGAAACCGACGTGTACTGGTGCACCGCCGATATCGGCTGGGTGACCGGACACACCTACATCGTCTATGGGCCGCTGTCCAACGGCGTCACCCAGGTGGTCTACGAGGGCACCCCGGCCTCGCCCACCGAGCACCGCCACTTCGAGATCATCGAAAAGTACGGCGTCACAATCTATTACACGGCCCCGACGTTGATCCGCACGTTCATGAAGCTGGGACGGCAGATCCCGGCCGAGCACGACCTGTCCAGTTTGCGGGTGCTGGGCTCGGTCGGTGAGCCGATCAACCCGGAGGCGTGGCGCTGGTACCGGACGGTGTTCGGCGCCGACCGCACCCCCATCGTCGACACCTGGTGGCAGACCGAGACCGGCGCGATCATGATCTCGCCGCTGCCCGGAATCACCGACGCCAAGCCAGGTTCGGCGATGACACCGCTACCGGGCATCTCGGCGATCATCGTCGATGACGACGGCAACCGCCTCGAGCCGGGCACCGGACACGGGGAGCAGGTCAGCGGATACCTGGTGCTCGACCAGCCGTGGCCGTCGATGCTGCGCGGCATCTGGAAGGACCCGGAGCGGTTCAAGGAGACCTACTGGTCCCGGTTTGCCGAGCAGGGTTGGTATTTCGCCGGCGACGGCGCCCGGTACGGCAGCGACGGCGAGATCTGGGTGCTGGGCCGGATCGACGACGTGATGAACATTTCGGGTCACCGCATCTCGACCGCCGAGGTCGAGTCCGCGCTCGTCGGGCACTCCGGGGTTGCCGAAGCCGCCGTCGTCGGCGCCACCGATGAGACCACCGGACAAGCGATCTGCGCGTTCGTCATCCTCAAGGCCAGCGCCAAGGGTGGCGAAGAGAACATGGTCGACGAACTGCGCAAGCAGGTCGCCAACGAGATCTCACCAATCGCCCGGCCCCGCGAGATCCACGTCGTGCCGGAACTGCCCAAGACCCGAAGCGGCAAGATCATGCGGCGACTGCTGCGCGATGTCGCCGAGGGTCGCGAGCTCGGTGACACGTCAACCCTGTTGGACCCCAGCGTGTTCGAGGCGATCCGGGCCAGCAAGTAGCTCACGTTTCTCCGACGAGCAGACGCAAGCAACCCCTAAAACGTCCGGAAAAAGGGACGTTTGCGTCTGCTCGCGGGAAGTCAGTTAGCCGACGGGCACGAAACCCGTGCCCGGCCTGTTCTTGGCGGTGATATCGGCGAGTTGGGTGTTGAACGACATCGTGACCGCCGGCGTGTGCAGCGGGATGTACTTGACCGCACAGGTCGGCAGGTCGTCGGTGAACGCACCGTGCAGCATCCCGACGAGCTTGTTGTTGACGGTCACCGGTGCCCCGGAATCCCCTGGGGCGCCGCAGATCTGGTTGATGATGGTGCCCGGATCCTGGCCCGGACCCCATGTCACACCGCACGACGAGCCGGTGGTGCGGCCGAGCTTGCACGCCACTTCACCGAACTTGGGGTCGGGGCCCAGCCCGTTGATGACGAAACCGCCGACGTTGTTGGTCGGCGTCACTTTGTCCCGGTCGAACTTGATCACCGCGTAGTCCAGGGCGTCGTTGCCCGCCACCATGGTGCCGATCTGGCCCGCGCCTTCAGCCCCCTCGGCAGCCACCGTGGCGCCGGGGCCGCCGCAGTGCGCGGAGGTGAAACCGATGAGATCGCCCTGAGCGTCGTTGCCGATGGTGGTCAACGTGCAGAACGCATCGCCGTTGATCACGATGCCCGACCCGCCGCCCAGCGTGATCGGAGCAGCGGCCGCGATGGCCGCGGTGATCAAGGACAGGGCGCTCAGCGTGGCCATCAGGCCTGCGAACATCCCACGCCGGCGGTGCCTCACGGGTTCCTCCTTTGCGAGCGTCTCCATCAAGGCCCCGACCCGCTGTCAGCTCCGGGTCAGTCTAGCGGCACCACAGCAGCAACTTCTGTATCACCGCCCGGGGTATCCCAGATCGGCCGGGCGCATCCCCGGTGTTCCGGCATGGCACCATGAACGCGACCACAGCTGATGACTTTGACCTGCCCAGGAGGACTCCGTCCGTGAGCAATGGCGACCGTAAGAACGGCATCCCCGCCACCGTGACCTCGATCCCGCTGGTGGATCCGCACGCGGTAACCGCCGACCCGTCGATCGGTGACCTGGTCAAAGACGCCACGACGCAGGTCTCCACCCTGGTGCGCGCCGAGGTGGAACTGGCCCGCGCGGAGATCACCCGCGACGTCAAAAAGGGCCTGACGGGCAGCGTTTACTTCATCCTCGCGCTGGTCGTGCTGTTCTATTCGACGTTCTTTTTCTTCTTCTTCGTCGCAGAACTGCTCGACACCTGGATCTGGCGCTGGGCGGCGTTCCTGATCGTGTTCGGCGTCATGGTGCTCACCACCATCGGGTTGGCCCTGCTGGGCTATCTGAAGGTGCGCCGGATCCGCGGGCCGCAGCAGACGATCGAATCGGTCAAGGAGACCAAGGCCGCGTTCACCGGTGGAGGCGCGTCTAAGACGGTGGCGAAGGCGCCTGACGCCAAGGCGCCCACCGATCCCTCGGGTTGGTAATGGCCCCACCTGACCCGTCGATAACCCGCATCGTCGGACCGTGGCGTCATCTCGACGTCCACGCCAACGGCATCCGGTTCCACGTCGTCGAGGCCGACACCCCGGCCCTCGCGGACGGTGCACCCGTGACGGCGCGGCCGCTGGTCATCTTGTTGCACGGTTTCGGCTCGTTCTGGTGGTCCTGGCGCCATCAGCTGCGCGGACTCACCGGCGCCCGGGTGGTGGCGGTCGACCTGCGCGGGTACGGCGGCAGCGACAAACCGCCCCGCGGCTACGACGGCTGGACGCTGGCCGGTGATACCGCAGGCCTGATCCGCGCGCTGGGGCATTCGTCGGCGACGCTGGTCGGTCACGCCGACGGCGGTCTGGTGTGCTGGGCGACGTCGGTGCTGCATCCCCGGTTCGTCAAGGCCATCGCCTTGGTCAGTTCACCGCATCCGGCCGCCCTGCGACGAGCCGCCCTGACCCGCCGCGACCAGAGCCGCGCGCTGCTGCCCTCGATGCTGAGCTATCAGCTGCCGTTCTGGCCGGAGCATGTGCTGACCCGCCGCGGCGCCGACGAGCTGGAGACCCTGGTCCGCAGCCGGACGGTCGGTAAATGGCCGACCTCCGAGGATTTTTCGGAAACCATCAACTATTCGCGCCAGGCCATCCAGATCGCCGGCGCCGCACACTGCGCGCTGGAGTATCAGCGGTGGGCGGTGCGCAGCCAGCTACGCAGTGAAGGTCGGCGGTTCATGAAGTCGATGAACCGCCAGCTCGGGATCCCGCTGCTGCACATGCGCGGGGACGCCGATCCGTATGTGCTGGCCGACCCGGTGGAGAAGACGCTGCGCTACGCGCCGCACGGCCGGTTCGTATCACTTTCCGGCGCCGGGCATTACGGCCATGAAGAAGCGCCCGACGAGGTCAACGACCACCTGATGCGGTTCCTGGCCCACGTGTACGGATCAGCACCGGCTGCGCAAAGTTAGGTGACGCAGGACCCGGTCGGCGCGCGCTGGGTGTTGCCCAGGTTGGCCAGCTGCTGGGACACCTCTTTGGCGGTCAGGACGAAGCCGGTATCGGTGTCGTCGACGGCGGCACCGAAGACGACGCCGAGCACCTGCCCGGCCCGGTTGATCAGCGGCCCACCCGAATTGCCCTGTTTCACACTGCCTCTGATGGTGTACACCTCACGTTTCACCGTGGTGGTGCGGTAGATATCGGGCCCGTTGAGTTCGATGGTCTCTCGGATCCGCGCCGGTGTGGCCGCGAAGTCACCCCCACCGGGGTAGCCCAGCACCAGGGCGTCGGTTCCGGTCGGCGCGGCCTTGTCGGCGAACGCGAGCGGCGGCGCCGGCAGGTTCGGTACGTCGAGAATCGAGATGTCCTCGTTGGGGTCGTAGGAGACCACGGTGGCGTCGTAGGTCTGGCCGGCCGATTCGATGGTGACGGTGTCCGAACCCGCCACCACGTGTGCGTTGGACATCACCCGGTTGGCGGCGACCACGAAACCGGTGCCCTCCAACACTTTTTGGCAGCCTGGCGCCACCCCTCGGATCTTGACCACGCTGGGCTGTACCGAAGCGACCACCGCACTGGTGGCCAGCGAGGCATCCGGCACGTCGACATCGGCGATCGGGGTGCGGCCGAACGGTCCCAGCACCTCGGGCAACCCCGAGGTGTCGACGACCGATTTGAGCCGTTTGGGAATGGCCCGTAGCCATTCGGGCGCCACCGCATCGACCTGGGCGAGCACCTTCGAACCGCGAACGGCGGCAGCCAGATTCGGTTGATCAGATGAGGTCAGCACACTGCCCAGCAGCCAGGCCGCGATCAGCACGACGACCAGTTGCATGGCTACTCCGATGCAGGAGTCCACGGCCCGCACCGCACCCGAGCGGATGGCCCCGCGGACAGCGCGTCCCAGCACCACACCCGCGATCTCCCCGACCACCACCAGCGCCAGAATCAAGAACAGCGTGGCGAACAGCTTGGGCCGCGCGCCGTCGATCCGGTCGACGATGTGCGGCGCGAGCAGCACCCCGGCGACCGCACCGAGAACCACCCCGACGAACGACATCAGCGAACCGAGGGCACCGGACCGCCAACCGGAGATGGCGGCCACGAACATGATTGCGACGACCCCGATGTCCAGCCACTGTGACGGCGTCATCCGCGGTCCCCACTCGCGCCGACGAGCGCCATCGCATCTTCGAGTTCGACGATGTTGGTGGTGTCCCAGGGGCGGGCCCAACCGGCGACGCCGAGCATCGCGGAGATGACCTGCCCGGTGAACCCCCAGACCAGCATGTCGTTGAGCAGGAACGCCGGCCCGGCGAACCGGCGGGTGTTGGCGCTACGGAATACCATCAGTCTGTTCTCCGGATTGATAAAGGCGCGCAATGGAACTCGTGCGACGATCGCCGTCTCGGCTTCGTCCACGACATACACCGGACCTGGGTCAGGCGAGTAGGCCAGGACCGGGACGACGTGGAATCCCGACGGCGGGATGAACATCTTGTCCAGCGTCGCCAGCGGGTAGATGCGGGAGGTGTCGATGCCCGTCTCTTCGCGCGCCTCCCGCAGTGCCGTACCGATCGGGCCATCATCGCCGGGGTCGGCGGCGCCCCCGGGGAACGCAGCTTGACCGGCGTGGTGGCGCAATGTCGAGGCCCGGACGGTGACCAACAGGTCGGCCTGATCGGGTGGGGCACCGTCGGCGGCACCTGCTTCTGGACCGCTGAACAACACGAGCACCGCGGCGTCGCGTCTGCTGCCCGCGAGTTCGGCCTCGGCGTTGGCGGCGGTCAGCGACGCCAACACGTCGGCGGGCACCTCACTTCGGTACGCGTCGCGCACATGATCAGCCCTGTCCACCAGGGGTTGGAGCCAAGCCGGGGCGTCGTCAGGCGGGAGCGAAATCCCAGCGCTCACCGCCGCACCCCTTTCATCCAAGTCCGTCCTGCACCGCGGCCGCGATTTCGTCGGCGCTGGCGAAGGCCCGCGGCAGGATCTGGGCAACGGTACCGTCCGCCCGCAGCAGCACAGTTGCGGGCATGACGTTCGGGACGCGGAGCGCGGCGGCGATCTTGCGTTGGCCGTCCTGGAAGGTGGGCAGGTGAACGCCGAGCTCAGCCAGCCGCAACAACGCCGCCGTCTCGTTCTCATCCTGGTGCACCGTCACCACCAACACATCCCGGCCGACCCGGCGTTGATACTCGGCCATCGCGGGCAGTTCCTGAGCGCACGGGCCACACCAGTACGCCCAGAGATTCAGTACCACCGGCCGCCCGGCCAGCGCCGGTGCCACCGCCACGTAGGCGCCGTCCGCCGCACATTCCACGGCTACGCCCCGCAGTTCCGGCGGCCCCGCGGCGGCCCCGACGGGGCAGGGCTCAAGATCGGCCCGACGCCGGGGTTCGGCCAGGTTCGCTGGGGTGTCGGCGTCGCGATGGGTGCGGTCGGCGGAGGTACCACCCGCCGGAGCAGACAGCTCCGCTGCGGGGTCGTGGCCGAGCTGGACGACCAGCGCCGCGATCAGCACAGCGACGGCGGCCACCACCACTATCGTCCACCGCGTTGACGTGCTCATGGTGCCGCTGATGCGGAAACTACAGCCCGGCCATCGCCAGCAGATGATCGGTTTCCGGGCCTTTCACGAGCGGTGCAGCCAGCAGCGGTTCGGTGGGGCCGGTGCCGAACGACGGGCATTCTTTGGCCAACACGCAGACGCCGCAAGCGGGCTTCTTGGCATGACACACGCGGCGGCCGTGGAAGATCACCCGATGGCTCAGCAGCGTCCATTCGCTGCGGTCGATCAGCTCGCCGACGATCTTCTCGACCTTGACCGGATCCTCTTCGGCCGTCCATCCCCACCGCCGGACCAGTCGGCCGAAGTGGGTGTCGACGGTGATGCCGGGGACGTCGAAGGCGTTACCCAGGACGACGTTGGCGGTCTTGCGTCCGACGCCGGGCAAGGTGACCAGCTCTTCGATGGTGGCCGGTACCTCGCCGCCGAACCGGTCGACCAGCGCCTGCCCCAGCCCGATCAGCGAGGTCGCCTTGTTCCGGTAGAAACCGGTGGGCCGGATGAGTTCTTCGAGTTCGACGCGGTCGGCCGTCGCGTAATCGACCGCGGTGCGGTATCTGGCGAACAGCGCAGGGGTGGTCAGGTTGACCCGTTTGTCCGTGCTCTGCGCCGACAGGATGGTGGCCACCGTCAACTCGAGCGGGGAGGTGAAGTCCAGCTCGCAGTACACGTGCGGAAATGCTTGCGCGAGAAGCCGATTCATCCGGCGGGCACGACGGACCAGCCCCAGGTGGGTTTCGCGGTCCCATTTGCGGGAGGCGAGCGGCCCGGCCGCCTTTGCCACTGTCACGCTGACCAGGGTACTGACGGCCACTGACAGGGGCGGGCCGACGCCGGGCGAGCGTGCAGCGGACCGGTGACAATTCGTGATCCCGCTGAGACCTTGCGCGTGTTTACTTCCTCCTTGTGTCCTGGTTGCTGGCAGCGTGCGTCCCGGGGTTGCTGATGCTGGCGACCTTCGGGCTGGAGCGCCTCGAGTCCGGGATCACCGACAAATCAGCCGACGACGCGGCCACCCTGGCCAAATTCATCGCGGCGTCCGCGCCGGCGCCGGAGATCCGGCAGCGCGCGCTGGCGCGCCGGGCCGCTCCGGTTTTCCCGACGGTTCCGCCGTTGCGCACCACCTACCGTCCCCTCGACGACGAGCCCGGTTTGCCGACCCGCCGTTACGGACGCGCCGAAGCCAATCCGAGCTTTCAGGCGACTCCACAAGCCAATCGTGTGTAGCGTTGGCACGTTGCTGATCGGCATACCTTTACACTTGTCTCGTTGGTCACATTGAGGCTGGTCAGCGCCTACACACCATCCAAGAAGTAAGAGGGGCAACGTGGACGAGATCCTGGCGAGGGCCGGAATCTTCCAGGGAGTCGAACCCAGCGCCGTATCCGCGCTCACGAAGCAGCTGCAGCCGGTCGACTTCCCGAGGGGGCACACGGTGTTCGCCGAAGGCGAGCCCGGTGACCGGCTCTACATCATCATCTCCGGGAAGGTCAAGATCGGCCGCCGGTCTCCGGACGGTCGCGAGAACCTGTTGACCATCATGGGTCCCTCGGACATGTTCGGTGAGCTGTCGATCTTCGATCCCGGCCCGCGCACCTCCAGCGCCACCACCATCACCGAGGTCCGTGCCGTGTCGATGGACCGCGAAGCCCTGCGCGCGTGGATCGCCGACCGCCCGGAAATCGCCGAGCAGCTGTTGCGCGTGCTGGCCCGTCGCCTGCGTCGTACCAACAACAACCTGGCCGACCTCATCTTCACCGACGTGCCCGGCCGCGTGGCCAAGCAGCTGCTGCAGTTGGCGCAGCGGTTCGGCACCCAGGAGGGCGGCGCCCTGCGGGTGACGCACGACCTGACGCAGGAAGAGATCGCCCAGCTGGTCGGGGCATCGCGGGAGACGGTGAACAAGGCGCTGGCCGACTTCGCCCACCGCGGGTGGATCCGGCTCGAGGGCAAGAGTGTGCTGATCAGCGACTCCGAGCGGCTGGCACGGCGCGCCCGCTAGCAGTGATTTCGGCGCGCGCGTAGCCGCTCAGCAGTCGTCAACGCGCCGAAATCACTAGGCCCGCAGGTAGTCCAGCTGGGCTTGGACGGACTTCTCCGCGGCGTCCCAGAGCTTTTCGTCGACGTCGGTGTACACCGTTTCGACCACCTGGCGCGCAGTGGCGTCGTCGCCGAGCTCCCGCAGGGCCCCGCGCACCTGCTCGAGCCGCTGTTCGCGGTGCTCGAGGTACATCTGCGTGACGGCTGCCAGATCGGCCAGGTCGGGTCCGTGCCCGGGCAACACGATGCGATTGCCGAGCCCGTGCAGCCGGTGCAACGAGTCCAGATAGTCCCGCAGGCTGCCGTCTTCGGTGTCGATCACGGTGGTGCCGCGGCCCAGCACGGTGTCCGCGGTCAGCACGGCATCGTCGAGCAGGAAAGACACCGAGTCGGCGGTGTGTCCTGGCGTCGCCAGCACGGTGATCTTCAAGCCCGCGGCGTCGATCACCTCGCCGTCGGTCAGGGGTCCGCCGAGACCGCGCAGGAAGCCGCTGCCCACCGACCGGACGACCGCGCCGGTCCGGTCGACCAGCTTGTCGATGCCGTCGGTGTGGTCGGCGTGTCGATGGCTGATCAGCACCAGCGCCACCCGCCCGAGGGCGGCGACCCGGTCGATGTGCGCGTCGTCGTCCGGGCCGGGGTCGACGATGACGATCTCGTCGCTCCCGGGGCCCCGCAGCACCCAGGTGTTGGTGCCGTCGAGCGTCATGATGCCGGGGTTGTCGCAGAGCAGCACCGACGCGCTCTCGGTGACCGGCCGCAGCACCCCGTACGCCGGGTGGACCGGTTGGCTCACCGCACCTCGACGATCAGCTCGACCTCCACCGGGGCATTGAGCGGCAGCTCGGACACGCCGACTGCGGAGCGTGCGTGGGCGCCGGCGTCGCCGAACACCTCACCGAACAGTTCCGAGGCGCCGTTGATGACGCCGGGCTGTCCGTTGAATCCGGGCGCGGATGCGACGAAGCCGACCACCTTGACCACCCGGGTGACGTCGTCGATCCCGACGACGGAGTTGACCGCAGCCAGCGCGTTGAGCGCACTGGTCCGGGCCAGGGCCTTGGCGTCCTCGGCACTGACCTCGGCGCCCACCTTGCCGGTCCGCGGGAGTTCGCCCTTGACCATCGGCAGCTGACCTGCGGTGTAGACCAGATCGCCGGTGCGCACCGCGGGGATGTATGCGGCCACCGGCGTGACGACCCCCGGCAACTCGATGCCCAGCTCCGCGAGACGCTCGCTGGGTCGCTGGGCCCCGGTCACTTCGGCCGCTTCAGGTACGCGACGTGCTGCTCACCGGTCGGACCCTGCAACACCGACACCAATTCCCACCCGTCGGAACCCCACTGGTCGAGGATTTGCTTGGTGGCGTGGGTCAGCAAAGGGACGGTGGCGTATTCCCACGTAGTCAGCTCACTCATTCGCCGCTCCTCCTCATCGCTCGTGCCTCGCTCTGCATCGTCACCGGCGGTCTCATAGGCAAAAGCCTATCCCTGTGAAGCGTGTGGATAGCATTGCCCTCATGGCTACTTCTGGGAGCGGCGCGACCAATGTCGGCTGGCCCTCCCGCTTGGCAAAGGCGCGACTCCATTTCGTCACCGGCAAAGGCGGCACCGGCAAGTCCACGGTCGCGGCAGCCCTGGCGCTGACGCTGGCCGCGGGCGGGCGCAAAGTGCTCCTGGTGGAAGTCGAAGGGCGCCAAGGCATTGCGCAACTCTTCGATGTGCCGCCACTGCCCTACGAAGAGGTCAAGATCGCCACCGCGGAGCGAGGTGGCCTGGTCAACGCACTGGCCATCGACACCGAGGCGGCGTTCCTGGAGTACATCGACATGTTCTACAACCTCGGCATCGCAGGTCGGGCCATGCGGCGGATCGGGGCCATCGAGTTCGCCACGACCATCGCGCCGGGCCTGCGCGACGTGTTGCTCACCGGAAAAATCAAGGAGTCGGTGGTCCGGCTCGACAAGAACAAGCTGGCCGCCTACGACGCCGTCGTCGTCGATTCCCCACCGACCGGGCGCATCGCCCGGTTCCTCGACGTCACCAAGGCCGTCGCCGACCTGGCCAAGGGCGGCCCGGTGCACTCGCAGAGCGAAGGCGTGGTCAAGCTGCTGCACTCCGAGCAGACCGCGATCCACCTGGTCACCCTGCTGGAGGCGCTGCCGATTCAGGAGACGGTCGAGGCCATCGAGGAACTGCAGTCGCTGAACCTGCCGATCGGCAGCGTCATCGTCAACCGCAACATCCCGCTGTTCTTGCCGCCGGACGATCTGGCCAAGGCCGGTGAAGGCGATATCGACGCCGACGCCGTGCGCGCCGGGCTGACCGAGGCAGGCATCACCCTGCCGGATACCGATTTCGCCGGCCTGCTGACCGAGACCATCGAGCACGCCACCCGCATCCAGGCCCGGGCTGAAAGTGCCGAGCAGCTCGACGCCATCAAGGTGCCGCGGCTGGAACTGCCCGCCATCAACGACGGGGTGGACCTCGGCAGCCTCTACGAGCTGGCGGAAGCGCTCGCCCAACAAGGAGTCAGATGAGCACCACACCCCCGGCCCTCGATCTGGCCTCGATCCTGCAGGACAGATCCAACCGGGTGGTGGTGTGCTGCGGCGCGGGGGGCGTCGGCAAGACCACCACTGCCGCGGCGATGGCCCTGCGCGCCGCCGAATACGGCCGCACGGTGGTGGTACTGACCATCGATCCGGCCAAGCGCCTGGCCCAGGCCCTCGGCATCAAGGACCTCGGCAACACCCCGCAGCGCGTGCCCCTGGCGCCGGAGGTGACGGGTGAGCTGCACGCGATGATGCTCGACATGCGCCGCACGTTCGACGAGATGGTCACCGAATACTCGGGAGCCGAACGCG
>JBEVHL010000259.1:0-5830 GCA_040511255.1 Mycobacterium sp. | reverse complement strand
ATTTCGGCGACTCCATCCCGACGGGCATATGCGGATTCCAATTCGCGTGCCCGGCGCCGGTAGCGCTCCTCGGACAGGATGTCGCGCACCGCACGGCGCACTTGTGCGGCCGACGGAGTCCCGGTGCGCAGGTTGATGCCGACACCTGACCAGGCCACGCGCGCCGCGACCTCCGGCTTGTCCTCGGTATTGCCTGCCACCACCAGCGGCACGCCGGTGGACAACGCCCGCTGCACCGCCCCGAAACCACCGTTGGTGACCATCACGTCCACCTTCGGCAGCAGCTCGTTGTGCGGAATGTATTCGGCGACATAGGTATTGCGCGGCAGCCGGGTGTGGATCTCACTGATGTCGCGGCCACCGGTGGTGGCGACGACGACGACGTCTTCATCTCGGAGGGCGTCGATGGTCGGCTCCAGGAGGCGGCTGAGGTCGGCGTTGTCGATGGTGCCCTGCGTGACGTGTACTACCGGGCGATTGCCGTCGAGTTCCGACCACCACGGCGGCGGCTGGAAACCCGGCGCCGGGACCGGATGCACCGCTCCGACGTAGCGGACGTTGGGTGGCAGGTCGCTGCGCGGATAGTCGAGTTCGGGGATGGACGCCGTGATGTAGCGGTCTGCCAGGACGCCGGTGTCGAGGATGAACATCGGCAGCTTGGGCGCGTTCAAGCGGTCCAGTTGAAGGTTGGCGGCGCGTTGGCAATCGCGCATCAATACGTTGTGCGACAAGCGGTTCAGTGCCCGGTTGCGAATTCGGCCCGACGCTGTGGACGACGGCGGCATGCCGAGCCCGAACGGGGCGGTGTCCACACTGCTGAGCATCAGTGGTGTCGTCGAGTACGACAGCACCGGCGGGCGCGCGGTGCGGTCACCGAGCAGGAAGGGCACGATGCCGAAGAACGTCGAGTCGACGATGATGGCATCGAACCGGGTCTGACGCATCAGTTCGGCGAGCGCGGACGTCTGGTGCGGCATCTGCTTGAGGAACAGGTGCTCGATGTCGAAGTTGACCCGTTTGATTCCGGTGGTCTCCGTCCGTCCCGGCAGGTCGAGGTCAAGCCGGCTCTCGTCGAACTCCGCTTCCTTCGGCAGGGCGAAGGGACGCGCACCGGCGGCGCGGATCTTTGCCGCGTGGTGCGACGCGGTCAGGAAGCTGACCCGGTCACCGCGTGCGACAAGGCCTTCCGCGACATTGAGCAGCGGACCGAAGTGCCCGACCGGCTGCATTGAGGCAATGAGTATTTCCGCCATCGTGTGCTCCTTGGAGAAGTGTTTTCCGTCAGAGTCGATGGTTGTTCAGTCGCGGTCGGTGAACTTGGAGGCTGTGTGGAGATCGGGTGGAGATTGCAGGTAGGGGAACCAAAGTCCGTCATCTTGCGATCGAAAACAGATCTCACCTATTTAGGTGATACCGCCCTACCTTACTGACGAGTAGGTTCCACGTTTGGCGCAGGAAGTTCGAGCCCGTTTCGGTCCCCAACCGCAACCATTCCTTCGCCGCAGGTCCTTGAATCAACCGTGAAGGAATGTCATGCAAGTTGCTGTTCGTTCGTATCTCACCGCCGGAATGACGCTGGTCGGAGCGGGTGCGATCGCACTGTCGCCCATCGCGCCGTCGCTGCCCGCCACCGTGCACGTACCGACGATTCACGAGGCGGCCGTCGACCTGGCCGCCGCGGCCGGCCCGCTGGAGACGTGGGTGCAGGTCCTCACGCAAGCATTCGACAATTCCAGCGACCTCGGGCAACAGGTCATTGCCGATCCCGCACCCATCCTGGCCCAGATCATCACCAACCAGCTGGCCAACGCTGCGGTACTCAATCACGCCACGAAAGAGACCGTCGACGGCCTCGTGGCGTTCGGGCAGGGACTGGCCGCAAATCTGCCGGTCGCCCTCGGTCAAATCGCCGACGGCAATATCACCGGGGCCGAAGCCACCCTGCTGAACCCGTTGCTCGGTCAGCTGTTGACGGTCCTGCAGGGGCCGATCGACGCTTACGCCGTGGTGTCCAACACCTTTCAGAACGTGGCGAACATCGCGAGCGCAGTCACCGGCCTGGTGCTGACCGAGGGCCTGGCCATCACCGGCCCGGTGTGGTCGACCGCCAATGCGCTGACCGACACCGCCCAGGCCGTGGTCGACGAGGGTGCGGCGGGTGATCTGGGCGCCGTCGTCAACACGATGCTGACCGCTCCGGCCGTCGTCACCGGCGCCTTCCTCAACGGCTACGGCAACGGTCCGCTCGGCTTCGCCGCCGCGGGTCTCCTGACGCCCTCGGACAACCCGCTGGGCAGCCTCGGTGCAGGCCCGATCGCCGCGTTGCTCGACTTCCGGGACACCCTCGCGGCCGCGCTGAAGCCGCTGCCGGCACCACCGACGGCCAACGCGCTCAAGGCAATCGAGGCGAAGTCGACGATCGGCACCACCACACTGGCACTGTCGACCGGGCCAGCAGCGGCTGCGCCCGCCGATGAGGCGCCCGCGGCCACGACCGGTACGCCGATCAAGGCCGCCGCGGTCAAGGTCGGCGCCGCGAAGGCCGACGACGTGAAGGCCGGCGCCGCGAAGGCCGACGACGGCACCGCGGTCGCTGCGCCGGCGACCGACAGCACGGTCAAGGGCAAGCACCGGGCACCGTCGTCGAATCCGGTCAAGAAACTGGGCGACAACATCAAGAAGTCCCTCGGGGGCGCCGGCCACAAAGCGGAGAAGGCGAAGGCTTCCGCCAGCAAGTAGGCAATAGCGAAATCGACCGGCGGGCTCGCTCTTTCAGGAGAGGGGGCCTGCTGGTCGCTAGTGCTTGACGCGGTCCGGTCGGCTGTAGATGTTCATCGATTCACCGCGCAGGAACGCGATCAGGGTCAGACCCGACTGGGTGGCGAGGTCGACAGCCAACGACGACGGCGCCGACACGGCGGCCAGCACCGGAATGCCTGCCATCACCGCCTTCTGGGTCAGCTCGAACGACGCCCGCCCGCTGACCAGCAACACGGTGGCGCTCAACGGAACTCGGTCCGCTTCCAGCGCCCACCCGATGACCTTGTCCACCGCATTGTGGCGGCCGATGTCCTCTCGGACCGCCAGCATGGTGCCGTCCACGTCGAACAACGCCGCGCCGTGCAGGCCGCCGGTGCTGTTGAAGACCTTCTGCGCCTGGCGCAGTTGGTCGGGCATCGCCGTCAGCGTTTTCACCGCGACCAGCGCCGGATCGTCACCGGGGCCGAACTGGCTGATCTGCTTGATCGCATCGATCGACGATTTCCCGCACACCCCGCACGACGAGGTGGTGTAGAAGTTGCGGGTGACATCCAGGGAAGGTGTCGCCACCCCCTCGGCGAGCGTCACATCCAACACGTTGTAGGTGTTCATCCCGTCTTCGCCGGCGCCGCGGCAATACTGGACGGTGGACACCTGGTCCCGGTGGGTGATGACGCCTTCGGTGAGCAGAAAGCCTTGGGCGAGTTCAAAATCGGCGCCCGGGGTGCGCATCGTGACCGTGGTCGCGGACCCGTTGATCCTGATCTCCAGCGGCTCCTCGACCACGAGAGTCTCAGGTCGCATCACCGCTTCGTCGGCGGTGAGGTGGCTGACCCGGCGGCGGGCCGTCACCCTACCCATGCCCGACCGCCTCCAACCGGATCACGACTGCCTTGGACACCGGGGTGTTCGATCTGGCCGCAACGTGATCCAGCGCCACCAGTGAATTGGTCTCCGGATAGTAGGCGGCGGCATTGCCCACCGGAGTCGAATACTCCACGATCATGAAGTCTTTGGCCCGCCGCTCCTCGAGATGCCCGGCGCTGTCGGCGAATTCGGAAACCAGGTCCACACGGTCGCCCGCCGTCAGCCCGAATCGCGCGATGTCGGCTGCGTTGACGAACACCACCCGTCGGCCGCCCTTCACACCGCGATAGCGATCGTCGAGGCCGTAGATGGTGGTGTTGTACTGGTCGTGGCTGCGCAGCGTCTGCAGGATCAGCCGTCCCTCCGGCACCGGCAACCATTCCAGCGGGTTGACCGCGAAGTTGGCTTTGCCTGTGCTGGTTTGGAATTCGCGCGAATCACGAGGTGGGTGGGGGAGCTGGAAGCCATCGGGCTGGCGCACCTTGCGGTTGTAATCCGCGCACCCGGGCACCACGGCGGCGATGGAGTCGCGCACCCGGTCGTAGTCGGCCGGGAACTCCTCCCACGGCACCGGATGATCGGCGCCGAGCACGGCGCGGGCCAGCTGCGAGACGATGGCCACCTCGCTGCGTACTTCCGGCCCCGGCGGCTGCAGGCTACCTCGGGACAGATGCACCATCGACATCGAATCCTCGACGGACACCTGCTGTTTGACCCCCGACTGCAGATCTTTGTCGGTACGCCCCAGGGACGGCAGGATCAGGGCGGTGGTGCCGTGCACCACGTGGCTGCGGTTCAATTTGGTCGAAACCTGCACCGTCAGTGCGCAGCTGCGCAAGGCGGCCTCGGTGACCTCGGTGTCCGGCGTCGCCATCGCGAAGTTGCCGCCCATCCCGATGAACACCGACGCGTGCCCGTCGCGCATGGCCCGGATGGCGTCGACGGTGTCCATCCCGTGCTTGCGGGGGCTGACGATGCCGAACTCGGCATCGAGTGCGGCCAGGAACGTCTCCGGCATCTTCTCCCAGATGCCCATGGTGCGGTCGCCCTGGACGTTGGAATGGCCGCGCACCGGGCACAGGCCTGCGCCGGGCTTGCCGATCATGCCGCGCATCAACAGCACATTGGTGACCTCGGAGATCATCGCCACCGCATGCCGGTGCTGCGTCAGCCCCATCGCCCAACACGCCACCGTGCGCTCCGACGAGATGAACATCTGCGCCACCCGGTCGAGCTGTTCGCGGCTGATCCCGGTGGCCTCCAGCACGGTGTCGATGTCGACGGCACGGGTCTGTGCTTCGTACGCCTCGAAGTTGGCG
Source organism: Mycobacterium sp. (assembly GCA_040511255.1). GTDB lineage: Bacteria > Actinomycetota > Actinomycetes > Mycobacteriales > Mycobacteriaceae > Mycobacterium. The sequence continues at coordinate 884 of JBEVHL010000259.1, read as the reverse complement.
CAGTGGTCGGTGACGAACGCGCGGTCGATCACGGTGCCGGGTGCCCGGTCGTCGGCCTCGAACAGCAGCCGTCCGATGCCGGCGAACAACGCCATGTCACCGCCGAGGCGGATCTGCACGAACTCGTCGGCGATACCGATCCCGTGACCGACCACCCCGTGCACCTTCTGCGGATCCTTGAACCGCATCAGGCCGGCCTCGGGCAGCGGGTTGATCGCGATGATCTTCGCGCCGTTCTCCTTGGCCTTCTCCAGTACCGACAGCATGCGGGGATGGTTGGTGCCCGGGTTCTGGCCGGCGATGACGATGAGGTCGGATTTCTCCAGGTCCTCGACGGTGACCGAGCCCTTGCCGATGCCGATCGACTCACTGAGCGAGGCGCCCGAGGACTCGTGGCACATGTTGGAACAGTCCGGCAGGTTGTTGGTGCCGAAGCTGCGGACCAGCAGTTGATACAGGAAGGCGGCTTCGTTGCTGGTGCGCCCGGAGGTGTAGAACACCGCCTCGTCGGGGCTGGCCAGCGCATTGAGGTGCTGCGCGATGACGTGGTAGGCGTGATCCCAGCTGATCGGCCGGTAGTGGTCGTCGCCTGCGCGCAGCACCACCGGATAGGTGAGTCGGCCCTGCTGACTCAGCCAGTACTCGGGCCGCTGCTCCAGGTCGGCAATGGAATGTCTGGCGAAGAACTCCGGCGTGACCACACGTTTGGTGGCCTCTTCCGCGACCGCCTTGGCGCCGTTCTCGCAGAATTCGGCGAACTTGCGGCCGCCGTGTTCCTCCGGCCAGGCGCAGCCCGGGCAGTCGAACCCCTTCTGCTGGTTCAACCGCACCAGGGCGGCTGCGGTGCGCAGCGGTCCCATCGACGTGACGCCGCGCTGCAGCGA
>JBEVHL010000258.1:0-11105 GCA_040511255.1 Mycobacterium sp. | reverse complement strand
CTGATTCCAGCCCTCGAGGTGCTGCACGAGGCGCTGGCCGGCAAGGCCAAGCAGTGGCGCACCGTGGTGAAGTCGGGCCGCACCCATCTGATGGACGCGGTGCCCGTGACGCTGGGCCAGGAGTTCGGCGGCTACGCCCGCCAGATCGAGGCCGGCATCGAGCGGGTCAAGGCGACGCTGCCGCGCCTCGGCGAACTGGCGATCGGCGGCACCGCCGTCGGCACCGGGCTGAATGCGCCCGACGGCTTCGGCGCCAAGGTGGTCGAGGTGCTGGTCAACGAGACCGGCCTGGCCGAATTGCGCACGGCCAAGGACTCTTTCGAGGCACAGGCGGCCCGTGACGGGTTGGTCGAAGCGTCCGGTGCGCTCAAGACCGTCGCGGTCTCGCTGACCAAGATCGCCAACGACGTCCGCTGGATGGGCTCGGGTCCGCTGACCGGTCTCGGCGAGATCGCCCTGCCGGATCTGCAGCCGGGCAGCTCGATCATGCCGGGCAAGGTCAATCCTGTGCTGCCGGAAGCGGTTACGCAGGTGGCGGCGCAGGTGATCGGCAACGATGCGGCCATCACGTGGGGCGGCGGCAACGGCGCCTTCGAGTTGAACGTCTACATCCCGTTGATGGCGCGCAACATCCTGGAGTCGTTCACCATTCTGGCCAACGTCTCGCGGCTGTTCGCCGAGCGCTGCATCGCCGGGCTGGTGGCCAACGAGGCGCATCTGCGTGAGCTCGCCGAATCCTCGCCGTCGATCGTGACGCCGCTGAACTCCGCGATCGGCTACGAGGAGGCCGCCAAGGTGGCCAAGGAAGCCCTCAAGGAGCGCAAGACAATTCGGCAGACGGTGATCGATCGCGACCTGATCGGCGACAAGCTGTCGGTCGAAGAGCTCGACAAGCGTCTCGACGTCCTGGCGATGGCGAAAGTCAAAGACGGGGAGTAGTGATTTCGGCGCGTTCCCGACCGCTCAGCGGTTCGGCACGCGCCGAGATCCCTCAGGCAGGGGCGCGGTAGCCGCCGGCGGTCTGGCGCAACTGCCAGATCTGGGCGGGGCACAGTTCCTGGGTGGACTGGCTGAGCAGATACGACACCGAGAACTCGTCGCGGGTGTTGAAGTCGTTTCTGATCGACTCCGCCAGCTGCGGGTATCCCTCACCTGCAGCCAGCCGATCGCACATGCTGTAGCCGTATCCCAGGGCCGCATCGGCATTGGCGAAGTGATAGACCGGCCGGACCGTGACGTTGATCAGATAACCCAGCTGGTCGGCCTGCGCCGCGGGGGCCAGCGCCATACTGGTCAACGCGCCTGCAGCCGTCATGAGCAGCGCCGCCGCCGTGAGCTTCATACGCCTGAAGATAGCCGACGCCGCGACGTCACGGTGCGATAGTCGTCGGCCCGGCCGTCAGACGGTCGGGCGCGACCAGCCGGATGCCCCACGGGGTGGTCAGGCTGTGCAGCACCAGGCTGAGCGTGACGGTGACGACCACCGCCTGCGTGATCAGATCGGCCTGCTGAATTTCGCCGCGTTCGATCAGCAGCAACCCCAAGACCAGGGTGCCGATGCCTCGCGGGCCGAACCAGCCGATGAACAGCCGACTCCTGGCGCGCAGGTCGCTGCCGACCAGCGCGACGGACACCGCCACCAGGCGCACCGCCACCACGGCGATCACCGCGAACAGGATCACCCGCCAGCCGGCGTCGCGCCACCCCACGATCACGGTGTAACCGCCGAACAACGCGAACACCATGAGCTCCAGCAGCTGGCCGGTGGCATCGGAGAACTGGGTCTGCAGGGTGACCGCCCTGCGCCGGTTCACCACCGAGAACGCCAGCCCACCGGCGAACGCCGCGACGAATCCGCTGCCGTGCAGTTGTTCGGCCAGCTGGAAGCACACCAGTGCCACGGCAAGGGTGGCCAGTTGCGCCCAGACGTCATTCATCCAGCCCCGCTGCCGGGAGTGCGCGATCACCAGCCCACCCGCAAAGCCCAGCGCCAGACCGACGCCCAGCGACATCACCTCGGTGCGCAGCAGGAACGCCCCCCATCGCGACGGGTCCGGGTCGGAGTGATCCGACGCCAGGGCCAGCGCGGCCAGCATCGCGGCCAACGCGAAACCGTCGTAGCAGCCGCTCTCCGCGGACAGCGCGTGGCGGACCGATTCCGGGATGCGCCGGTCATCGAGCAGGGCGTCGATCATCGCCACCTCGGTCGGGGCGACGATGGCGGCCAGACAGACCGCCTCCCACAGCGGCAGCACGGGCAGCACCAGCAGTGCGGTGGCGGTGCCGAGCAGCAGGGTCAGCGGGATGCCGACGACCAGCAGCCGGAAGGTGACATGGCCCCGCCGCACCAGCGTGCGCAGGTCGAGTTCGGCGGCCTGGTTGAACACGATCACGGTCAGAGCCAGCTGCGCCAGGATGGTGAAGCTCTCGGTGTCCGGTCCGGTCTCGACGAACCCGAATCCGTACGGCCCCAACACCATTCCAAAAGCGACGAAGATCAGGGCGGGCGCCAGATACCACCGGTTGACCAGACCGGAGACCACCGCGTAGCAGAGCACCAGAACGGTGAGTACGAGAGCGGTGTCGGTGGCCATCGCAGCTAACCTAGCGATCCAACCTGACCGCCGCGCACCGACGCGCGGCGCCGACGGTCACGCGCCGTTGTTGGGTCCGCCGGAATTCTGATCGGGAATGTCGGTGATCGGGAAGTTCGGCATCGGCGCCGGCGACGGGGTGGCGGGCAACGACGGGACCTGGTCGGCCGGAATGTCGAACAGGGCATTGGCCGGCGCAGCGTTGTCCCGGCTGCCGTAGGTGCTGCCCGGGGCGCGCGGGCCTAGCATCTGGGTGACCGTCACCAGGTGATAGCCGTTGGCCTTGAGTACCGGGATGAACTGGTACACCAGGTCGACGGTGGACGAGTAGGTGTCGTGGAAGAGCACCACGTTGTTCGGCCTGATCTGCGTCATCAGCATGTACCGGGTGGCGGCGGTGTTGGCGTCGTTGGCCCAGTCGAACGGGATGACGTCCCAGTTGATATCGGCCAGACCGAGCTTGCCCGCCTCGGCCAGCACCTGGTCGTTGATCAGCCCACCCGCGGTGCGGACCAGCGTCGGCGCCTGGCCCGTTGCGGCGGTGATGGCGTCCTTGCCCTTGGCCAGCTGGGGGGCGATGTCCTCGGGCGGGATGGTGGTCATGTTGGCGTGTTCCCAGGTGTGGGTGCCCAACTCCATGCCTGCCTCGACCACCCGCTTGGCGCCGTCGGGATTGGCGGCCACCTTGTTGCCGATCTGGAAGAACGTCGCCTTGGCGTCGTTGTCCTGCAGGATTCTCAGCAGCCGGTCGGTGTAGGGGCTGGGCCCGTCGTCGAAGGTCAGGGCGATGCACTTGACCACCGTGCAGTCGACGTCGTCGGCCTTGGCCACCCGGACATGGCCGGTGAATCCGCCGATGACCACCACGGCGACGCCCGCACAGACGCCGATCACGGTGCGCCAGTACGCCCAGGACGGACTATCGGGACGCTTACGCACCCTGGCAGCCTACCGAGCCAGCCTGAGTACCCCTTTTATCCGGGCGAGCAGACGCAAAGGTCCCACTGACATCGGCGTGTCGAGGGCCCTCTGCGTCTGCTCGGCGGAAAAGATCAGGGCAGGGCGCCGGGGCTGAATTCCTCCAGCATCTCGGTGACCAGCGCCGCGATCGGCGACCGCTCACTGCGCAGCAGCGTGATGTGGGCGAACAGCGGGTGCCCCTTGAGCTTCTCGATCACCGCTGCGACACCGTCGTGCCGACCGACCCGCAGTTTGTCCCGCTGGGCGACGTCGTGGGTGAGCACCACCCGCGACCCGGCGCCGAGGCGCGACAGCACCGTCAGCAGCACATTGCGTTCCAGCGACTGTGCCTCGTCGACGATCACAAACGAATCGTGCAGCGAACGGCCACGGATGTGCGTCAGCGGCAGTACTTCGAGCATGCCGCGCGAGAGCACCTCTTCGAGCACCGCCGGGCTGGCCAATCCTTCGAGGGTGTCGAAGACCGCCTGCGCCCACGGGCCCATCTTGTCGGCCTCGCTGCCGGGCAGGTAGCCGAGCTCCTGGCCGCCGACCGCGTACAGCGGCCGGAACACCACGACCTTGCGCTGCGTGCGTCGTTCCAGGACGGCTTCCAGGCCCGCGCACAGGGCCAGCGCCGACTTGCCGGTGCCTGCCTTACCGCCGAGGGACACGATGCCCACCGACTCGTCGAGCAGCAGATCGAGGGCGACGCGTTGTTCGGCTGACCTTCCCCGGAGGCCGAACACCTCGCGATCACCGCGGACCAGCTGTACCCGCTTGTCGGGATTGACCCGTCCCAGCGCGTGCGAACTTCCACCGAGCAGTCGAATGCCGGTGTGGCACGGCAGGTCTCGGGCCGCAGCCAGGTCGACCTCGCCCTCGGCGAACAGCGTGTCGATCTCCTCGCCGGTGACGTCGACTTCGGACATCCCGTTCCAGCCAGAGGTGACGACGTCCTGGGCGTGGTATTCGTCGGCGTCCAGGCCCACCGCGCCGGCTTTGACGCGCAGCGGGATGTCCTTGCTGACCAGCGTGACCAGCTTGCCCTCTTTGGCCAGGTTGGCCGCGCAGGTCAAAATCCTGGAGTCGTTGCTGTCGCCCCGGAACCCGGCAGGCAATACGGACGGATCGCTGTGGTTCAACTCGATGTGCAACGTGCCACCCTGTGTCCCAATGGGAATCGGCTGATCGAGCCGGTTGTGTTCCAACCGGAGATCGTCGAACATGCGCAGCGCCTGGCGCGCGAACCACCCGAGTTCATGGTGGTGCCGTTTGGCTTCCAACTCACTGATAACCACAAGTGGGACAACAACTTCGTGTTCGGCGAACCGGTTACACGCCCACGGATCGGACAGCAGTACCGATGTGTCAAGCACATAGGTCCGGCGGATGTCCGGTGAAACCGACGGCGAATCAGTCACGTGGCGCTCCTCAACCTCCAGCGGCCCCGCGGAGGCGTGTCGGCGGGCGCTGCGGCACCGGGACCGGGGCCGGCCCTTTTCGTATCGCTACGTCTGGTGCCGCCCGGATAGCTGAGCATGTCGCTTGCCATCGATTTTGACGATAGTCCCGTCCGCGCGATCCCGCCGATCAGGCGCGCCGGAGTCAGCGGTTAACGAACTCCGCGAACTCCGCACGCTCGGCGAGGCCGAGTTCGACGATCTCATCGGAGATCACCTGTCGGAGCTGGTCGGGTCCGAAAATGCCCGCCTCGGCGATGGTGGCGCGCTTGTCCGCATACGCCGCGATGTCCGCGCCGGGAGCCTCCAACGAGACGGCCTGCGCGGCCAGGGCCCGCAGCGTCTCGGCTTCGTCGAGCTGCAGGCAGAACCGCACCAGGTTGGTGAAGAACTGCTCGTGGCGTTCCTCGTCGTTGGCGATCCGCTCCACCAGCGATTTCAGCGTCGGGTCGGCGATCTGCGCGGCCAGGTTGCGGCAGTACACACCGTGCGCGCGCTCCCATAGCGCCATGAACACCAGCGTCTCGATCTGACTCAACTGATCGGCCCGGTATCCGTTCACCACATGCTCGACGCGGACGTCCTCGTTGGCGCTGGGATCGAAGTTGCGGGTGACCACCAGGTAGTTGCGCAGCACCACCGCGTGGATGTGCTCCTCGGCGGTCCAACGGCCGATCCAGCGGCCCCACTTCCAGTCCAGGATGAAGTGCTCGACCAGCTCGCGGTGGTAGGCGGCCAGGTTGTCCTTGACGATGAGCAGGATCTCCAGCGCGTCGACCACCGGCTTGGGCAGCGTGACCTCGGACGGGTCCCAGTCGGTGCCACCTAGAAAGGCGAAGTTCTTGCCCTGGTCGAACGGCACGTAATCGTGGGCGAACCAGTCTTCGGCGGAATCGATGTGGCGCTGCAGGTTCTCGGCGACAACGGGCTCGAGTTCGAGCGTCAGCGTGTTGGCAACTGGTGTCTCGGCCATGGAGGTAAATGTAACCCGAAGACACACGTTCTTTCAAAATGGCCCGGCGGTGTGTCCCGGCACCGGCCCCCTACAGCGTCAGGCCGGGGTACAGCGGGTTCGCCGCCAGCATCTCCCCCGACGCCGCATGCACCCGTTCGGCGGTGCCCTCGGCCATCGTGTACTTGGCCTTCGACAACCCGGCCGAGGCCTGGGTGGGCTGGGTGTTCGACAGCACGTCGACCACCAGTTCGGCGACCCGGTCGAACTCCGCCGCCCCGAAGCCGCGGGTGGTCAGCGCGGGTGTGCCGAACCGGATGCCGCTGGAGTACCAGGCGCCGTTGGGGTCATTGGGAATCGAGTTGCGGTTGGTGACGACGCCGGCGTCGAGCAGCGCCGACTCGGCCTGACGGCCGGTCAGCCCGAAGGACGTGACGTCCATCAGCACGAGGTGGTTGTCCGTGCCGCCGGTGACCAGCCGGGCGCCGCGCTTGACGAATCCCTCGGCCAGGGACTTCGCGTTGTCGGCGACCCGCTGGGCGTAGACCTGGAACGACGGCTGGCGCGCCTCGGCCAGCGCGACGGCCTTGGCGGCCATCACATGTGACAGCGGACCACCCAGCACCATCGGGCAGCCCTTGTCGACGGCGTCGGAGTACTCCTCGGTGGCCAGCACCAGCCCACCGCGGGGACCGCGCAGCGACTTGTGCGTGGTGGTGGTCGTGACGTGCGCGTGCGGCACCGGATCCTCGTCGCCGGTGAACACCTTGCCCGCCACCAGGCCGGCGAAATGGGCCATGTCGACCATCAGCGTCGCACCGACCTCGTCGGCGATTTCCCGCATCTTGGCGAAGTTCACCCGCCGCGGGTAGGCCGAATAGCCGGCGACCAGGATCAGCGGCTTGAATTCGCGCACGGCGGCAGCGACGGCGGAGTAGTCCAGCAGGCCGGTCTCCGGATCGGTGCCATAGCTGCGCTGATGGAACATCTTGCCGGAGATGTTGGGCCGGAACCCGTGGGTCAGGTGGCCGCCGGTGTCCAGCGACATGCCCATCAGCCGCTGATTGCCGAGCTTGGCCCGCAGCGACTCCCAGTCGGCCTCGGTGAGGTCGTTGACGTGCTTGGCGCCGAGTTCGGCCAGGCCGGGGGCTTCGACGCGGGTGGCCAGGATGGCCCAGAAGGCCACCAGGTTGGCGTCGATGCCGGAGTGCGGCTGGACGTAGGCGTACGGCGAGCCGAACAGCTCGCGGGCGTGCTCGGCGGCCACGCTTTCGACGGTGTCGACGTTCTGGCAGGCGGCGTAGAACCGGTGCCCGATGGTGCCCTCGGCGTACTTGTCGGACAGCCAGGTGCCCATGGTCAGCAGCACCGCCGGGGAGGCGTAGTTCTCGCTGGCGATCAGCTTGAGCGAATCGCGTTGATCGGCAAGCTCTTTGCGCGTCGCGGCGGCGATGCGGGGCTCGACGGACTCGATGACCTCCAGAGCGGCCCGGTAGGCGGTGCTCGCGGTCTCGGCGTACTCGGCGCCTGGCGCCGCGGGTGAGCTGGTCACGGAGTCAGCGGTCATATGACCAGCCTAAACCGAACAGCAACGCAGAGACCTATGCGGTCCGCAACGACGACGGGATCAGGGGCTCATCCAGCAGCCTGCCGAACCGCTCGGTGAGGCTCACCTCGGCGGGCCGGTCGTCGAGCCAGCCGCGCAGCAGCCGGTAACCCTCGACGTAGGTGCTGGTGTAGGCCCGCCACAGGGGCGACGACAGGAACCGCAGGGTCTGGCGGGCGCGGCTCTCGTTGATCAGCAGCCAGCGCTGCAGGAAGGCGACGACGTCGTCGACGTCGCGGTGTTCGTCGTGCAGCATCAGCGCCGCGTCCTGGCGCACGTCGGCCAGTGCTGCGGAGGCCTCGGAGATCGCCTCGGCGCGCTGACCGTCGAAGCGCAACCCCAGGTCGGCGTAGATCTCCGCCGCCCACGCACCCCAGCCCGGCCCGATCGCGGCGTGCAGCGCCAGGTCGGCCAGTCCTTCGGCCATCAGGCACTGCGGGGTGTTGACCAGAAAGATGGTCTGCTCGAGCTGGCCCTGCCGCGCGACCAGACCGGCTTCTTTGCGGCAGTGCTCGGTGTGATGACCGGGGTAGGACTCGTGGGCGACCAGTCGCGGCAGGTTGGACATCTGCTGCTTGAGGTCGGCGTTGACGGCCACGGTCGAGCGGTAGTCACCCTCGTAGTAGTTGAACCCCGACCACGGCTTGTCGGTGACGATCTCGTAGTTGATGGTCTCCGATTCCGGCAGTGGGTATTCGGCGCGCACCCGGTCGCGCAGCGCGCTGGAGAAGGCTTCGATGGCCTCGCCGAGCCGTTCAGGCGGGATCTCCTCGCCGCTGCGATGGGCTTGTACGCGGTCGGCCAGCGCGCCGGGACCGGCGAGCGCCTCGTCGAGCTTGCGGTGCGCGTCGCGGTAGTGGTCCGGGTTGCCCTTGGCGATGGTGACGTCGAAATAGTCCCGCACTTCGTCGACGAAGCCGATGGGCTCGCCGGCGAATTTGCGGCCTGCGCTGGCCAACGCCCGCAGATGCGCACCGAGGTAATCCACTCGGGCGGCGGTGAATTCGGCGTCCGTCGGCACCTGCGGCAACGCGTCGAGCAGCCGGGTGGCTTGGCGGGCCAGGTCGGCCGGGTCCGGTGCGGGCTCGTCGGCCACCGCGCGGCGCAGCGCAGGGTCTCCGGTGAAGGAGTCGACGTAGCCCTCTTCGATGCGGTCGAAGCGCAGGCCGAGCAACAGATACTCGCGGATCAACGTGGCGGACTCCATGCCCACCAACGGTAGCGGCCACGCGCCACTTCCGCCCCAGCCGTCGCCCCCGGCAGGACTACTGCAAGACTGGGCCCCATGTCGCGGCTGAGCGAGCCGAGCCCCTACGTGGAGTTCGACCGTGAGCAATGGCGAGGTCTGCGGATGTCGACGCCGCTGAAACTCTCCGAGAACGAACTCGTCGGGCTGCGCGGTATCGGCGAGCAGATCGACCTCCTGGAGGTCGAAGAGGTCTACCTACCGCTGGCCCGGTTGATCCACCTGCAGGTCGCGGCCCGCCAACGGCTCTTCGCCACCACCGCGGAATTCCTGGGCGAACCGCAGCAGAACCCCGACCGCCCAGTGCCGTTCGTCATCGGCGTCGCGGGCAGTGTCGCGGTCGGCAAGTCGACCACCGCCCGCGTCCTGCAGGCGCTGCTGGCCCGCTGGGAGCACCACCCTCGGGTGGATCTGGTCACCACCGACGGGTTCCTGTATCCGAACGCCGAACTGGTGCGACGAAACCTGATGCACCGCAAGGGTTTCCCGGAGAGTTACGACCGGCGTTCGCTGATGCGGTTCGTCACGACGGTGAAGTCCGGCGCCGATCAGGTCTGCGCGCCGGTGTACTCACATCTGCTCTACGACATCATCCCCGGCGAACAGCATCTGGTGCGCCATCCCGACATCCTCATTCTCGAGGGCCTGAACGTATTGCAGACCGGCCCGACGCTGATGGTCTCGGACCTGTTCGACTTCTCGGTCTACGTCGACGCCAGAATCGAAGACATCGAGCAGTGGTACGTCTCGCGGTTCCTGGCCATGCGCGCGGGTGCGTTCGCCGACCCGGCGTCGCATTTCCATCACTATTCGACGCTCACCGACGAGCAGGCGTTGTTCGCCGCCCGCGATATCTGGCATTCGATCAACCGGCCCAACCTGATCGAGAACATCCTGCCGACCCGGCCGCGCGCCACCCTGGTGCTGCGCAAGGATTCCGACCACTCGATCAACCGGCTACGGCTCCGCAAGTTGTAGTGATTTCGGCGCGTCCGTAACCGCTCAGCGGTCGGCAACGCGCCGAAATCACAGGAAAACCGGTGCGGGGACGCCGTCGGTACCTCTGCCGACAGCGCCCCCACACCGGGGGTCTCACCGCAGCCGGCGCACGCCCAGGTACTGCAGCCCGGCGAACACCGCGGTGTAGAGCGCGCACGCCAGCATGCCGATGACACCGGCCTGGGTCAGCGGGAAGACCTGCGCCTCGACGACGCCGACGGCCGCCACCGTGCACAGCACGTTGGCGCCGATCACGCCGAAACCGGTGGAGCGCAGCGACGGCCGCGCGGCCAGCCCGTAGACGACAGCGCTGTAGAGCACGAACGCCGCACCCAGGACATAGGCGTGGGTGGGCGTCAGGCCGGTCAGCGTGGCCAGCGGGCCTGCGGCCGCCGCGATGGCCAGGCCACCGAAACCGGTGAGCGTGGCATCGAGGCGTAACGCGAACCGCAGCAGCGAGTCCGTCGAGTCGGAAAGGGGACGAGTGATGGCGGTCATCGGACCTCCTGAGAGTGGCTTGGTGGACGTCTTCGACCCTGCTCAGACCCCACTGCCAGGTCGACACCTGACACTGCCAACTGCTGCCAACCGCAGCTCAGCGGGACTCGGCGACCATCCGACCGCCGCGCAGATCGGCCGCGATCAACCGGGCGGCCGCGTTCTGCCAGTTGTGCAATGAGCGTTGTGGCACTTCGGTCACCAGCCACTGCCAGGCCTGCCGGGCCGTCGGATCCAGGCCGGCGGCGGTGGCGTTCTGGGCGTAGGCCCGGACCCCGACCACGTACGGGAAATACAGCGAGTTGTAGTGCCGCCACTGCTCGGTGGTGCCGAAATCGCCGGCGTCCCTGGGCTTGAGCCTGGCGATGCGGTCGGCGAGCAGTGCCTTGAGTTCGTTGGCCCGTTCGATCGGGGCGTCCGGCGCTCCCCGCGCGGCGAGGCGTTCGTCGATCACCGGCAGGGCGGTCAACGGGCTGGCGACGAGTTTGGACAGGTCGCCGTAATGGCCCAGCGCGCGTCGGGTCAGCCGGGCGAAGGTCTCGTCGTCGATCCCCGCCAGCGGGTCGGCGGACCGCAGGGGCAGCGCCGATTCGGTGCGACGCAGCGCGGCCCGATCGGCGCGCAGCGTCGGCGAGCGGGAGAACGCCAGCCGGTCCAGTACTCCGGCCAGCGGGTCGGCCAGCACGTTGATGCCGATGGCGACGGCCAGGCTGGTGAACATCAGCACGGTCACCACCGTCCGGCCGCTGCCCGCGGGCACGACGGCCATCCCGATCAGCGCCTGCCC
>JBEVHL010000257.1:0-12543 GCA_040511255.1 Mycobacterium sp. | reverse complement strand
GCCGGGGGCGATTTCTGTTTGATCAGCGGGGGCTCATTCGTTTTCGTGATTGCGGGGCGCCGGGCCTGCGTCGGTGCCGCCGTGTTTACCGGCGGTCGCGACGCCACTGTCGCGGAGGAGGTCGCGGATCTCGGTGAGGATGGTCAGCTCGGTCTCCGACTCCACCACCTTCTTGTCGCGCTCCTTCAACTTCTTGAAGGGCACCACGATGATGAAGTAGACGACGGCCGCCACGATCAGGAAGTTGAGTGCCGCTGTCAGTACGGCATTGAAGTCGACATAGGTGTCGCCGCCCAACGGAATCTTCAAGAAGCCGTATTGCTTGTCCGGGGTAGCGCCGATCCGGTCGATGAGCGGTTGGATCACGCTCTTGGTGAACGCGGTGACCAACCCGGTGAACGCGGTCCCGATGACGACCGCGACCGACAGATCGATCACATTGCCGCGGGAGATGAAGTCTTTGAACCCCTTCAACATGGGGACGAACCTTTCTGCTGTAGGTCTGATACTCGAGGTTGAACGGTAGTCCCGACGGGGAGGCCGCAGGGGTGAACTCGGGGTGCTAGCTTGATCGGCATGCGGGGGAGACAATCGACGTTCGGTGCCGGCGCGGCGATTGCCGCTGTGCTGCTTGCACTTTCGCTCAACGCCGCCGGACCGGCCGCCGCCGACGAGCCGACACCCACCCCGGCACCCGGCGGCACGTCGTCAGCCGAGGAAATCGCCGACATGGTGATGGAGGCAATCGGCCAGGATGTCACCGCTCCGGCCACCAGCGTCGCGGTGGCACCACCGCAGTAGCAGCCCTAGTGCAGCGTGAGTGTCACCGTCTGGACCAGGGTGGCGCCTGCGACAGCGTTGGCGGCCTCGGCGGGCAGTGCCACCAGCACCACCCGGTCGTCGGCGGCGGTCGCGCTCTTCGGCTTCGCCGAGACCAGCACCACGACGGCGTCGGTGGCCACCACCCGAGTCGTTCGGGCGGCGTCTGCCGTATCCGAGACCGGGGCGGCCAGGATGTCGACGACGTCCCCTTCGCGCACCAGGTCGACCATGGCGTTGTCGGCCAGGTGCAACGGCACCAGTCGGGCGTCTGGTCCGGCTGCCGCCTCGGCCAGCCGCGACCCGAGGAGGCGCACGTCGGTCAGCACCTCGCCTCGACGTACCGGCCCGGCCAGGGTCGCTCCGACGACGGTCCCGGTGGCGGCTTGGAAACCGTCGGGAAGTGTTGTGGCCAAACGGTTTTCGATCCGCACATCCTCGGCCGAAACGGTGATACCCGGGGTGAGGTCGCGGGCCGCGACGACGGCGGCAGTCAGGTCACCGTCGGGGTTGGAGCGCACCGCGGCAACGCCGGCGAGCAGCACCAGGCCTGCGGCGGCAATGCGGCGGGCGGCGATGGTGTGTACCCAGTCGGGTTGTAATGCCCGACGCACTCGGGTCAGCGGGGTGGGGTCGAGAGAGGTGGAGCGGCTGCGCGCCATGGCGACACGTTAAGCAGCCGGAAGCGGCGCAGGCTCACATCGGCCGGGCGCCCTGTGGATAACTAGTTCGATGCGGCGGCGGCGGGAGCCGAGCTGCTGGAACCCGAGCTCTTTTCCTTCGCGCCGCTGGACTTCTCGCCCGAGCTGCTCGGCGTCGCGGTCTTCTCCGAGCCCTTGTCGGAACTCTTTTCGGAGCCCTTGTCCGAGCTCTTGTCGGAACCCTTGTCCGAGGATGCCGAGGAGCCGATGCTCGCGCTCTTGGCGGCTTCCCGGCTGTCGGTGCGGTAGAAGCCGCTGCCCTTGAACACCACGCCCACCGAGCCGAAGAGCTTGCGGAGCCGCCCCGAGCACTTGGTGCACGTCGTCAGGGCGTCGTCACTGAAGGCCTGCACCGCGTCGAAACGATCGCCGCATTCGGTACATGCATAGCTGTAGGTCGGCACAGAAACCTCCGGGGAAACGTCAGAACTTATTAGCACTCTATCGTGCCAAGTGCTAGAACGGCTATCCGGTCGACGGCATTCCCCCGGGCGCCGCCGTCAGCGCGACGATGCCCCCGCCGGGGGTCGCGGCGTGGGTCATCCGAATGTCGTGCGACTCGACGGGCAGCTGGTCGACCAGCTCGCTGTCGCGCACCACCGCGACCAGCCTCGCCAAGGGGTCCCGCAAAGGCAACGAGCGGTCGTAAAACCCTGCCCCGCGGCCCAATCGGCCGCCGTGGCGGTCCACAGCAAGCGCCGGAACAAGCACCAGATTCGCCTGCGAGAGCGTCTCCGCGGGCAGCCGGACGCCCGCAGGCTCCTGCAGTCCGAACCGCGCCGCAACAAGTTCGCCGGGCCGATACTCACCCCACAGCAGCGGCAGCGGGATGCCATCGGCAGAGCTCACGGCCACCGGCAGCAGGACGCGGATACCGTTGTCGCACAGGGTGTCCAGCAATGCGACCGAGCCAGGCTCGGTGCCCACCGGAACGTAGGCGCAAACCGTATCGCCCATATTGACCAGGGGGGAGATATGCTGTGCCAGCGCGAATGCCTCGGCTTCCCGCACCGCGGGGGCGAGCAAACGACGAGCGTTGAGCAGATGCTCACGTAGCTGGGGTTTTGAGCCGTCGCGCACAAGTACACGATGTCAGGCTGAGCGGTACACAGGTTGCGGTTAGGGTGTGACGATGACGACGCCTCACGGCTCCAAGGTTTCGATGCCGCGCACGGCGATTGTGCCCGCCGCCGGGCTGGGCACCAGATTTCTTCCTGCCACCAAAACCGTTCCCAAAGAACTGTTGCCCGTTGTCGACACGCCGGGCATCGAACTGGTGGCCGCCGAGGCTGCGGAGGCCGGCGCCGAGCGTCTGGTGATCATCACCTCCGAAGGCAAGGACAGCGTCGTCGCGCACTTCGTCGAAGACCTGGTTCTGGAGGGCACGCTGGAAGCCCGCGGGAAGAGCGCCATGCTGGCCAAGGTCCGCCGCGCCCCGGCGTTGATCAAGGTCGAGTCCGTCATCCAGGCCGAGCCCCTCGGTCTGGGGCACGCCATCAGCTGCGTCGAGTCGAAGCTCTCCGATGACGAGGACGCTGTCGTGGTGTTGCTGCCCGACGATCTGGTGCTGCCGACCGGCATTCTGGAAACCATGGCCAAGGTCCGCGCCAAGCGCGGCGGCTCGGTGCTGTGTGCCATCGAGGTACCCGAAGACGAGATCAGTGCCTACGGCGTCTTCGACGTCGAGATCGTGCCCGACGCCGTCAACCCCAACGTGCTCAAGGTGCTGGGCATGGTGGAGAAACCCAAGGCCGAGGACGCGCCGTCGCTGTTCGCCGCGGCAGGCCGCTACGTGCTGGACCGCAAGATCTTCGATGCCCTGCGTCGGGTGGACCGCGGCGTCGGCAACGAAATTCAGCTCACCGACGCCATTGCGCTGCTGATCTCGGAAGGCCATCCGGTGCACGTGGTGGTCCATCGCGGTACTCGACACGACCTGGGAAATCCCGGCGGCTACCTTAAGGCTGCGGTTGACTTTGCCTTGGATCGTGATGACTATGGCCCGGACTTGCGCCGTTGGCTGGTCACGCGACTGGGTCTGAACGCACAGTAGGTGCGTGTCGGGCCCGGATACTGACGGGGCCTGACAGCAGAAAGGCGCACTGTGCGTTCGGTGGAAGACCAGCAGGCCCGTGTCCAGGCGGCCGCGGTGGCCCCCAGGCCGGTGCGCGTCGCGATCGCCGAGGCGCAGGGCTTGATGTGTGCCGAAGAAGTCGTGACAGAGCGCCCGCTCCCGGGGTTCGACCAAGCCGCGATCGACGGCTATGCAGTGCGCAGCGTCGACGTTCTCGGCGTCGGTGAACCCGGCGGTGGCGACGGCGAGAATTACAGCGGAGAGATCAGCCTGCCGGTGATGGGCGAGATCGACGCCGGTGCGCGGACGCCGAGTCGGCTCCAGCCCAAGCAGGCGGCCCGCGTCCAGACCGGGGCACCGATGCCCACCCTCGCCGACGCGGTGCTGCCGCTGCGCTGGACCGACGGCGGCCAGTCGCGGGTGCGGGTGCTACGCGGGGTCCGCTCCGGTGCCTACGTGCGACGGACCGGCGACGACGTCCAGCCCGGCGACGTGGCGGTCCGCTCGGGCACCATCATCGGCGCTGCTCAGGTGGGGTTGTTGGCGGCGGTGGGACGGGAACGGGTGCTGGTGCATCCGCGGCCGCGGCTGTCGGTGATGTGTGTCGGTGGCGAGCTGGTCGACACCTCCCGCACTCCCGGCAACGGACAGGTCTACGACGTCAACTCCTACGCCCTGGCCGCCGCGGGTCGCGATGCCGGTGCGGAGGTCAATCGGGTCGGCATCATCGACAGCGACCCGAAGGTATTGCGCGAGGCCGTCGAAGGTCAGCTCAGCAGGGCCGAGATCGTCATCATCGCCGGCGCTGTCGGCGGAGCCGCGGCCGAAAACGTACGCACGGTGTTGTCGGAGCTCGGCGAGATGGAGGTGACCCGGATCGCGATGCACCCGGGCTCCGTGCAGGGTTTCGGCCAGTTGGGCCGCGACGCGGTGCCGGTGTTCCTGCTGCCGGCCAACCCGGTCAGTGCGCTGGTGGTGTTCGAGGTGATGGTGCGGCCGCTGATCCGGTTGTCGCTGGGTAAGAGGCAGCCGACCCGGCGGATCGTCCAGGCGCGCGCCGTCGCACCGATCTCTTCGGTGCGTGGCCGCAAGGGCTATCTGCGTGGCCAGCTGATGCGCGATCAGGACACCGGTGAATACCTGGTGCAGGCCCTGGGAGGCGCGCCGGGAGCGTCGTCCCATCTGCTGGCGACCCTGGCCGAGGCCAATTGTCTGGTGGTGGTGCCCAGCGAGGCCGAACAGATCCGCACCGGCGAGGTCGTCGACGTCGCATTCCTGGCGCAACGCGGCTAGCCAGCTGTCGACGTGAACTTCCTGCGTTCCAGTGCCATGCATCCCGGGTGGCCGACGGCGGTCGGACCCCTGCGGGTGGCGGCCGGTCTGATCCGGCTGCGGCCCATCCGGATGCGGGATGCGGCGCAGTGGAGTCGGATCCGCACCGCCGACCGGGCGTTCCTGGAACCGTGGGAGCCCAGCGCGGAATTGGATTGGCCTGTGCGGCACTCGATTTCGGCCTGGCCGTCGGTGTGCTCGGGGCTGCGGGCCGAGGCGCGCAAGGGCCGAATGCTGCCCTATGTCATCGAGGTGGACGGGCAGTTCGCCGGACAGCTGACCATCGGCAACGTGACGCACGGTGCGCTGCGCTCGGCGTGGATCGGCTATTGGGTGCACAGCGAACTCACCGGCCGGGGCGTCGCCACCGGCGCGCTGGCGCTGGGCCTGGACCACAGTTTCGGTGCCGTGATGCTGCACCGGGTGGAGGCGACGGTGCGCCCGGAGAACGCGGCGAGCCGAAAAGTGCTCGCCAAAGCCGGTTTTCGGGAAGAGGGGCTGCTGCGCCGCTATCTCGACGTCGACGGGGCCTGGCGCGACCATCTGCTGGTCGGCCTGACGGTCGACGAGGTCTCGGGCTCGGTCGCCGCCTCCCTGGTGCGGGCCGGCCGCGCCAGTTGGGCGTAGGCGCGCCTCGACGCAGCACGCGGCGCGCCCGGCGAAAACACGGGTCTGCGCGTCCACCACTGCTGGTAGCACGGGTGTTCGGTGCCATTGGGTGGATATCTGCGCGGTGCACCGGCAGCGCCGGCATGGACACTCGCGATTGGCTGCGGCATGCCCGAACAGGGAAACCGGTGCTGGTCGGTGGGCACGCTGAACCGTCGTCGCCGAGAGTGACGTGAGGGCTGTGGTCGACGGTAACAAGCAACCCTGTTGGCAATCTCGTGGCGGCCTCGGGTCCCAATCGTGTTACCAATGTGACATTTGTGACTAATGGTGCTTGTCACAGGCGAATTACAGGTGTGTAATTGTGCTCGGCGCGCCGCACCCGGATGCGCTGGTCGGGAGACCTAGCCTGAAGGGGAAAGGAGCTGGTCACTATGCCAAGCATCCCCCAATCGTTGCTCTGGATCTCACTTGTTGTGCTCTGGCTGTTCGTGCTGGTGCCAATGCTGATCAACAGGCGCGACACGGTAAGGCGCACCAGCGATGTCGCGCTGGCGACTCGAGTGCTCAACACCGGCAGTCGCGCGGCGCGCCTCATCAAGCGCGGCAAGCCGGCCGCCGGGCACCGCAGCGACCCCGACTGGCAGCCCACGGCCGAATCAGACGAAGACGAAGAGGAATTCGACGAGGAGAAGACCGGACCCGTCGTCGTCACCGGCCGGCCATCCCGCGTCCGGTCCGTCGCCGTGGTGACCGGGTTGGCCGAAGAGGCCGAGCCCGACTATCTCGATGTCGACGTCGTCGACGACGACTCCGGCGCCCTCCCGGTCGGCCGCGTCGTGAAATCCGCTGAGCCCGAAGCTGAGCCGGCGCCCGTGGTGGCAGAAGAGCCGCAGCTCGATTTCGGCGACGCGGCGGAGCAGACCGAAGAGCTCGAGCCGGAAGCCGCGGTCGACGAGTCAGACGATGCGGACGAGACCGACGACGGCACCGACGACGAGTACGAGTACATCGAGGACACCTCAGGCCTGGAGGCCGAGGACGAACCCGCGACGGCGAAGGCCCCGCGGTCCGCAGCGTCCCGGCCGCGCAGCTTCGAGTCGAAGACCGCCGCGGCGGTCACGGCCCGCAAGTACCAGTTCCGCAAGCGGGTGCTGCTCACCATGGCCGCGCTGCTGGTGTTCACGACTGCCGCAGCATTCCTGTTGACGCCGTCTGCGTGGTACGTGACGGGTGCGGTCGGCGCAGTGACGCTGCTCTATCTGGCCTACCTGCGTCGTCAGACCCGAATCGAAGAGCGGTTGCGGCGGCGGCGCATGCAGCGGATGGCCCGCTCGCGCCTCGGGGTCGAGAACACCCACGACACCGACCTCGACGTGACACCCGCCCGGCTACGTCAGCCGGGTGCGGCGGTGCTGGAGATCGACGACGAAGACCCGATCTTCGAGCATCTGGACGAGGTGGCATTCGCTCGCGAATACTCGCTGCCGCACGCGGCCGGTCAGTGACCCGTCGGTTTTCGGTTGGCGTGCGCTGACTGGTAGCCTGCTAGCGGTCAAGGGGCTATGGCGCAGTTGGTAGCGCGCCTCGTTCGCATCGAGGAGGTCAGGGGTTCGAATCCCCTTAGCTCCACCCTTAAAAGGCAGGTCAGGCAACTGACCTGCTTTTTTTGTTGGCGCTGGGTCGCCAGTTCGACCTTTTCGGGCAAAACGGAACCGGCAACGGCGCACTGGCCTACGCTGAGCGAGTGCTCAGCATCGACGGTGACGCCAGGCAGTCCGACCAGGTCCAACTCTGATGTCGCAGACGACCTCCCCAGGTATCTGCCGCATCTGCTCGGCCCACTGCGGGGTGCTGGCCACCGTGACCGACGGCAGGCTGACCAAGGTCACCGGGGATCCGGACAACCCGATGTTCAGGGGCTACACCTGTAGCAAGGGTCGGGCGCTGCCGGAGATCCACAACAACCCCCAGCGGCTACTGCACAGCCAGAAACGCCAGCCCGATGGCAGCTACGCCCCGATAGACGCCCAGCGCGCGATGGACGAGATCGCCGCCACGTTGCAGCGCCT
This sequence comes from Mycobacterium sp., assembly GCA_040511255.1. Classification (GTDB taxonomy): domain Bacteria; phylum Actinomycetota; class Actinomycetes; order Mycobacteriales; family Mycobacteriaceae; genus Mycobacterium. The sequence continues at coordinate 4,936 of JBEVHL010000257.1, read as the reverse complement.
GATCCAAACGCACGGGCCGCGCTCGGTGGCGCTGTACCTCGGCACGAACGGTCTGCCCTATCCGGCGTCGGCGTTGACGGCCAATGCGTTCATCCGGGCCATCGAGTCACCGATGTTCTTCACCGCCAACACGATCGATCAGCCCGGTAAACAGATCGCCCTGGCCGCCCACGGTCACTGGCTGGGCGGCGACATCAACTTCAACGAGGCCGACAGCTGGCTGCTGGTCGGCACCAATCCGATCGTGTCCAAGGCGATCGGCATTCCGGGTCAGAATCCGGCCCAACGCATCAAGTCGGCGATCAGTCGCGGAATGAAACTGATCGTGATCGATCCGCGCCGATCGCAGACCGCGGCGCGCGCGGCGATTCACATTCAGCCCCGGCCAGGCGAAGACGTCCCGATTCTCGCCGCGATGATCAACCTCATCATCACCGAAAACCTCTATGACGCAGAGTTTGTCACCGAACACGTCGAGGGCTTCGACAAGTTGGCCGCGGCGGTTTCGCCGTTCACCCCGCAGTATGTGGCCGAACGCGCAGACATCCCGGTTGACCAACTCATCGCGGCCGCACATCTGTTCGCGACGTACGGCGAGCACCCGGGAATGGTGAACTGCGGGACCGGCGCCAATTTCGCCATGCACGGCAATCTGCTTGAGTACCTGGCTCTTTCGTTGACCACGATCTGTGGTCGCTGGCAGCGGGCGGGCCAACCGGTCACCCGGCCGAACACGTTGATGCCCGCCTATACCGCCAAGGCGCAGGCGTTTCCGCCGTACGAGGGGTGGGGTTACGGCGAACGGTTGCGAGTGCGCGGCCTGACGGATGCGGTGTGCGGAATGCCGACGGCGGCGCTGGCCGACGAAATCCTGCTCGAGGGTGAGGGCCAGGTGAAAGCCCTGATCTGTATCGGCGGCAACCCGATGGCGGCCTGGCCCGACCAACGTAAGACCCAGCGCGCGATGGAAAAGCTGGAACTACTGGTCACGCTCGACACGGAGATGTCGCTGACCTCACGGCTCGCCGACTATGTCATCGCACCGAAGATGCAGATGGAAACGCCTGCGATGACCCAAGGCAGCGAACTGATCAAGTATTACGCCAGCGGCACCGGCATTCCCGCCGCCTATGCGCAGTACGCGCCGCGCCTGGTCGATCCGCCTGCCGGTTCCGATCTCACCGAGGAATGGCAGTTCTTCCTCGGACTGGCCAAGCGGATGGAATTGGACATGTGGTTCGTCAACTTCTTCGGCGGCGGTGGCGGCAAGTTCATGGAATCCCCGCCGGTGGTGGTGAACCTGAACGGGGATACCACCCTGACCACCGAAGAGCTGTTCGCCGAGATGTGCGCGAATTCCCGGATCCCGCTGGACGAAGTGCGCAGCCACCCCCACGGCAACATCTTCGACGTCGACGCGGTGGTGGCGGAGCGCGAGGCCGACTGCGTCGCACGACTCGATGTGGGCAACGACTACATGCTCGGCGACCTGGCTGCCACCCTGGCCGAGGATTTCCGGGCGGCGCGCAATGACACTGCGTTTCCGTTCCGGCTGATCCCGCGCAGGCACGGCAACTTCATGAATTCGTCGATGACGAACCTGGCGAAGCTCAACCAGGGTAAGCCCTACAACCCGGCCTATATGAATCCGGAAAGCATTGCCGCGCTTGGCCTTCAGCACGGCGACGCGGTGACCGTGACGTCACCGCATGACTACATCTTCGCCGTCCTGGAAGCCGACGACACGCTGCGCCCCGATGTCATCGCCATGCACCACGCCTTCGGCGGCCTGATGGCCGAGGATTCCGAATTCCGCGATCGCGGAAGCAATGTCGGGCGCCTGGTGCCCACCGACGTCGAGTATGACGCGATCACGGGATTGCCCCGCCAGGGCAACATTCCGGTCAGTGTCACTGCCGGCGTGACGAGCTGAGGGCGGACAATTCATGACCGACATCGATGCCGTGGACTTCTTCACCGACCGCAAGGTGCTGCATCAGCCGTACGACTACCTGGCCGCGCTGCGTGCGGAGTGCCCGATACGCCGCGAGGCTCATCACGACGTCCTGATGGTCACCGGGCACGCCGAGGCGGTCAAGATCTACAACGACGTCGAGAGGTTCTCGTCGTGTATCGCCGTCACCGGCCCGTTTCCGGGCTTTCCGGTGCCACTCGACGGTGACGACGTCACCGCCACCATCGCCGCGCACCGCGACGAACTGCCGTTCAACGATCAGTTGCCCACCTTCGACCCGCCGATGCACACCGATCACCGCGCGCTGCTGGCCCGGATGATCACCCCGAAGCGGTTGAAGGAGAACGAGGATTTCATGTGGCGGCTCGCCGACCGCCAGTACGACTCGGCGCTGTCCGGCGGTGCCTGTGAATTCATCGACACCTTCGCATCGCCGTTCGCCATGCTGGTGATCGCCGACCTGCTCGGCGTGCCCGAATTAGACCAGGCCGAATTCCGCCAGGCACTGCTCACCGAGACCGGGACCATCGGCAGCAGTGCCGGTGACGCGCTGCATCATTCGCCGCTGGAATTCCTCTACCAGCGGTTCAGCGATTACATCACCGACCGCCGGGCCGAACCGCGCGACGACGTGCTCACCGGGCTGGCGTCGGCCACCTTCCCGGACGGCAGCACGCCGGACGTGATCGACGTCGTGCGCGTGGCGGCCAACCTGTTCGCGGCCGGGCAGGAAACCACCGTCCGGCTGCTCAGCGCGGCCGTCTTGCTCATCGCCGAGGACCCGGAGCTGCAGGCCCTGCTGCGCGGCAACAGAGACCTCCTGCCCAACTTCATCGAAGAAGCGCTGAGGTATGAAAGCCCGGTTCGCGGCGACTTCCGGCTGAGCAAGGTGCCCGCGACCATCGGCGACGTCGACATCCCGGCGGGCAGCACGGTCATGCTGGTCAACGCCGCGGCCAACCGCGACCCGCGGCACTTCCCCGAGCCGGACAGCTTCGACATCCACCGCAAGAACGCGCGCACCCATCTGGCTTTCGGGCGCGGCGTACACAGCTGCCCGGGCGCGCCCCTGGCGCGGGCCGAGGCCAGGGTGAGCCTGGAACGGCTGCTCGATCGCACCGCGCACATCCGGATCGACGAACAGTTCCACGGGCCCGCCGGCGAGCGGCGCTACCGCTATCTCCCGACATTCATTCTGCGGGGACTGACCAAGTTGCATATCGAGTTCGAGCCGGCTGACAGCCACGTTGTGACGGAAAAGGAGTAGGGCCAATGACATCCGATGTCGAGCTCAAGGCCGTAGCCGACCGCGAGCCCAATCTGGCCCGCCCGTGGGCGGCGCACCGACGACGGACCTACCTTGCCCTCACTGCGCTCACCGGCCTGGCGTTCGTGCTGGTGGTGGCAGGCGTCGGCACACACGTGCTGCCGCCGACGTTCACCGTCGACGTGGTGGCGAATCTGCTCTTCGGGATACCGGTGATCCTGCTGCCGCTGGTCTACCTGTGGACCGGGCGGGGCGAGCGTCGACCCCGAGTGGAGCGCGCCGCCGAACTCACCCTGATCTATCTGCCCTACACCGCGGGCAGCCAGCTCGGCTACGAGACCATTTTCCTGATCGGCCATCCGTTCAACTGGTGGTCGCCCACCACCGACCCGGGGTGGAAGTGGCTGTGGTGGCAGTACGGCTTGGCCGACACCCGCTACACCAGCGCCAACAACTGGATCTTCGGCCTGGAGGTGGTTGGCGTCATCACCGGAGCCACCCTTTTCATCCTGTGGGCCAGGCTGATGCGCCAGGACCTCCCGGTCGCCTCGCGGATCCGGTGCCTATGGCTGGCGTTCGCGGGCTGCGCGATGCTGCTCAGCAGCACCGGCGTGTATTTCCTGTCCGAGGTGCGGTCCGGATTCGGTGATATCGAGCAGGGAGCCTTCGGCCTGTGGTTCAAATTCATCGCCGAGAACGTGCCGTTCATGATCCTGCCGCCCTTCGTGCTCTACGCCATCTACCTGCAGATCGACTACCTGACCCGGCGAGCCGGCCCCGCCGGGTAGGTCCGCTCCTGCCTCCTACAGCTCGGTCTGCGAAGGTTCTATGGACGCTTCACTGAACTGAACAGCCACAGGAGGACAGCCCATGAGAGCCACGGTCATGTACGAGGCCCACGACGTCCGGGTCGAGGACGTACCCGATGCGGCACTGCGGGAGCCCACCGACGCCGTCGTGCGGATCACGCAGGCCTGCATCTGCGGCAGCGACCTGTGGCCGTACGGGTCCATGCCGCACAACGCCAGGGGCCGCCGGATGGGTCACGAATTCATCGGCATCGTCGAAGACCTCGGATCCGACGTCGCCGGCCTGAAGAAGGGCGACCTGGTGGTCGCTCCGTTCCTGTGGGCGGACAACACTTGTGATTTCTGCCAGGAGGGCCTGCAGAGCTCGTGTCGGCACGGTGGCGGCTGGGGTTCGAGAAACGTCGACGCCGGCCAGGGCGAAGCGGTGCGGGTGCCGCAGGCGGCGGGCACGCTGGTCAAGCTGCCGGTGGCGCCGGACTCCGCGTTGATGCCGTCACTGCTGACCCTGTCCGATGTGTTCTGCACCGGGCATCATTGCGCGCGCACCGCGGGCGTCGGACCCCGCACCACGGTGACGGTCATCGGGGACGGTGCCGTCGGGCTCTCGGCGGTGCTGGCCGCCAAACGCCTTGGCGCCGAACAGATTGTGCTGATGGGCCGACACCAGGTCCGGACTGATCTCGGCCGGGAGTTCGGTGCGACGGAGGTGGTCGCCGAGCGAGGCGCCGAGGGCATCGAGAAGGTGCGCGAACTGACCGGCGGCGACGGCACGCACACCGTGCTGGAGTGCGTCGGCACGACGGCGTCGCTGGAGATGGCGTTCGGCGTGGCCAGGGCGGGCGGGTTCGTCAGCCGGGTGGGCGTACCGCAGGCCAACGAAGTGCC
>JBEVHL010000256.1:0-14295 GCA_040511255.1 Mycobacterium sp. | reverse complement strand
CCAGGTGACAAGCTCTTCAAGACCACGCCGCACCTGCCGCTGAAATGGCAGCGCAAAGCCGCGCAGCTCCTCGCCCCGCTGGTGGGGGCGGACCCGACCAGATACGGGCTGCCGGCCGCCAACCACAAACTCTTCGAAGCGCACCCCACACAGTCGGTGGAGTTGCCGCTGCGGCTCGGCTCCGGTGACGTGATCCCGAAGCCGAACGTTGCGCGACTCGATGGCGACACAGTGCATTTCGAGGATGGCACCAGCGATACGTTCGACATCATCGTCTATGCCACCGGATACAACATCACCTTCCCGTTCTTCGACCCGGACTTCATCAGCGCCCCGGACAATCACCTCCCCCTGTACAAGCGGATGTTCTCACCGGGCATCGACAATCTGGTCTTCATCGGGTTCGCACAAGCCATCCCCACGCTGTTCCCGTTCGTGGAATGCCAGTCCCGGGTGCTCGCCGCGTACGCCGTCGGCAAGTACGCACTACCGGCGCCCGCGGAGATGGAACGGGTGATTCTGGCTGATCAACAACTGCATGCCGGCCACTGCACGGACTCGCCACGGCACACTCAGCAGGTCGACTACTTCTACTACGAACATGACATCCGCACCCGCGAGATCCCGGCGGGGGTCAAACGCGCTGCTGCGCAGCCATATACGTCGAGCAGGGTATGAGGTCGCGGACCGACCGCAGGCCGCCGCAGCGCAGCGATCTGCGTCGCGAGGCAATTCTCACGGCGCTGGACCGCTGGCTGCAGGACTGCGATCTCGATGCCATCAACGTCGCCGAGATTGCCAAGGAGGCGGGCGTCACCCGGTCGGCGTTCTACTTCTACTTCGAGAACAAGGCCGCCGCCGTCGCTGCCCTGATGGAGCAGATGGTCGATGAAACGCTGGTGGTCAACGACGTATTCACCACCGCCACGGTGTCGCCGCAGGCCCGCGTCCAGACCATGCTCGACGGGTTGTTCGCGATGGCGGAGCGGCACCGGCACTTACTCAAGGCCATGCTCGAGGCACGCGGCACCGGCGGCTCGATTCACGATATCTGGGACGGCGCCAGAGCATCTTTCGTCGATTCGGTCGCCACGATGATCCGCACAGACCGCGCCGCAGGCCGGGCACCCGACGGGCTGGATGCGGCCGTCCTGGCGGCGGTGCTGTTGGAGGTCAACGATCGAATGCTGGAGCGGCTCACTCTCGGTGGCGGATTGACCCGGGCGCAGTGGCGCGACGGCGCTGCCGCCATCTGGCTCAGCACGATATATGGCATCCACTGGGTGCCTGAGTGGTCACAGGAGACGGCATGACCTACACCGAACTGCAGTTCACCTCAGCCGGAACGATCTGCAGCGCCTGGCATTTCGTCGGGACTGACAGCGCGTTGACCGGCCCGGCGGGTCGGCCGGCCGTGGTGATGGGGCACGGTTTCGGCGGCACCAAGGACTCCGGCCTGCTGCCGTTCGCCGAGGCACTGGGCGTGGCGGGGCTGGACGTGCTGGCCTTCGATTACCGCGGCTTCGGTGCGTCGGAAGGTGAACCGCGCCAGCAGATCTCGATCGACCGACAGGTCGCAGACTACGAGGCGGCCGTGACGGCGGCCAAGCGGTTGCCGGGTGTCGACCCGGATCGCATCGTCCTGTGGGGGTCGTCGCTGTCCGGCGGGCATGTGATCAGGGTGGCCGCCGGCCGCGACGATATCGCCGCGGTGATCGCCATGACCCCGCTGACCGACTCGTTGGCTACCGGCAGGCAGGTCATCGCGCAGTACGACGTGCTGACGGCGTTACGTTCGACGGCCAACGGCGTGCGGAGCCGGCTCGCGGTGGCGCGCGGTAAGGCACCGATCATGATGCCGGTGGTCTCGCTGCCCGGCGAAGCCGGAGCGCTCTCGCTCGACGGTGCCTACGAAAGCTATCTGTCGATGGCAGGACCAACCTGGCGCAACGAGATCGACTCCACTGTGGGCCTCGAACTGGCGATGATCAAGACGAAGGCGTACGCAAAGGCGCTGCGCGCCAAGTTGCTGGTGCAGATCGCCGATTTCGATCGGTTCGTCCCCGCCGACTCCGTGGCGAAGACCGCGGTACATGGCCGCGGCCAGGTGCACCGCTATCCCTGCGACCACTTCGACGTCTGGCCCGGCCACGACTGGTTCGAGAAGGCAGCGGCCGACCAGGTGGCGTTCCTGACCAGAACACTCACCGTGCCGGCGCCGGCGGTGACACCGACACCGACGCCTGCACCGGCGAGCGCCTAGAACACGGTGGCGCCGAGATCAACCGCGATCTGGGCCGCGGTGACGAACTTGGACTCGTCGCTGGCCAACCAGCTCACCGCGTCGGAGATGTCCTCCGGCTCGGCGATGAAATCGGGCAGGAACGGCGTGACCATGCTCATCAGATTGGGGTTCGCCGCGCTGGCCCGTGTCAGTGCCCCCATCATGTCGCCGGTACCCATCGGGGTGTTGACGGCGCCGGGGTGCAAGCTGTTGCAGCGGATCTTGTACTGCCCGAGCTCGGCGGCGAACGCGCGCGCCATCCCGGTGACTGCGTGCTTGCTGGCCGTGTAATGAATCATGAACGGCTGCATCTTGATGCCTGCGGCCGAGCTGACCAGGATGATCGACCCACCCCGTCCGCCGTCGATGATCTTCTGTGCGCCGGCTACCACCGCGTTGAAGGTGCCGGTGACGTTGGTGTCCATCACGTCTTTGAAGGACTCCGGGGTGATCTGGTTCCAGGCCTGCGGGGCGGTGATGCCGGCATTGGCGACGATGACGTCGAGGCGCCCGAACTCGGCGACACCCCGGTCGACGGCCTCGGTCAACGCCGCGAGGTCACGGGTGTCGGCCACGGTCGCGAGGATCCGGCGCCCGGTCTTCTCGACCAGTCGGACCGTTTCGTCGAGGTCTTCCGGGGTGGCCGAGTCGTACGGCACGCTGGGTGGAAGCTGACCGGCAAGGTCGACGGCGATGATGTCGGCACCGTCATTCGCCAACCGGACGGCATGCGCGCGGCCCTGGCCCCGCGCCGCTCCGGTAATGAAAACCACTCTGCCGGAAAGTCTTCCGCTCACATGCGCTCCTTTTACTGCGTTGCCCCGGATCGATCGCTCCACCCTACTGCTGCCCAGGTCAGGCCCTTGGTCGGGTGCGGGCGCGGGGTGGCTAGGCTGGGGGTGGTGCTGGTTGACGACGGTATCGAAACACTCACAGTAATGCTGATGAGGGATACCGGCCTGATTTCCCGAACCGCCCGTGATCGTGACATTTACTGCAGACTTTGTAAAGTGTCAGGCGGACCGGCCCACGATGCGAGGAGCACGCCGATGACCACCCCGAACACGGCAACCTCCGAGGTCAGCGACGAAGACTTCCAGGAGGTGCTGGCGCAGACCCGACACTTCGTCCGCAGCGCAGTGGTGCCCCGCGAGCAGGAGATCGTCGCCGATGACCAGGTACCCGCCGACTTACGGGACCAGGCCAAGAAGATGGGCCTGTTCGGCTACGCCATTCCCCAGGAGTGGGGCGGCCTGGGGCTGAACCTGGCCCAGGACGTCGAGCTGGCGATGGAGTTCGGTTACACCTCGTTGGCGTTGCGGTCGATGTTCGGCACCAACAACGGCATTGCCGGGCAGGTGCTGGTCGGCTTCGGTACCGACGAACAGAAGTCCCGATGGCTGGAAGGCATTGCCTCCGGCGACGTCGTCGCCTCGTTCGCCCTGACCGAGCCGGGTGCGGGATCGAACCCGTCCGGCCTGCGCACCAAGGCCGTCCGCGACGGCGACGGCTGGGTGATCACCGGGCAGAAGCAGTACATCACCAACGCACCGGTGGCAGACCTCTTCATCGCCTTCGCGCGCACCCGGCCCGCCGACGCCGACGGGGCAGGCATCGCGGTGTTCCTGGTGCCCGCCGACGCCGAGGGTGTCGAGGTCGGCGCCAAGGACGCCAAGATGGGCCAGGAAGGCGCCTGGACCGCCGACGTCAACTTCAATGACGTCCGGGTGCCCGACGGTGCGTTGGTCGGCGGCAGTGAGGACATCGGCTACCGCGCCGCGATGATCTCGCTGGCGCGCGGGCGGGTGCACATCGCCGCGTTGGCGGTGGGCTCAGCGCAGCGGGCCCTGGACGAATCCGTCGCCTACGCCGCGACCGCCACCCAGGGCGGGGTGGCGATCGGGTCGTTCCAGTTGGTACAGGCGATGATTGCCGATCAACAGACCGGCGTGATGGCCGGGCAAGCATTGGTGCGCGAGGCCGCCCGCAAATGGGTGAGCAACGAAGACCGCCGGATCGCGCCGTCGGCGGCGAAACTGTTCTGCACCGAGATGGCCGGGCAGGTCGCCGATCTGGCGGTGCAGATCCACGGCGGCGCCGGCTACATGCGCGGGGTGGTGGTGGAGCGCATCTACCGGGAGGTCCGACTGCTGCGCCTCTACGAGGGCACCAGCGAGATTCAGCGGCTGATCATCGGGGGCGGTCTGGTCAAGGCCGCGCAACGGCAAGGGAGCAAGTAGATGTTGCTGGAGGGCCAGACCGCAGTGGTGACCGGCGGCGCGCAGGGCCTGGGCTACGCGATCGCCGAACGGTTCATCGCCGAGGGCGCCCGCGTGGTGCTCGGCGATCTCGATCTCGACGCGACGGCCGCTGCCGCGCAGGCGCTCGGCGGCGACGACGTGGCAATCGCGGTGCGCTGCAACGTGACGAGCGGTGACGACGTGCAAGCTCTCATCGGTGCCGCGGTGGAACGCTTCGGCAGCCTGGACATCATGGTCAACAACGCCGGTATCACCCGCGATGCGACCATGCGCAAGATGACCGAGGAGCAGTTCGATCAGGTCATCTCCGTCCATCTGAAAGGCACCTGGAACGGCACGCGGCACGCAGCGACGGTCATGCGGGAGAACACCCGCGGCACCATCATCAACATGTCGTCGCTGTCGGGCAAGGTCGGGTTGGTCGGGCAGACGAATTATTCGGCGGCCAAGGCGGGCATTGTCGGGATGACCAAGGCGGCGGCCAAGGAACTCGCGCACCTGGGAGTGCGAGTCAACGCGATTGCGCCGGGATTGATCCGGTCGGCGATGACAGAGGCCATGCCGCAACGGATCTGGGATCAGAAGGTGGCGGAGGTGCCGATGCAGCGGGCCGGCGAACCTGACGAGGTGGCCAAGGTTGCCCTGTTCCTGGCCTCTGACCTGTCGTCGTACATGACCGGGACGGTCATGGAAGTCACGGGCGGGCGGTTCATGTGAATACCTCGGACCCATGTGAGGCGAGTGTGCTGATTCATGCGGACGAGACCGCACGGTCGGCGAAAGAGTGGAGGAGTGGTGATGCGGGAAGCTGTGGTGTGTGAGCCGGTGCGGACGCCGATCGGGCGGTACGGCGGGATGTTCAAATCGCTGACCGCCGTCGACCTGGGCGTGGCCGCGCTCAAGGGGCTGTTGGAGCGCACCGGAATTGCGCTCGACGCGATCGACGACGTGATCCTCGGGCATTGCTATCCGAACAGTGAAGCGCCCGCCATCGGCCGGGTGGTGGCGCTTGATGCGGGCCTGCCGGTGACGGTGCCCGGCATGCAGGTCGACCGCAGATGCGGGTCGGGTCTGCAGGCGGTGATCCAGGCGGCGCTGCAAGTCACCAGCGGCAGCAACGACCTGGTGATCGCAGGCGGTGCGGAATCCATGAGCAATGTCGCCTTCTACTCCACCGATATGCGTTGGGGCGGAGCCCGTTCCGGCGTTGCCGTGCACGACGCGCTGGCGCGTGGCCGCACCACCGCGGGTGGCCGCGACTATCCGGTGCCCGGTGGCATGCTGGAGACGGCGGAGAACCTGCGGCGCCAGTACGGCATCCCGCGCGACGAGCAGGATGAACTCGCTGTCTCCTCGCATCAGCGAGCTGTTGCGGCACAGAAGGACGGCATCCTGGCCGAGGAGATCATTCCCGTCACCGTGCGCAGCCGCTCCGGCGACGAGCTGATCTCGACCGACGAGCACCCCCGCGCGGACACCTCGGTGGAGTCACTTGCCAAGCTCAAACCTGTTCTGGGAAAAGCTGATCCAGAGGCCACCGTGACCGCCGGTAACTCCAGCGGCCAGAATGACGCGGCGTCGATGTGCATCGTGACGACACCGGAGAAGGCCGCAGAGCTCGGCCTGACCCCGCTGGTCCGGCTGGTGTCGTGGGGTGTGGCCGGGGTGGCGCCGGGCATCATGGGGATCGGCCCGGTACCCGCCACCGCCGTTGCGCTGACCAAAGCCGGCCTGGCACTGAAGGATATCGACCTGATCGAGCTCAACGAGGCGTTCGCCGCCCAAGCGCTGGCCGTGATGCGGGAGTGGAACTTGACCGACAGCGACCGCGAACGCACCAACGTGCACGGGTCCGGCATCTCATTGGGTCACCCGGTCGGCGCCACCGGCGGGCGGATGTTGGCCACCTTGGCCCGTGAACTGAATCGCCGCGGCGGCCGCTACGGCCTGGAGACGATGTGCATCGGCGGCGGCCAAGGCCTGGCCGCGGTGTTCGAGAGGGTGGGTACGGCGTGACCAAGCTCGCGCAGACCCTCGGGCTCACCGAGATCCAGACTGAAATCCTGTCGACGGTAAGGCAATTCGTCGACAAAGAGGTGATACCGCACGCCCAGGAGCTGGAGCACAGCGACACCTATCCGCAGGCCATCGTCGATGCGATGAAGGAGATGGGCCTGTTCGGCCTGATGATCCCCGAGGAGTACGGCGGCCTCGGTGAATCGCTGCTGACCTACGCGTTGTGCGTCGAGGAACTCGCCCGCGGCTGGATGAGCGTGTCCGGAGTGATCAACACGCACTTCATCGTCGCCTACATGATCCGCCAGCACGGCACCGACGCCCAGAAGCAGTACTACCTGCCGAAGATGGCCACCGGTGAGACCCGTGGCGCGTTCTCGATGTCCGAACCCGAGCTGGGCTCCGACGTCGCCGCGATCCGCACCCGCGGTGTCCGGGGCGACGACGGTAACTACACCATCACCGGTCAGAAGATGTGGCTGACCAACGGCGGCAGTTCCACTCTGGTCGCGGCACTGGTGCGCACCGACGAAGGCGCCGAGAAACCGCACCGGAACCTGACCGCCTTCCTGGTCGAGAAGCCCTCAGGGTTCGGCGAAGTCCTTCCGGGACTGCTGATTCCGGGCAAGCTCGACAAGATGGGCTACAAGGGCATCGACACCACGGAGCTGATTTTCGACGGCTACTCGGCCAGTGCTGATGACGTGCTCGGCGGCGCCCCGGGACAGGGGTTCTTCCAGATGATGGACGGCGTCGAAGTCGGGCGGGTCAACGTGTCCGCCCGGGCCTGCGGGGTCGGCATCCGGGCGTTCGAACTGGCAGCCCGGTATGCCCAGCAGCGGCACACCTTCGGCAAGCCGATCGCCGAACACCAGGCCATCGCCTTCCAACTCGCCGAGATGGCCACCAAGGTCGAGGCCGCCCATCTGATGATGGTCAACGCAGCGCGGCTGAAGGACTCCGGGGAGCGCAATGACGTCGCCGCGGGGATGGCGAAGTACATGTGTAGTGAGTTCTGCGCCGAGGTCACCCAGCAGAGTTTCCGGATTCACGGCGGCTACGGCTACTCCAAGGAGTATGAGATCGAACGGCTGATGCGCGACGCGCCGTTCCTGCTGATCGGTGAGGGCACCAGCGAGATCCAGAAGAACATCATCAGCAAGCGACTGCTCGCCGACTATCGAATCTGACGTAAAGCTGACGCCTGTCAAAATAATTGACGGGCACTTCACGAAAACTGTCTACTCAGGTGGGTCGGTGCTCTAGCTTGAGCTCCGACCAACAATTTCACACACCTGAGCAGGAGAGCGCGTGCCGCATTTGTCAGCCTTGATGGGAGCCGGCGCCATTGCCGCCGGCGTATCCGCCGCACTGATCGCCGGAGCGGATGTCGCGAGCGCCGACACCGGCTCGGGATCGGATGCCTCGAAGTCCAGCAGCAGTTCGTCGGACAAGGCCGCGCGACCCAGCGCACGTCAATCCGACAGCAGTGCGGCCGGTTCGACGGGCGGAGCGAGGGCCGACCAGGCAAGCAAGGCTGACAAGCGTGCGCGGGCCGCTCGTGTCACCCAGCGCGAGAACGCCACCCCCACCGCGGTCAGTGCGGTCAAGACACAGGTGAGCAGCCCGGCAGCCGTCGACGATGCCGCCGAGGTGCACCCCACCGCGGCGGTTGTCGCGGCGTCGGCGCCCATCGCGTCCACCAACCCGGCACCGATCGCCGGCACCGCGGACGAGGGACAACCGGCGGCGCCGGCGGCCCGAGTCACCCCCAAGCTGGCCGCCGCACTGACGGCCCGAGCCACCCAGCCTGAGGTCAAGACAGCGCAACTGACGGCGACGGCCGCGGCGGCAGCCGACGCGCCGCAGCTGCCCGTGTTGCCCGGCCCCATCCAGTCGGTCATTTTCGACATCATCGGTGTGGCTGTGACATTCGTGGCCGGCCCCCCGGTGACACCTCCCGGGAGCACGGTCACCGTACGAACGTCGACTTTGGAGTTGGCGCAGGGACATACCGTGCCCGCCGACTGGTACTACCCGGCCGGTGATGAGCCGCCACAGCGGATGATCTTGCTGCAGCACGGTTTTCTGGGCGTCGGCGCGATGTACAGCTACACCGCGTCCTACCTGGCCGAGAGCACCAACAGCATCGTCGTCGTGCCGACCCTGTCGTCGAACCGGTACGCCCGGGACGGGTTCTGGTTGGGCGATGACCAGGTGTACCGCGCGACGGCCAACTTGTTCCTCGGCGATCGCAACGCATTGACCACCAGCGCGTTGGCTGCCGGGTATGCCCAGCGCTACGGTGCCGACGTCCCGCTGCCGGAGACGTTCGCGTTGATCGGGCACTCACTCGGCGGCGGAGTGGTCTCCGGTGCCGCGGGCTACTACGCCGATGCGATCACAGCGAGCGGTGGCGTCAACCATCTGGCCGGGGTGGTGCTGCTCGACGCGGCGCCGCCGGGAGACGTGCTGCCGGACGCACTGGACAAGCTGGACGGTCTCGGCACCTACGTCCCGGTGATCGAGCTGGGTGCGCCCAAGGAGACGATCAGCAAGGTCGACGTGGCCCTGAACGAACACCGGCCGGGCATCTTCAACGGCGTCATCCTCAAAGACGGCAAGCACTTGGATTCCATGCAGGGTGGCACCCCGCTCATCTCGTTGATTTCGCACCTGTACCAAGGCTTTCCGACGGCGCAGAATCAGGCGGCCGCGCAGACTCTCATCGCCGGCTGGACCAACGACATCTTCGCGGGCCGGATCGATCCGGCCACCGGAGCCTGTGCGGGCGCCGGTTGTGCCGGCATCTACGGCAATCTGGGACAGACCATTCCCCTGACGACCAAGGATGGACCCACCAGCGCCACGGTGATCGGCGCAGCCGCCCTCACCCCGGGCACCACGTTCCAGCCCGCGTCCGCGACGGCCCTCGTCGCCGCCGGGGCCCGGCGGGTACTGCTTGACGTCTGACCGCACAGCCCCGTGCCGCCCCGATTCCTATTGAAGTCAGTACAGTAACGTCGACGGTAACTTTGGTGCCGAAGACGGGATGTCATGGTGGAATCTGGTGCGGCCGGGGTGGCGGGCGCGGGTGATGGCGTTCTCGACGGCATCCGCGTGCTGGACTACGGCCGGTTCATCGCCGCGCCGTGGTGCAGCGCGATCCTGGCCGACATGGGTGCCGACGTCCTACGTGTGGAGAAACGCGAAGGGGGCGAGGACCGTTGGGTGCAGGCGGTCACCGAGAGCGGTGAAGGCGGCACCTTCCTGCAGTGCAATCGCAACAAGCGATCACTGACGTTGGATTCCACGACGCCCGAGGGTGCCGAGATCACCCGCAGGCTGGTGGCGGTGTCGGACGTCGTCGTGGCCAACATGCCCGCCGCAGGCATGAGAGCCAGCGGATTGGACTACGAGACGCTCCGGGCGATCAAACCGGACATAATCCTGGCCAGTGCCACCGCCTTCGGCGAAGGTGGCCCCTACAGCGACCGGATCGGCTTCGACGGCGCCGGGCAGGTGCTGTCCGGCGCCACCTACCGGCAGGGCCTGCCGGAGCAACCGATTCGAACTGTGGTGCCGTACGCGGACTTCGGGACCGCACTGACGATGACCATCGGCGTGATGATGGCGCTCTACTACCGGGACAAGACCGGCATCGGCCAGCATGTGGAGGGCGCGTTACTGCCCACGGCGCTGATGCTCTCGAACGCCTTTCTGATCGAACGCGATCTGCTCGGGGTGGACAAACCGCGAATGGGCAACCGCGGCACGTCGGTGGCGCCCTGTGACCTGTACCGGACCAAGGATGACGGCTGGGTACTCCTCCAGATCGCCGGCCAGCCGATGTTCAAGCGCTGGTGCCGACTGGTGGATCGGCTGGACCTGTTCGAGGATCCGCGATTCGCCGACGACGATCTGCGCTGGGAGAACGGCGACGTGCTCAACGACATCATGGCGCAGTGGTGCGCGGACAAACCGAAGGCAGACGTCCTGGAGCTACTGCAAGCGGCGAAACTACCTGCCGCACCCATGCATTCGACACAAGACGCCCTCGACGATCCCCACGTCCAGGCGATGGGATATCTGCAGCGGGTGCCTTTCCCCGGTGCGTCCCGCGACGTTCCGATCATCGAGACGCCGTTTCGGATGTCGGCGACCCCGGGGACCATCCGCAGGCGCGCGCCGCTGCTCGGGGAACACACCGACGACGTGCTCGCCGAGCTCGGGTACGACGGCAACGAGATCGACGGTCTGCGGGCCCGGTCGATCATCTGACCTGCGCGGGCGCGACGTCTCGAATCGAATAATCGCCCAGGCGGACGCGGCGTGTCCGGCGTCGATAGGTGCTCATCAGCCACGGCCAGTTGTGTGTGTCGTGCCCACGATCGTCGAGATACCAACTGCGGCAGGCCTGCCAGACCGTGTGCCGCTGACGTCGGGCCATGGCGCCGAGGAACTTCTGATACGTCTCCTGTTTGACTTCGAGGACAGCACCGCCGTGCGTGGCGATGGTCCGGACGGCGGCCACGATGTGGTTGGCCTGAGATTCCAGCATGTAGATGATCGACCCCGACCCCAGGTTGGTGTTGGGTCCGTAGACCAGGAACATGTTGGGGAAACCCGGCACTGACATCCCGAGGAAGGCTCCGGCGCGCTCCGTCCAGGTATCGGCCAGCGATCTGCCGCCGCGGCCGGATATCGTCACGCTCGACACGAAAGGTGTGGTGACGAAACCGGTCCCGAAGACGATGACGTCGACCGGGTGGTCGCCGGAGGCGGTGACGATCCCGGTAGCGGTGACCCGTTCGATCGGGGCGGTTTCCAGCGTCACATCTCCGCGGGCCAGCGTGGCGTAATAGTCGTCGGAGATCAGGATGCGCTTGCAGCCGATCTGCAGGTCTGGTCGCAGTGCCGCACGCAGGACCGGATCGGTGACCTTGTTGCGCAGCACCGCGCGGTGGACTCGGCCCAGGGCGCCGAGCGCGGCGGGCCAGCGCGAGAACATTGCGGTGACCAATTCGAAATAGCTCCAGATGAACTGCCGCATCGCTGCTTTCAGCAGGGGCACGGTGCGGTACCGGCGGTTGAGTCGCTCGGAGTACTCGGCGTCGGACTTGGCGAACACATACGGTGCGGTGCGCTGAAAGACGGTGACGTGCGCGGCCTGCGGGGCGATCGCCGGCACCACCTGGATGGCGCTGGCGCCGGTACCGATCACCGCCACCCGCTTACCGGTCAGGTCGACGTCGTTTCGCCAGCGCGCGGTATGAAACGCCGGCCCGCGGAAGTCGGCCAGACCGCCGAACTCCGGGATGGCGGGCACGGTCAGCTGCCCGACGGCGGGAACCAGGACCTCGGCGTCGACGCTCCGGCCGTCGCCGAGTTTCAGCACCCAGTGCTGGCCGGTCCAGTCGGCACGCAGTACCTCAGCACCGGTCTCGATCCGGTCGGCGATCCCGGCCTGATCGACGCAGCGGCGCAGGTAGGCCTGGATCTCGGGCCCGGGGGCGAACCGGCGGGACCAATCGACCTGCTGGGCAAAGGAATAGCTGTAGATGTGCGACGGGGCGTCGCAGGCCGCCCCGGGATAGGTGTTGTGCAGCCAGGTGCCGCCGACGTCCGCGGCTCGTTCGTAGACGGTGAAATCACGGAAGCCCGCTTCGGTCAGTTTGAGCGCCACCCCGAGGCCGCCGAAGCCGGCGCCGATGATCGCGACACGGACCGGTCGCGCGGGATCAGCGATCGGCATCGGTGTAGCGGATGACCCCGCGGATATTGCGGCCTTCGAGCATGTCGCGGTACCCGTCGTTGATGTCTTCCAGGCGGTACTCACGGGTGACCATGTCATCGAGGTTGAGCTCACCGAGCTGGTACAGCGTCAGCAGTTCGGGAATGTCGAACTGCGGGTTGCCGCCGCCGAAGATGCTGCCCTGCAGGCTTTTCTGCATCAGCGTCAACCCGGCCAGGCTGAGCGTGACGTCGGTGTCCAGGACCGCGCCCATCGCGGTCATCACGCAGGTGCCGCCCTTGGCAGTCAAACCCATCCAGGACTCGACATCGCGGCCCTCGGTGCGGCCGACGGTGATGATCACCTTTTTGCACATCCGGCCGTCGGTAGCCTGTCCGATGCCGGCCATCGCCGATTCGACATCCGGAAAAGCCTCAGTAGCACCGAACTTCAGGGCCTGATCACGCTTCCACTCGATCGGATCGATGGCAAAAATGCGGCGCGCACCGGCGATGGCCGCGCCCTGCAGGGCCGCGTTGCCGACGCCGCCGACCCCGACGATCGCCACATCTTCTCCTGGCCGGACGTTGGCGCTGCGGACCGCGGACCCGTAGCCGGTGGTGACGCCGCAGCCCACCAGGCAGGCCACCTCGAAGGGGATGGCAGGGTCCACCTTCACCACCGACGTCTGGTGCACCACCACATAGGGGGAGAACGTGCCGACCAGCGACATCGGAATGACGTCCCGTCCCGTGGGGGTCTGGATGCGGAACGAGCCGTCGGACACCGATGCACCGGACAGCAGCCCCATCCCGAGATCACACAGGTTGCGCATGCCCGCCTGACAGGCCGGACACTTGCCGCACGCCGGGATGAACGACAACACGATGTGGTCGCCGACTGCCAGATCCTCGACGTCGGGTCCGACCTCGGTGATGATGCCCGCGCCTTCGTGCCCACCCAGGATCGGGAATGCGGCCATCGGAATGTCACCGGTCAGCAGGTGGTAATCGGAGTGGCACAGTCCGGCCGCTTCCAACTGCACCTTGACCTCACCCTGGCGGGGATCGCCGATCTCGATCTCCTCAATTGACCACGGCTGGTTGAATTCCCAGACCAGGGCACCTTTGGTCTTCATCGTGTCTCTCTTTCGGTCGGTGTGACATCGGTGAGCAGGGCGCGCAATCGGGGGACGTCGACCTTGCCCGTCGACCCCCGGGGGATGGCGCTGTCGTCGTCGAGCAGAAGCCAGACGGTGGGCACCTTGAACGAGCTCAGCAGCTTCCTCGCGGCCACGCGAAGCGACTCGGCAGTGCATGTCGCGGTGTCGCACACCACCGCAGCGCCGACGCGATCACCCTGGGGCCCGGGCACATTCGTCGCGTAGACACCGTGCACGCCCCCGATCACCCGTAGGGCCTGCTCGACCTCGGACGGATACACCGTGGCACCGCTGACCTTGAACATATCGTCAGATCTCCCGTGGTAGAACAGGAAACCGTCCTCATCCAGGTGGCCGAGATCACCGGTGGGGTAGTAGCCGTCGGCGGTGAAGACCTCTTCGCGCGTGCGGCCGCAGATCCCGGCCATGAGGTGTGGCCCGCGGAGCTCGATCATGCCGACCGTGCCCGCGGGGACGCGCTCACCGGTGTCGGTGTCGACGATCCGCATCTCCATCCCGGGAAACGGCTTTCCGCAGCTGCCCCAGGCGCTCTTCGGCATATCGGTATCCGCCGGATAGCCACAGTAGGGTCCGAACGATTCGGTCATTCCGAACAGCTTCGCTCGGGCTCCCGGAGCGGCACGCAGCTGTGCCGGGAGCAACGCCTCCAAGCTGCCCGGCCGCAGCGTCGAGAGATCGGTCGCACCCGCCTGCCGGGCCAGGGCTGCGGCCTGATCGGGCCAGCCGCGGAACAGCGTGACCCGCTCGCGCTGCAGCAGTGCCAAGGTGGCGGCGGACTCCGACGCGGGTTCGGTCACCAGGGTTGCCCCGGCGAGCA
>JBEVHL010000255.1:0-9467 GCA_040511255.1 Mycobacterium sp. | reverse complement strand
TCGCTGCCATCAGGGTTGTGCACCAACCGCGGCGCCTCATCGGCATACTTCGCCGACAAATGATTCTTGAACATGTCCGGCGGCTCAATGATGTGGTCATCGACACTGATCAAAATCATGTCGTCCTTGTTCACGGCGCACGTCCTTCTCGATAGGCATACGGTATGACCTCACCATAGCCGAGCAGGACACCGCCGACATTACAAACTGCGCCTGATCTGTCAGGCAGTGAGGTACGGCGCCATCCAGATCAGTTCGGCGGGCAGCTGCGAACTCCAGAATGCGCCGTCGTGGCCGCCGGGGGAGAAACCACCGGCAGGCGGGGTGGGCAGCTGGGCGATGAACTGCTTGGTCGCCGAATAGAACGGATCGCTGTTGCCGCAGTCGATCCGAATCGGGATGGACGCCAGCGCGGGCAGACCGAAGACGGTGTTCGCGGCGAAATCGTCGGACCCGTCGAACGCGCCGGGTGCGGTGGCACCGGAGGAGAGCCACAGTGCCGGACTGACAGCGGTGATCGCGGCGGTCCGGGCGGGGCCCAGGCGCGCGCCGAGCAGCAGCGCGCCGTATCCGCCCATCGACCAGCCGAGGAACGCCACCCGCGAGATGTCCAGCCCCTGAGTGCCCAGCATCGGGATCAGCTCGTCGAGCACCATCGATCCGGTGTCGTCACCGGAAGCCCGCTTGTGCCAGTAGCTACCACCGCCGTCGACGCTGACCACCGCGAACGGCGGCAGGCCCGCGTCGACCGCCTCGGCCAGGCCCTGCTCCACGCCGCCTGCCATCACGCTGGACGCGTCACCACCCAGTCCGTGCAGTGCGATCACGGGCCGCAACGCCCCGGTCTGGCCCGGCGGCCGGGCGATCGCCCAGTTCGTGTTGATGCCGCCGCGCGCGGCCGAGACGAACGAACCGGTCACCATGGTCGGCGCGGCGACCGGGGCCGGGGCGGGTTCCAACGGGACCGGGGGTGCCAGCGGTACGCCGACGCCGGCCATCGACACCGGCGGCCCCGCAACCGGGGCACCGGGGGTGAGCAGGCTGCCCAGGGTGTAGGCGCCGGCAGCGCCGACGGCCGCTCCGACACCGAGGCGCAGAACGCCGCGACGGCTCAGTTCGGGCATGCGGGCCATCATGCCATCGGGGTGGGGTTTGTCCGAAAGGGCAGTGCGTGACCTGGGCTGCTGGCAGCATGACTATCCGTGACAGGAGCTGTTACCCCGAAAGGGGAACGACGACGGTACGCACTGGTGAGTGCGGCCGCTGAGCTGCTGTGCGAGGGTGGTTTCGAGGCGGTCCGCCATCGGGCGGTCGCCAACCGCGCCGGGCTGCCGTTGGCATCGACCACCTACTACTTCTCGTCGCTCGACGACCTGATCGCCGCGGCGGTCGAGGACGTCGGCATGCGGGAGGCGGCCCAGCTGCGCCGTCGGGTGGCGACGTTGTCGCGGCGGCGTCGGGGTGCGGAATCCACCGCCGATGTGCTCGTCGACCTCCTCGTCGACGATGTGCCGGGCGGAGTGGCCAGCGAACAGTTGATCTCACGGTACGAGCGCTACATTGCCTGTGCGCGGCAGCCCGCGCTGCGTGAAGTGCAGCGCCGGATTCTGCGGCAGCGCAGCGATGCCGTCGGCGAAGCGGTGGAACGCTCGGGTCGGTGCGCACGCACCGAGCTGGTGTCGGCGTTGATGTGCGCGGTCGACGGCGCCGTCGTCTCCGCGCTCGTCGACGACGAAGAGACACCGCGGGCCACCGCCAGAGCCACCCTGATCGACATGATCGACGTGCTGGCCCCGTACGACAAGCGCGCCGCATCGGTCTGAGAGGTCGCGTCACGGTCGGCCCTGACCGGGTCGATCTACCTCATAAGCAGTGCGTCTGAGACCGCTTGGGTTCAAGATGGGAACGGTCACAGGCAACTCCCAGGGAGGCCCCATGAGCCAGTCCACCGTCGAGCCGGAAACTCAGCCCGAACTCAAGCGGGTGATGGGTCCCGGCCTGTTGCTGCTGTTCATCGTGGGCGACATCCTGGGCACCGGTGTTTATGCCCTGACCGGCGATGTCGCCGCCGAGGTCGGTGGCGCGGCGTGGCTGCCATTCCTGGTGGCGTTCCTGATCGCGATGGTGACGGCGTTCAGCTACCTGGAATTGGTCACCAAGTACCCTCAGGCGGCCGGCGCAGCGCTCTACACCCACAAGGCGTTCGGTATCCACTTCGCGACGTTCCTGGTGGCGTTCATCGTGATGTGCTCGGGCATCACGTCGGCTTCGACGGCATCCCGGTTCTTCGCGTCGAATTTCTTCAAAGGCTTCGGGTTGGATTGGGGCACAACCGGAATCGTCGTGATCGCACTGTTGTTCATGCTGATCGTCGCGGCGGTGAACCTGCGCGGCGTGGGGGAGAGCGTCAAGCTCAACGTGGTGCTCACCATCGTCGAGGTCACCGGGCTGATGCTGGTCATCTTCGTCGGGTTCTGGGCCTTCACCCAGGGCGGCGACGTCGACTTCTCCCGCGTCATCGCCTTCGACACCGCTGACGACAAGAACGCCTTCCTGGCCGTCACGACGGCCACCTCGCTGGCGTTCTTCGCCATGGTCGGCTTCGAAGATTCGGTGAATATGGCTGAGGAGACCAAAGATCCGGTCAAGATCTTCCCCAAGATGCTGCTGAGCGGTCTGGGCATCGCGGGTGTGGTCTACATCGTCGTCGCGATCGTGGCCGTCGCACTGGTACCGATCGGCACGTTGGAAGCCAGCGAAACCCCGCTGGTCGAGGTGGTGAAGGCCGGGGCGCCCAACCTGCCGATCGAGAAGATCCTGCCGTTCATCTCGATGTTCGCCGTGGCGAACACGGCGCTGATCAACATGCTGATGGCCAGCAGACTGATCTACGGCATGGCCAAACAGCACGTGCTGCCGCCGGTGCTGGGCACGGTGCACCCGTCCCGCCGCACCCCGTGGGTGGCGATATTGTTCACCACCGCAATCGCTTTCGGGCTGATCTTCTACGTGACGGCGTTCGCCAACGACAAAGCGATCTCGGTGCTGGGCGGCACGACGTCGCTGTTGTTGCTCGCGGTGTTCGCCGTGGTCAACGTGGCAGTGCTGGTGCTGCGACGCGACGTCCAGTCCGGCGGAAGGCATTTCAAAACGCCGACCTGGTTGCCGGTGGTCGGATTCGTGACGTCACTCTATTTGGTGTTGCCGCTGTCGGGTCGTCCACTGCAGCAATACATTTTGGCGTGCGGGCTGGTGATCCTCGGTGTGCTGTTGTTCGGTGTGACGGTGGCGGTGAACCGCGCCGTCGGGATCAAGACGACGCGGATCACCGACATCGAAAGCCTGGATTCGGGTCCGGGCAAGGATTAGCCGGGGAGGCCCTGCTCTTCTGGCGGCAGCGGCGCGGGACCCTTGATGGCGGGGGCGGCCACGCTGGTCTCGGGTGCGCTGGGGGCGACCGCTTCGTCGGTCACGGTCACGCCGGTCGACATCTCAGAACTGTTGACCGCGTTGGAACTTGGCTGAATCACCGAGACGCCGAGTGCGCCCAACGCGACGAACGCACTTCCACCAATCACGGCAAGCATCTTCGCTTGTGTCTTCTTCATGTCCCTCTTACTTCCTATTGATAGTAATGCTATGCAATCAACACCAAGTCCTCAGGGACGGGAGTTATTCCGACTTGGCGCAAAGTTTTTGAAAGTAGCTGATGGCCTAGCTGTTGGAGCGGAGCTTCTCCAGGCGGGACTGCAACTGCGCAGACCGGTGTGCATTACCCGTCAGCGCGACGTACTGCTCCCCGAACTGGGCCAGCAGGACATCGTCGAGTCGGCGCACGGCGCCTGCCGGATACCGGTAGCCCATGCGGGCGTTGACGCCACCGGAGTCGAAGCTGTTGAGCAGCGCTTCGAGCTCATCGAGCGAGTCGATACCCAACTCCAGGAGCAGGCCCGAAATCCAGGCGTAGTGCTCGGTGCGGGACCAGCCCGCGTCAGGGAAGCGGTTGCCCAGATAGGTCGCCAACACAGGGGTGGCGATGCGCGGATCGGTGCTTTCGTCGGTCCGCTCGGCCGGCGGTGAGGATTTCAACCGCTCGCGGATGGCACTGAACTCGCGATCGGCCAGTTCCAGCAGGCCCGCGGCCAAGGTGAAGCGCCGGTCCAGGTCGGGGGCGTCTTCTTCCGGGATGGAGCCCTTGTAGCGAATGTCGTGCTCGAACTCGGCCCACGCGTGCTGCAGCACGGTCCTGACCTGGATCGACGCCGGGTGCTGTTCGGCTTCACCAGCCACCAGCAGGTGCCGGCTGGCGTATCCCCAGCGGCCCTCCCTGGCGGTCTCCTGGCCCATATCGCGATCGTCGAGCAGTTGCATCTCTTCGCCGAGCAGGTTGGCCACGGTGGTGACGTCGTCGCGCAGGTAGGTGATGATCCGCAGACCGATCTGGTCGGTGATCTCGGCCAGCGGGTCGGTGTACAGCCGCTGACCGTCCGTGCTGCGATCGGCCTTCTCGGCGAACGACGCCACGCTCTTGGTCCGCGCGGTGATGCTGAGGTAGTTGATGCCCGCGTCGTCGAGCAGGGTGGTGACCAGCTGCAGATACCGCTCGGTCGCACCGACCAACGCGGCTCGGCGTTCGGCGAAGGCCGCGACGGCGTCGCGCACTGCGCCCGGGGTGGGCTCCGGCAGCGCCGGGAACAGATCGGGCGGCAAGGTGGGGGTGATCGTCGCGCCGGTCACCGCGTCGCCGTAGATGGTGATGTCCGCGGGCCGGTGCGTCGCGAACAGCGCCACGTACGCGCAGACCACCGCATCCACCGGATCCTCGACGCGGCGCAGCTCACTCTTGCGGGTCGCGTTCTCGGCCTGGGTGCGCATGTCACGCCACTGGTCGCCGTCGACCTTCAGCGGCGGCGACGCTTGCGCCAGCCCCTGGATGAGGTCCATCAGGCGCAGCAGTTCGGCGCGCAGTTGGGCCAGGCTCCGACCCGGCTTCTGCTTGTACTTCAGGGTGCGGCCCAGCCGGAACAGCGCGACCGTCGCCGGATGGGGGTAGACCTCGATCGCGCGTCGCGGTGACCGGCCGTACGGGTCGATGTCCAAGTCGAGCGCGCTGGCCAGCCGCGCTGCCCGCGGGGTGCCCGCGAATTCGGGCTTGCCGGTGTTCGTCGGGTGCGCGCCCGCCTCGAACTTGGCGAAATCCCGGTTCAGCGCGGCCTCGCTGGGCCGCTGACCCGTCGCGTTGGTGACCACCAGGGGAGCGTCGAAGGCCACCAGGCAGTCACCTTGCACGTACGGGGCCACCGCTGCGCGGATGCTGGCGTCGTCCTGGGCTGCGGCGACATGCACCAACCTGCCGTCGTCGTCGACGACGGCGATGCCGGTTGGCTTCCGTTCACCCCACGCAAGGTCGATGCCGACGAAGAACACAGCCCTACTCTGCCCTA
This sequence comes from Mycobacterium sp., assembly GCA_040511255.1. Classification (GTDB taxonomy): domain Bacteria; phylum Actinomycetota; class Actinomycetes; order Mycobacteriales; family Mycobacteriaceae; genus Mycobacterium. The sequence continues at coordinate 4,023 of JBEVHL010000255.1, read as the reverse complement.
TCGGGCCTTCGGACTTTCGCCCTATCGGTCCTGCGGACTTCGCCCTATCGGCCCGCTGATCGAGCCCCAGTAAGCTGGGCATTCGTGAGCATCCCCAATGTCTTGGCGTCCCGGTACGCCAGCGCCGAGATGGTTTCGATTTGGTCCCCTGAGGCGAAGATCGTCGAAGAACGGCGGCTGTGGCTGGCGGTGCTGACCGCCCAGGCCGAACTCGGGGTTGCCGTGCCTGCGGACGCGGTGGCCGATTACGAGCGCGTGCTGGGCGATGTCGACCTGGCCTCGATCGCCGCTCGCGAACGCGTCACCCGGCATGACGTGAAGGCGCGCATCGAGGAATTCAACGCGCTCGCCGGCCACGAGCAGATCCACAAGGGGATGACCAGCCGCGACCTGACGGAGAACGTCGAGCAGTTGCAGATCCGGCGCTCGCTGGAATTGGTGTTCACCCACGGCGTCGCGGTGGCGGCCCGGTTGGCCGACCGCGCCGTCACCTACCGCGACCTGGTGATGGCCGGCCGCTCGCACAACGTTGCCGCGCAGGCCACCACGCTGGGCAAGCGGTTCGCCTCGGCGGCCGAGGAGACGCTGGTCGCGCTGACCCGGGTGCGTGAGCTGATCGACCGCTACCCATTGCGCGGTATCAAGGGTCCGATGGGCACCGCGCAGGACATGCTCGACTTGTTCGACGGCGACGCTGAGCGGTTGACTGCGCTGGAGTCCCGGGTGGCCGGGTTCCTGGGGTTCGGCTCGGTGTTCAGCAGCGTCGGGCAGGTGTACCCGCGGTCGCTGGATCACGACGTGACCTCAGCGCTGGTGCAATTGGGTGCCGGCCCTTCATCTTTCGCGCACACCGTCCGGCTGATGGCGGGTCATGAACTGGTCACCGAAGGGTTCGCGGCGGGCCAGGTCGGGTCGTCGGCGATGCCGCACAAGATGAACACCCGGTCCTGTGAACGCGTCAACGGGCTGCAGGTGGTGCTGCGCGGATATGCGTCGATGTCCGCGGAACTGGCTGGGGCGCAATGGAATGAAGGCGATGTGTTCTGTTCGGTGGTGCGCCGCGTCGCGCTGCCCGACGCGTTCTTCGCCATCGACGGCCAGATCGAGACGTTCCTGACGGTGCTCGACGAGTTCGGCGCCTATCCGGCGGTGATCCAACGCGAGCTGGACCGCTACCTGCCGTTCCTGGCCACCACCCGGATTCTGATCGCCGCGGTGCGCGCAGGTGTCGGGCGGGAGACCGCACACGAGGTGATCAAGGAACATGCCGTCGCGGTGGCACTTGCCATGCGCGAGAAGGGTATTGAGCCGGACCTGCTGGATCGGCTAGGGGCCGACCCACGGCTGCCGCTGGACCGGGCGGCGCTCGATGCCGCGCTGGCCGACCGGGCGGCCTTCACCGGCGCCGCAGCCGATCAGGTGGACCAGGTGGTCAGCGCGGTGGGGGAGTTGGTTCGGGACTACCCCGAAGCCGCCAAGTACACGCCGGGCGCCATCCTCTAGCGCCATGTTCGCGGACCTGACGGACCTGGACAACTTCGCGGATGGCTTTCCGCATGAGCTGTTCGCCCGGCACCGCGCGGAGGCGCCCGTCTGCTGGCACTCGGCCACCGAGCACACGCCAGACGGAGAAGGCTTCTGGTCTGTCGCGACCTATCCGGAAACCCTTGCGGTGCTGCGTGATCAGGAAACGTTCTCGTCGGTGACCGGCGGTGCTCGGCCGTTCGGTGGGACCCTGTTGCAGGACCTGTCGATCGCCGGTCAGGTGCTCAACATGATGGATGATCCGCGGCACGCCCAGATCCGGCGGCTGGTGTCCTCAGGCTTGACGCCGCGGATGATCGGCCGCATCGAGGACGATCTGCGTTCCCGGGCGCGCCTGCTGTTGGATGGCGTTGCGGCGGGCAGCGAGTTCGATTTCGTGGTGGACGTGGCCGCTGAGTTGCCGATGCAGATGATCTGTATTCTGCTGGGAGTACCTGAATCAGAACGGCATTGGCTGTTCGAAGCGATCGAGCCGCAATTCGACTTCGGGACGGCCCGTCGGGCGCAGCTCGGTGAGGTCTCGCGATTATCGGTGGAGGAAGCCGGCTCGCGGATGTACACCTATGGCACGGAGCTGATTGCCGCCAAACGTGCGGACCCCGGCGACGACATGTTGTCGATCGTCGCCAACGCGATGGACGAGTCGGTGTCGCTGATGTCCGATCTGGAGTTGTACCTGTTCTTCAGCCTGTTGTTCAGTGCGGGTGCGGAAACCACCCGCAATGCCGTCGCCGGTGGGCTGCTGGCGCTGGCCGAGAACCCGGCTCAATACGCTTTGCTACGTTCAGATTTGGCGCTGCTGCCGTCGGCGATCGAAGAGATGGTGCGCTGGACGGCGCCGTCCCCGTCCAAGCGGCGCACCGCCACCCGGTCGGTGCAACTGGGCGGGTGTGCCATCGAGGCGGGCGACAAGGTGCTGGTGTGGGAAGCTTCGGCCAACCGCGACGGGTCGGTCTTTATTGATCCGGACGAGTTCCTGATTGATCGAAAACCCAACCCGCATCTGGGTTTCGGGCAGGGGGTGCACTACTGCCTGGGCGCCAACCTGGCTCGGTTGGAGCTGCGGGTGCTCTTCGAAGAACTGCTACCGCGATGGGAGTCGGTGCGGGTGGTCGAGCCCGTCGAGTGGACCAGAAGCAATCGGCACACCGGATTGCGGCACCTGATGGTGGACGTTGGCTGAGTTCAAGGTGCCGCCGGATGTGTTCGCGGCGGTGATGGCGACGGGCATCGTGTCGATTGCCGCGGACGACCAGGGGTATCGCTGGATCAGCGTGGGGCTGGCCGGGCTGGCTGTGGCGGCGCTGCCGGTGTTGGTGGTGGTTTGTGCGGTGGCCTGGCGGCGGGCGCCGCTGGACTGGCGCGATCCCGACGTCACGGTGCGGCTGTTCACCTACGTGGCGGCGTGCGCGGTGCTCGGCGCGCGGTTCGTTGAGACCCGCTGGGCCGCTTGGATTCTGGCCGCGCTGGCGTATCAGGCCTGGGTTACGCTGACGCCGGTGGTGCTGCGGGCCATGTGGAAATACCGGTGGACCGGATTGCGGGACAGGGCCCATGGCGCGTGGGAGCTCGCGGCCGTCGCGACGTCGGGGTTGGCGATCGTGTCTGCCGACGTCCGATGGTTGTTCGGTGCGCTGCTGTTCTGGGCGCTGGCCATCGCGGTCTACGGCGTGATGACGGGCCTGATCCTGTGGCGCACCGCGCACGACCGGCTGGATCGCGACGGCTTCGAGCCGGACAGCTGGATCCTGATGGGCGGGCTGGCCATCGCGACGCTGGCCGGCGACCACATCCATCGGCTCTGGCCTTCTGCCGCCGTCGAGAGCATCACGATCGTCACCTGGGTGCTGGCGACGCTGTGGATCCCGCCGCTGGTGTACTTCGGTATTCGGCGGGTGAACCGTGGGCCGGGCACGCTGGTGTTCCGGGGTGTGTGGTGGGCGATGGTCTTCCCGTTGGGCATGTACTCCTCGGCGACGTTTGCGATGGCCCGGGAGACCGGCGTCGCGGCGTTCGGCACGGTGTCGCTGGTGTTCTTCTGGGTGGCGTTCGCGGCCTGGGTGGTGGTCGCGTTCTCGGGATTTCGGCGCGTGTTCGCCCGGTGAGCGGCTAGGAGCGCGCCGAGATCGCTGCTTGGAGTTCGGCGATGACCCGCTCCGGCTGTTCGACGAGGTCCCGCCAGGTGAACCGTAGGACCTGCCAGCCCAGCAGCGAGATGCGGTTCTGGCGGGCGCGGTCGTGCCGAAAGACATCCGGGTCGCTGTGAAAGGCCCAGCCGTCGATCTCGATTGCGAGCTTGCATTCCGGAAACGCCACGTCGACGACGTCGTCGCCGACCGGGTAATTGGTCTTCCAGCCGGTGATGCCGTGGCTTCGGAGCAACTGCACAAACAGTCGCTCGGCCTGCGACCTCGTTCCGTCGCCAGCACCCTGCAGCAGGATCCGTGCCCGCGGCGAACCGTACCGGCCCTTGTTGCG
>JBEVHL010000254.1:0-2726 GCA_040511255.1 Mycobacterium sp. | reverse complement strand
CGCAGCAATATCGTCGTCGTGTTCTGCGATCTGCGGAATTTCACGCCGTTCGCCGAAGCCAGCGAGCCTGAAGAGGTGATGGGCGTGCTCGGCGAATATCACCGCGCCATGGGTTCGTTGGTGCACCACTACGGCGGCACCGTCGAACGGTTCACCGGTGACGGCATGATGGTGTTCTTCAACGACCCTGTCCCCTGCGATGATCCCGCGGAGCGCGCGGTGCGGATGTCGATCGACATCCGCGATGCGGTGAAAGAACTTGCTGCGCAGTGGTTTCGAAAGGGCCATGATTTGGCGTTGGGGATCGGCGTGGCGCAGGGCTACGCGACGCTGGGCCGGATCGGCTTCGAAGGCCGGTTCGACTATTCGGCGATCGGCAGCGTCACCAACCTGTCGGCCCGGCTGTGCGCGGAAGCCGGGCCGTGGCAGGTGCTGGTCACCGACCGGATCCTGGCCGCCACCGAGGACTTCTGTAGCGCCGAGTTGGTCGGCGACCTGAAGCCCAAAGGATTCAGCCGCCCCGTGCGGGTCCACAACATCAGTGCAGTCAACGATTAAGGCAGGTGGAACATGACGCAGGTCAAGGATCGACCTCTGTCGCAGTTCGGTGAAGACGAGCGGTACCAGGTATTCGACGATCTGCAGCGCTCGATGCCCTACGTCTGGGAGTCGATGCGACTCGGCTTCGACGACGAGTCAGTGGTGGTGGTGCCCTCGATCAGCACCGACGGCCCCAGCGCCAAGAACGGCACCATCGTGCAGGCGATGGAGGAGCGCGCGCTGTTCCTGCTCCTGCTGCTGCGCCAACCGCGGCTGAGGATGATTTACGTGACGTCCCAACCGATCTCCGAATCGATCATCGAGTACTACCTAGGGCTGCTGCCCGGAGTGATCCCCAGCCATGCCCGGGCCCGGCTCACCCTGGTGCCCGTCGGCGACGCGTCCGGTGAATCGCTCAGCTCGAAGCTGTTGGCGCGACCGAAATTGTTGCGGCAGATCCGTTCGCTGATCCCCAACCCCGGCCGAAGTCACCTGATCCCGTACAACACCACCTCGCTGGAACGCGATGTCGCGCTGTCCCTTGGCATTCCGATGTACGGTGCCGATCCGCGATTGGCCGACCTGGGCAGCAAGACCGGCTGTCGGCGAATGTTCGAGCAGCTCGGGGTGCAGTGCCCGGTCGGGGCGGAAGACCTGCACACGGTCGACGAGGTCGTGGTCGGCGTGCAGAACATGCGGCTGCGCCGGCCATCGCTGACCGAGGCGATCGTGAAGCTCAACGAAGGTGTGTCGGGCTCCGGGAATGCCCTGGTCGATCTGCACGGCCTGCCTGCGTCGGGCGCGACCGACGAGGCCGCGGCGATCGCCGAACGCATCCTCGGCATGCAGCTGGAATCGGAAAAGCTCACCATCGAGCGCTATCTCGAAGCGTTCGAGGAGAATGGCGGCATCGTCGAGGAGCGGATCACCGGGGTGAAGCTGGAAAGCCCTAGCGTGCAGATGCGCGCGCTGCCCGACGGCACCGTCGAACTGTTGTCCACCCACGACCAGTTGCTCGGTGGCGCCAGCGGACAGAAATACCTGGGCTGTGTGTTCCCGGCGGATCCGGGATACGCAGCGCTGATCGCGGAGCCCGCGATGGAGATCGGACGGCACCTGGCGGCGGTGGGCACCCTTGGCAGGTTCGCGGTGGATTTCGTTGTGGTGCAGGATCAGAGCGGGGCGTGGACGGCTTACGCGATCGAGCTGAACCTGCGCAAAGGCGGCACCACCCACCCGTTCCTGACGCTGCAGTTTCTCACCGACGGCAGTTACGACGGCGAGCGCGGACTCTTCCTGACGCCGACCGGTAGTACCAAGTACCTGGTCGCCACCGACCATCTCGAGGATGACCGGCTCAAGGCATTGACGGTGACCGATCTGTTCGACATCGTCGTCAACCATGGGCTGCACTTCGACCAGGCCCGGCGTACCGGCGTGGTGTTTCACATGCTCAGCTGCCTGACCGAATGCGGCCGGATCGGTCTCACTGCCGTCGGCGACACTGCAGAAGACGCACAGGGGATCTACGAGCAGGCGCAGGCCGTGCTGCTGCGCGAGGCCGCGCTGGCACTTGAGGAAGGGTCCCTGATCGGTTGAGTTCGCATCTGAAGACAGACGATCCCGTCTGGTACGTCGCCTACGGATCGAATATGGCTGCGGCGCGGTTCAATTGCTATCTGTCCGGTGGCCGGCCTCGCGGCGGTAGTCGCACCTACCTGGGTTGTCGGGACCAGACACCGCCACGCGCGGACGTCGCACTGCACCTGGCCGGCGGGCTGGCTTTCGCCGGCAGATCGAAGGTGTGGGGCGGTGGCATTGCCTTCTACAATCGGGATGCGGACGGCGAGTTGGCCGCGCGGGCCTATCTGGTGACCTTTGGTCAGCTCAGTGATGTTGTCGCACAGGAAACTTGGCAACCCATCGAGAGCGACCTCGCCTTGGACGGCGGTATCGGTCACTGGCCGCTGCCGTCGCGGACCTATTCCACCCTGCTGCAGGTGGGTGAGCGCGACGGCGTGCCGATGATGACCATCACGTGCCTGTTGGAGCTGGAGGCCACCACACCGTCGGGCCCCTACCTGCGCACCATGCTCGACGGTCTCGACGAGACGTTCGGCTGGACGGCCGAGCAGCGGGTGCAGTATCTGCTGCGGGCGCCCGGTGTCGCACCCGCCGGGGCGGCC
>JBEVHL010000253.1:0-12234 GCA_040511255.1 Mycobacterium sp. | reverse complement strand
CTCGAGGAACCGGCCCAAAATGGACCGCACCACGATGTTTTCCGAGAACCCCTCGACACCCGGACGGAGCGCGCAGATTCCCCGGACCACCACCTCGATCTTCACCCCGGCCTGGGAAGCGCGGTAGAGCGCGTCGATCACCTGCTCGTCCACCAGGGCGTTGGCCTTCAACCGGATCCGGGCGTCGGCGCCGTCGCGAGCCGCCGCCACCTCACGGTCGATCCGCTCGACGATGCCCCGGCGAACTCCGTACGGCGCCACCAGAAGATTGCGGTAGGACACCTTGCGCGAATACCCGGTCAGTGAGTTGAACAGGTCCGTCAGGTCCGCACCGATATCGGGCGAGGCGGTCAACAAGCCCACGTCCTCGTAGAGCCGGGCCGTCTTGGGGTTGTAGTTGCCCGTCCCGATGTGGGCGTAGCGCCGGATCGTCGAACCCTCGCGGCGCACCACAAGACAAGTCTTGCAGTGGGTTTTGAGCCCGATCAGCCCGTACACCACATGCACCCCGGCCTGCTCAAGAGCGCGCGCCCACTTGATGTTGGCCTGCTCGTCGAACCGGGCCTTGATCTCGACCAGGGCGACCACCTGCTTGCCCGCTTCGGCCGCATCGATGAGCGCGTTGACAATCGGGGAGTCGCCCGACGTGCGGTACAGAGTCTGCTTGATCGCAAGCACATTCGGGTCTGCGGCGGCCTGCTCGATGAAGCGCTGCACGCTGGTGGAGAACGAGTCATACGGGTGGTGCACCAGCACGTCGCCGTCCCGCAGGGTCGAGAAGATGCTTTTCGGCGTCTCGCGCTCACCGAACGCCGGCGGCGTCGCGGGCACAAAGGCCGGATCCTTGAGCTTCGGCCGGTCGACACCGTAGATCTGCCACAACGAGGACATGTCCAACAGCCCGGACACCTCGATGACGTCACCGGGAGCCACGTCGAGCTCACGCAGGAGCAGCTCGAGCATGTTCTCGGTCATATCGTCGGAAACTTCCAGCCGCACCGGCGAACCGAACCGCCGCCGGGCCAGTTCCCGCTCCAACGCCTGCAGCAGATCCTCGTCGCGGTCTTCTTCGACTTCGAAATCCGCGTTGCGCGTGATGCGGAACGCGTGGTGCTCGACGATCTCCAGCCCGGGGAACAGTACCGACAGGAACGCGGCGATCAGCTCCTCCATCGGCAGGAACCGCACCACGCTCTGCTCGAAACCCTCGTTACCGTCGCGTGCGCTGAGTTCGACGAAACGGTCGACGTTGTCCGGCACCTTGATCCGGGCGAAATGCTGGGTGCCGTCCTCGGGCTGTTTCACCGTGATCGCCAGGTTCAGACTGAGCCCGCTGACGAACGGGAACGGGTGCGCGGGGTCGACGGCCAGCGGGGTCAACACGGGGAAGACCTGCTCGTGGAAATAGGTCGAGAGCCGGCCGCGCTCGTCGTCGTCCAGGTCGGCCCAGTTGACCACCAGGATCCCGTGTTCGGCCAACGCAGGCAGGACCGAATCGAGCAGGACGCCCGAGGCCCGACTGGCGATCTGCTGGGTGCGCTCGCCGATGCGCCGAAGCTGCTCGCGGGGCGACAGGCCGTCGGCGCTGCGCACCGAAAGACCCATCTCGTCGCGGCGTTTGAGGCCCGCCACCCGGACCATGTAGAACTCGTCGAGGTTGGAGGAGAAGATCGCCAGGAACTTCGCGCGCTCCAACAACGGCAGCGAGGTGTCCTCGGCCAGCGCCAGGACGCGGGAGTTGAAGTCCAGCCAGCTCAGTTCGCGATTGAGGTAGCGGTCCTCGGGCAGTTCGTCGACCAGCGCCACAGCGGTAGCGGCCGGTGGCGCATCCGGCGTCGAGTCACCGGCCTGCCAGCCGTCCTCGCCCGTACGATCCTCGGTCTGGGTGGCTTCTATGTCGGTCACCCCGCGATCATCCCTTATCGGACGGCCCGCTCGCTAGCGTCTGCCGACCGCGCGGTCAGTTGCCCGTCGGGTGGCCGGGCCGACGCCGAGCTGACGGGCCAACTGCAGATCGTCCGGGGTGTCGATGTCACAGCGCAGCCCCGGCCAGGCGCCGGTGAGTTCGATGGCGCCCGAACGCCGGTGTCGGACAGTGGAATCCGCGCCGAAGTGCGGATCCAGCGGGGCGCCGAAGGCGAACAGGGCCGACGTGCCGGTGCCGTGCCGGTCGGAGACGAAGCTGCGCGGGTGGGCCCGGGCGGCGCTGATGGCCGCGGCGAGTTCCTCGGCCTGCAGCGCCGGCAGATCTCCTTGCAGCACAACGACATTCGGCGTGGCCACCAGCACCGCGGCCTCCGCGGCGCGCAACGCGTTGTTCAACGGATCGGCATGACCCTCCGGGGTGGGGTCGGGCAGTACGGCGGCGCCGAACTCGACGGCAGCTGCCGCGGCGTCCTCGTCAGGAGTGACCACGGTGATGGAACGCACTGAGCTCACCCTGGAGGCGGCGGCAATGGTGTCGACCAACATCGCCAGCATCACCCGTTCGCGGGTCTCGGCCGAGAAAACCGGGGCCAGCCGGGTCTTGGCGATCCCCAGCCGTTTGACGGCGATGACCAGCGCTATGTCACTGCTGCCGTTGCGGGGAGCGTGCGAAGGCGTGCCGCTCATGATGACATCCTGCCAGCGCAGTCCACTCCTGTTGTCACGCACTAGGGTGGAAGCGCCTCAGACCGCGGCACTATTCCGAGACAAGCAAGAGGATTCCCTGCGATGGCCAGCACGGTAGGCACGGCGGCGGTGATGGGTGCGGGCGCCTGGGGCACCGCACTGGCCAAGGTGCTGGCGGATGCTGGCAACGACGTGCGGCTGTGGACCCGTCGCCCCGAGGTGGCCGACGAGGTGAACACCACCCATCGCAACCAGGGCTATCTGCCCGACGTCGAGCTCAGTGCGGCGATTCGCGCCACCGGCGACGCGACGGAGGCGCTGGCCGGGGTGACCACAGTGCTGTTGGCGGTGCCGTCGCAGAGCCTGCGCGCGAATCTCGAACAGTGGGCCCCGCTGATCGTGCCCGGCGCCACCCTGGTCAGCCTCGCCAAAGGGATCGAACTGGGCACCTTGATGCGGATGAGTCAGGTCATCACGCAGGTCACCGGCGTAGACGCCAGCCAGGTCGCGGTGCTGTCCGGGCCCAACCTGGCCAGTGAGATCGCCCAGGGTCAGCCCGCTGCCACCGTCATCGCCTGCCCGGACTCGGGTCGGGCGGTCACCCTGCAGCGCTCGTTGAACACCAAATACTTCCGGCCGGACACCAACGCCGATGTCATCGGCACCGAGGTCGGCGGTGCCTGCAAGAACGTCATCGCACTCGCCTGTGGCATGGCCGCAGGCGTGGGACTGGGGGAGAACACCGCCGCGGCCATCATCACCCGCGGGCTGGCCGAGATCATGCGGCTCGGGATCGCCCTGGGCGCCAAGGGGGCGACGCTGGCGGGCCTGGCCGGGGTGGGTGATCTGGTCGCCACCTGCAGCTCGCCACAGTCCCGCAACCGCGCGTTCGGCGAGCGGCTCGGCAAGGGCGAGACGTTGGATGCGGCGCAGCGCGCGGCGGGCGGACATGTCGCCGAGGGCGTCACCTCGTGTGAGTCGGTGCTGGCGCTGGCGTCGAGCTACGACGTCGAGATGCCACTCACCGAGGCGGTACACGGGGTGTGCCACCGGGGGATGTCCGTCGACCAGGCGGTGGCACTGCTGCTGGGCCGCACCACCAAACCGGAGTGAGGGCTTTAATTACCTGGTGACCGCAGACCATTACGGCTCCTCCACCCGGACCGTCAAAGCCGTGAACACCCCGGCGGTACCGGGCCAGCCGGTGGCGCCGGTGCCGCTACCGGTGTCGGCATACCACCTGTCCGACGACGCCTCGGCCGACATCGATTTCTACGGCCGCGCTTCCAATCCGAGTTGGCGCCAGCTGGAATCCGCGCTGGCTCAATTGGAAGGTGCGTCGTCCGCGCTGGTCTTCGGGTCGGGGATGGCCGGTGTGACGGCCGCGCTGCGAGTGTTGGTGCGCCCGGGTTCTGTGCTGGTGGTGCCCGCTGACGGTTACTATCAGGTCCGCGCTTACGCCGCGGAATACCTTGCGCCACTTGGTGTTACCGTCCGCGAGGCGGCCAGCGCCGAGATGTGCGACGCGGCCGAGGATGCCGACGTGGTGTTCGCCGAGACCCCGGCCAACCCCACCCTGGACGTCGTCGATCTGCACCGGCTGGCGATGGTGTGCCGCAGGCGCGGCTCGAGGTTGGTGGTGGACAACACCACCGCCACCCCACTGGGGCAGCAGCCGCTGTCGCTGGGCGCCGACCTGGTGGTGGCCAGTGCGACGAAAGCCCTGGCCGGGCACAGCGACCTGCTGGCCGGATACGTCGCGGGCAGCCACCCCGACCTGATGGCCGCCATCACCCGCGAACGCCTGCTGGCCGGACCGATTCTCGGTGCGGTGGACTCCTGGCTGCTGCTGCGCAGCCTCGGCACGGCCGGCCTGCGGTTCGAGCGCCAGTGCCAGAACGCCCAAGCCCTCGCGGTGATGCTGGACGGCCATCCGGCGGTGCGGTCGGTGCGCTATCCGGGCCTGCCGAAAGATCCGGCCCACGACGTGGCGTGCGCGCAGATGCGCCGCTACGGCGGACTGGTATCGATCGAACTCGCCGATGCCGCCGCCGTCCACGCACTGGTCGAGCGCAGCGACCTCCTGGTCGCGGCCACCAGCTTCGGCGGCATCCACACCTCGGTGGACCGGCGCGCCCGCTGGGGTGACCCCGTCAGTGCCGGATTTGCCCGCATCTCACTGGGTATCGAGGACACCGATGACGTCATCGCCGACTTTCAGCGGGCGCTGACGGCCTAGGGTGGCCAGATGGAGGACGTCGCAGCCAAGGATGTGACGTTCGTCGAACTGGAGATGTTCGTGGCGTTCGCGCGCACCGAGCATTTCGGCCAGACCGCGGCCGAACTCGGCGTCAGCGTCGCCACCGTGCAGCGGGGTATCCGCACCCTGGAACGCAAGCTCGGGGTGGCGCTCGTCGAACAGTCGGGGCGGCGGGTGCGCATGCTGCCCGCCGGTCGGGTGCTGGAACGCGAGACACATTCGGTGCTGCGCGCCCGGCGCGACGCGGTGACCAGCACCATCGCCGACGCCGGGCACCAGCGGCTGCTGCGCATCGCCCACACGTTCTCGCTGGGCCTGGGATTTGTGCCGGGGGTGCTGGCCGAACTCCTCGCCGACGCACCGGGCCTGCGGTTTCGCTGCTGGCAGGGATCGGCCACCGATGTGATCGCCGCACTGTTGCGCGGTGAGGCGGATATCGCGTTCACCTCGGTGTCCCCGGCCGAGCGGGAATTCGTCGTCGAGCCGCTGTTCACCGAGTCGCTGTTGCTCGCCGTCCCGGCCGACGATCCGCTGGCCGGGGCGGGCAGCGCCTCGCTCAGCGATGTCCGGGACCGCCCGTTCGTGGCGATGGAACTCGGCTCCAGCAGCCGCACACACATGGTAAATGCCTGTGCCAGAGCGGGTTTCGTGCCCCGGATCGCCGTCGAGGGTAACGATCTGTTCGTGGTGGAGTCGATGGTGGGCGCGGGGATCGGCGTCTCGGTGGTCCCGGAGGGTATGACGGATCACCAACACCCCCGGGTGGTGCGCTTGCGGATCGTCGACCCGCCGCCGGGTGAGCGGACCGTGTTCCTGGTCTATCCGCGGGCCGGGGCTCAGTACGCCAGCACGCAGGCGTTGACGAAGATCGCGCTGCTGCGGGGGCGGGCCCGTCAGGAATCGTTTCAGAAATTGCAATGATCGCGACCACGCGCGAGGTTGTTCGGCCTATCGGGGCTTCGTAGCGTCGTTGGCATGCCTACCACTGTGCTGCAGCGCACATCGAACTTCTGTTGTGAACTAGTCGACGCCGCCGCCCGGCCGTTGCCGGAGGGCGCCGACGCCGCCGCCAAGCGCAGCCTGTTCAACGTCCTCGGCACCACCATCGGCGCATCGCAGTCTCCAGCTGTGGACGTGATGCTGGCGGCGGTGGCCGAACTGAAGGTGGCCGGCACGGTTCCGGTCCTGGGTCGGCCGACCACGGTGGACCGGCACTGGGGCGCCCTGATCGCAGGCACCGCCGGTCACTACGACGACTTCGACGACACCCATCTGGCGACGGTGATCCACCCCGGTGCTGCCACCCTCGCCGCGCTCATCGCCCTGCACGATGAGCCCGGCGTATCGGGTGAGCAGTATCTGCGTGCTTTCGCGCTCGGCTGTGAAGCGCAGTTGCGGATCGGCAACGCCATCTCGCCCAACCACTACGACCGCGGCTGGCACATCACGGGGACCTGCGGGGTGTTCGGTGCCACGGTCGCCGCGGCGGTGGTGCTCGGCTTCGACAGCGTTCGCCTGGAGGCCGCGCTGGCCGCCGCCTCGACGATGACCTTGGGCCACCGCGATGCGTTCGGCTCGATGACCAAGCCGTTCCACGCAGGCAAGGCCGCCGCGAACGGGATCGCCGCGGCCGCCATGGCCGCCGACGGCTACCCGGGATTCGCCGACCCACTCGGCGATGGCGGACTGCTCACGATGTTCGCCGACGCCGTCGACGAGGGTGCCCTCTTCGGATCATGGTCCGGTGACTGGGAAATCGAACAGAACGCCTTCAAGCCGTATCCCTGCGGCATCGTCGCGCATCCGGCCATCGACGCTGCGATCGAGGCAGGCGGTCAGGTGGCCGGCGCCGCCATCGCCGCCATCGACGTGAAGTGTCATCCGCTGGTGCCGGAACTGATGGGTATCGAACAGCCCAACGACGGTCTGCAGGCTCGCTTTTCGGCCCGCCACGGGGTGGCTGTCGGCCTGCTCGACGGGGTGGTGGGGCTTACCCAGTTCAGCGACGGTCGGGCCACCGCGGACGACGCCGCGCAACTGCGCGCCATCACCACGCTGTCCCCGGCGCCGGACTGCGCCAGGGACGCCGCCACGGTGACGGTCCGACTGGTCGACGGTACCGACGTGGTGGCCCACGTCCCGCACGCGCGGGGCAGCCTGGCCCGCCCGCTGACCGATGCCGAGCTGATGGCCAAGGTCACCGCACTGGTCGAACCGGTTCTCGGAATCGGTAGTGGCGCAGAGCTTCTCAATGTCGTCGACACCATCGCGTCGTCGCAGGCCGGCTTCGCCGACGTGCTCGCGGCCGCTCACCCCCAGAAGGGACAGGCATGACATTCACCGACGAGCTGGTCGCGTTCATCGGCACCGGGCAACCGCCCGCTGACGGTGCGGCCACCCCGACCGATTGGCCCGCAGTGCGCGCGGCCGTCGACACCGCTGCCGATCGGGCACCGTCGGTGGCCGCGGTGGCCGAGGCCTACGCGATCGGCGCACTGGTCGCCGACCGCGTTGCGGCCGTGCTGGACTCCGCGCCCGCCGCCGACCGGTGGAGCCGCCAAGGGGTGGCCGGCATCGTCGGCGCCGCCGCGGCGCTGGGCCGGCTGATGAACTTCGACGACCAACGGATCCGGCATCTGCTCGGCCTGTGCGCCACGCAGGCGACCGGGCTCAAAAGCCTGGACGACACCGAGACGGGTGCACTGCAGGTGCGCAAGGCAGCTTCCGACGCCGTCGAGGCCGCGGTCCTGGTTTCGCACGGATTCACTTCGTCTGCCGACGGATTGGCCGGTCGGCGTGGGCTTTTCGCACTGATGGCACCCGGCGCGACAGTGTCGGGTCACTTCGGCTGGGCGCAAGACTAGAGGAGTTCGACGATGACTCAGATAGGCAAGGCCGGTCTCGACTCCGACGGCGCGGTCGAACCGCCGGTGGAAGAACCGGACGTCGAGGCTGCCGAGCACTCGCCGCTCGCGACGTCACCGATCGCGCAGGCCGGATTGGGTCTGGCGGCCGCGGCATTCGGTGCCATCGCACTCAGTGATGCCACCGGACTGGACGTGTTCGGCAAGAAGGGGGTGCCCGGCCCGGGGTTCTTCCCCGTGTCGCTGTCGGTGGCCGTCATTGCGCTGGGTCTGTTGCTGGTGGCGGTGTCTGTCGTGCGGGCAGTGCGGCACGGCCTCGGGCCCGCGGGCCAGATGCACGGCATCCCTACCCAACTCAAGCGGGCCGCGTATGTGTGGATCGGCTTTCTGATCGGCGTCGCCCTGATGCCGGTGATCGGCTTCGTCCCGGCGGCCGTCCTGCTCATCGCCTATCTGGTGCTGGTCGTCGAACGGATCAGGAACTTCAAATCGGTGATCGTCATCATCGCCGTCCCGGTGGTCGCCTACGCACTGTTCGTCTTCGTTCTCGGCGTGGAACTACCGGCGTCGATCTTCTTCGAGGGCATGTGATGCACCTCTGTCAACGCTCCACCATCGCGTCGTCTCGTAAGGAAAACTGATGGATGCAGTACAGAACCTGTTGAACGGGTTCGCTTCAGCGTTCACCCCCATGAACCTGTTCTGGGTGGCCGTCGGTGTGGTGATCGGCACCCTGGTCGGCATTCTGCCCGGCCTCGGCCCGCCCGCCACGCTGGCGATCCTGCTACCGGTGACCATCAGCCTGCCGCCCACCACCGGCCTGATCATGATGGCCGGCATCTACCACGGGGCGAAATTCGCCGGTGCCACCACGTCGATCCTGCTGAACATTCCGGGTGAGACCTCGTCGGTGGTGCTGTGTCTGGACGGGCACCCGTTGGCGCTGAAGGGCCGCGCCGGACCGGCTATGGGCATGTCGGCGATCGCCGGCTTCATCGCCAGCACCTTCGGGGTGATCGCGTTGACCTTCGCTGCCCCCTTCGTCGCGCACCTGGCCCTGGGCTTCGGCCCGCCCGAATACGCCGCGCTGATGGCCTTCGGGCTGCTATTGGTGATCCTCCTGGCCAGCGAGTCGCCCATCAAGGGCTTCCTGTCGATGTGCATCGGGTTGCTGGTGTCGACCATCGGCATCGACATCTTCACCGGGCAACAACGCCTGACCTTCGGCGCACCCGCCCTCTACGACGGTATCGAGTTCATCGCCATCAGCGTGGGCCTGTTCGCCGTCGGCGAGGTGATGCTCAACGCGGAGAAGAAGATGGACCGGCCGATCTTCGACATCCCGAAGGGCATTCGAAACCTGTTGCCCACCAAGGCTGATCTCAAGCAGTCCCGGTTGGCGATCGCGCTCGGTTCGGTGTTCGGCTTCTTCATCGGTGCGCTGCCCGGTGGCGGCTCGACCGTCGCGTCGTTCCTGTCCTATGCACTGGTGAAGAAGACGTCCAAGACGCCGGAGCGGTTCGGCAAGGGCGCCATCGAAGGGGTGGCGGGCCCGGAGGCGGCCAACAACTCCGAATCCAGCGCCGCCATGATTCCGCTGCTGTCCCTGGGCATCCCCGGCACGGCCAGCACCGCCGTCATGCTGGCGGCCCTGCTGCTCTACGGATTCCAGCCCGGCCCACTGCTGTTCACCGAGCACCCGGAGATCGGCTGGCCGGTGATCGCCAGCCTCTACATCGGCAACGTCATGCTGCTGGTGCTGAACCTGCCGATGATCCCGATCTGGGTGCGGATCCTCAAGATTCCGTACTGGGCCCTGTACCCGGCGATCCTGATCCTCGCGGTCGTGGGCGTCTACAGCGTCCGCAGCTCGATGACCGACGTGTACATGATGGTCGGCTTCGGCCTGGTCGGCTACCTGTTCGGCAAGTTCGGAGTGCCTGCGGCGCCGCTGCTGATGGCGTTTGTGCTGGGCCCGATGGCGGAGAACGCCGTGCGTCAGTCACTGGTGCTGTCGGACAACGATCCGATGATCTTCCTGGAGCGGCCGATTTCGGCGACGATCTTCGGCGCCGCCATCGTCATCGGGGGCATCCTGTTGATCACGGGACGACGGCGGAAGGCGGCTCAGGCAAGTGTGCTGGCCACCTCAGAGACCGAGCTCGTGGAAGCGAAGGGCAAATGATGGACCGCGCACAGCCGGCGCCGACCGGGCAGATGTCCCGGCGCACCATGATGATCGGCAGCATGGCGGCGCTCGCCCTGGCCGGCTGCGGCCTGCAGCGCAGCGGCATGGCCAACGGGGTCCCCGGCCGCACCCAGGTGGTGGTGCACACCGGGCCGGGTGGCGGCAGCGATGTGTTCGCCCGCCAGATCGTCAAACTTCTGTTGGCGGACAAGCTGATCGAGGACAACTGGCCGGTCCGCAATCAGACGGAAGGCTCCAGCATCGGGGCGATGTCCTATCTGATGGGGCGCAAGGGCCGCAGCGATTCGATCGCCGCGGTCACCCCGACCTGGCTGGTGACTCCGCTGACGCTGTCCGGCGCCTCGGTGTCGATCACCGCACTGCAGCCCATCGCGGCCCTGCTGGTCGAGCCGCAGGTGGTCGCCGTGCGGGCCGAATCGGACTATCACACGATGAAGGACTTCGTCACCGACGCACAGCGCAAGCCGGACGCGCTGGTTCAGGTCGGCGGCTCCATCACGGCCACCGACTCGCTGACCGGAAAGGCGTTGCAGTCCCAGACCGATAGCACGTGGAAGTTCCTGTCGTTCTCCGACAGCGGGCAGCGCATCGCCGCGCTACTGCGCAACGACGCACAGATGATGATCGGTGCCTCAACCGATTTCGTCGACCAGGTGAAGGTCGGGGCGCTGCGGGTGATCGCCACCGTCGCCGACCGCAAGGTCTCGACGTTCCCCGAACTGACGTCGATCAAGGCCCAAGGCATCGATGCCGGTGAGCTACCAGAGGAATTCCGGGGCTTCGTCGGACCACCCGACATGCCTGCCGATGCGCTCACCTACTACCAGGGGGTGTTCGCCAAATTGGTCAAGGCACCCGGCTGGACCGAGTTCGTCGACGAAAACGGTTCTGTCACCGAGTTTCTCGACGCGCCCGCGTTCGGGGCGCTGCTGCAGAAGCAGAACGCGTCGCTGACGACGCTGATCGACAAGTTGGGGCTGAACGGACTGTGACGACAACCGATTCCGGGCTGAGCGCCACCCTGGCCGACTACGCGGCCCGGTTGCAGTTCACCGATCTGCCCGCCGAGGTGGCCCACGAAGCCAAACGTGCCCTGGTTGACCATGTCGGCGTGGCGGTGGCAGCCGCCGGGCATCCCGCGGTGGACGCCCTGTTGCGGACGTCGAACCGACTGGTGGGCACCGGGGAGTACACGGTGATCGGCCGGTCCGAGAAAGCCAGCATGCCGTATGCGGCGCTGACCAACGGCTTCGCCGCGCATCTGCTCGACTACGACGACACCTTCAACCCCGGCGACACCACCGTGCACGGCAGCGCACCGGTCTGGCCGGTGATCTTCGCGCTGGCCGAGGACCGTCCCATCTCCGGTGCCGACGCGTTGGCGGCGTTCGTGGCCGGGTTCGAAACCGAATGCCGGCTGGGCCGCGCAGCGGGCGACGCGCACTACGAAATCGGTTGGCACGTCACCGGAACGGTCGGACACCTCGGCGCGGCAGCAGCGGCGGGCCGGGTGCTGCACCTGTCGCCTGCGGTGCTGAATCAGGCGCTCGGCAGCGCGGGCACGCAGGCGGCCGGGCTGAAAGCCGTCTACGGCACCGACGGCAAAGCGCTGCACGCGGGCAAGGCCGCCATGGACGGACTGCTGTCCGCGGTAATGGCCGAGGAAGGCATCACCTCCTCGACCGTGATCATGGAGGGGGAGCGCGGCTTTCTCGCGGTGCTGTCCACCGACCCGGCGCCGGCCAAACTCGTCGAGAAGCTCGGCGAGCAGTGGCATCTGCTCGCCAACGGCTACAAGGCCTACCCCAGTGGTTCGCTGACCCATCCGGCGATCGACGCCGTGCTGGCGCTGCGCAGCGCGCACGGGTTCGCCGCGAATGTGGTGAAAAGAGTTGTCGCCAAGGTGAATTCGAAAGCCGCGACGGTGACCGGCAAGGTCGATCCGCAGACCGGGCTGGATGCGAAATTCAGCCTGACCCACGGCGTGGCGGTGGCTTTGCGCAGCCGGCCCCGGCTCGACGATTTCACCGATGCCGCCGCCGCCGACCCGGAGATCGCCACCTTGCGTGATCTGGTCGACGTGCGCTCCGACAGCTCCATCGGCAAGCGCGCCGCCTCGGTGACCGTCGAGTTGGCCGATGGCACGGTGCTGGTGGGTGTGGTCGAGGCCAACAAGGGCACCCCGGACAACCCGATGACCGACGACGATCTGTCCGAGAAGTTCACCGACAACGTCGCTCCGCGGCTCGGCGCCGGTCCGGCCGCCGCGCTGCTGGCGGCGCTGTGGG